>LBSQ01000001.1:0-19434 GCA_000992015.1 Parcubacteria group bacterium GW2011_GWA2_37_10
GGAAAATAAGTAAATTCTATTTTTACCTTATCACCGTCTGCTAAATCAAGAAAAAATAAATTACGGTTGAAACTTTGATGATACTCAGTTTTCCTTATTTTTGCCTCTTTCTTTATTTTCTCAAAAAATATAGAAATGCCCAGCACGTCAAATTCCTTTTCAGCAAAAAAATCCAAATCTTCCGACAAACGATGCCGCAAATAAAATTCGGCTAGAGCAGTGCCTCCGGTCAAATAGAAATTATCGCAAATAAGCTTGTCTTTGCTTATTATATTGAGAATATTTTGCTGGTTTTCAGATAAAATTCTTTCCATTATTTTACAAACAAAGACAAAAATTTCCTTTTAGCCGGATCTATATTTATAACCTTCCAATATTTTTTGAGTTCGCTTTTTTTAATTTTCTTTTTCCCCAAACCAAAATTAACCATTTGCTCCAACTTCCAAATGGCAAATTTTTCCTTATCCTTCCTTAATTTTCTTGTATTTGTGGACCAATTTTTCATACTCTTTATACTGTTATTATATCACAAAAAAACGAGTTTTTCAACCCGAATTTTTTGATAACTATACTACTCCGTGCTGGTAGCATTCCAGGCAAACTATTTTTTCAAAGCCAAATTCTGGACTATAGTAATGTTCAATTTCTTTTTTATTAGGAACAAACATATATTTAATAGCATTAGTCTTTTAATAAATCATTTAAAATTTCTATTGTCCCCTGTTTTTTTGCCCAAGACTTGATATATTTCATATCAACTCTTGATGTCTGTAAAATGGATTTAGCGTCTTGCAATCGACGGCCAGATTTTGTTTCTTCAAACCCCATAAGTTTGCACAAAACAAGATCTTCAGGTGAGATTATAAAAATGTCCTCGCCAAACATTCTTTCTTTTATTTTTCTGCTAAATTCGGACTTTCCGAAAGCATCTTTTTTAAGCAACCAGAAATCAATTTTTAACCCGCTCTTGTTATCAATTATATTGAAAGTAAATCTATTTTTAATCGCCTCTTCAACGGCTTCATCGGAAATATAAAAGTCCTTTTCAAAAATCTTTATAATTTTGTTTTTGTCTTTTTCTTGTGCTTCAATGACTATATCGATGTCATGGGTAGTTCTGGGGAAACCCCAAAAACTTACGGCAACGCCGCCAGAAACCATGTAAGGAATGCCTGCCTTATCAAGCCGTTTTTTTACTATTTTCAAAAGGAAAACCAAATCCATAGATTCTTTTTTGAAGTTCTATTCTTAATTCTTTTTTTGATATTTTAGGACGATAATGTCTTATGCCACACTCTGCTAATTTCAATGCAAGTTTTCGCAGATCCATTGCAGTTTTAAGCCGTTCTTCGCCGGTCTTTTCCCTCATTATTTCAATATATTTTTCTTCTGCTTTATTCATAATCTTTTTTTTAAATTAATGGCTCTTCTGGCTTTGCCTCGCCGGCTTGTCCCGCCGAAGATTTATCGGAGGTGGAAACTTCAGCGGAGGCGGGTTTGTCCGGTCCCTTACCCTTTCCTTGAATTATAGATTTTTCGTGAGAGCTTCTCATAATTTTTGACTCCTCTTGTTCCATAAGTTTTTTGGCGGCTTCAGCTGAAATGGTGTACTTTTTACACGATTGCTCAATAATTTCCTTTTTAAAAGACTTATGAGTTGGTGGCATAATCCAATTTAACCGCGTCTTCGCCCCCAACTCTAAACACAATAATGGTTCCTGTGTTTCCCAAAACCGCCTGCTGGACTTTCGGGATGAGCTGTCCCATATATTGGTGGGCCACGGTGAGGCAAAGACCATATTTTCGGGCTTCCGAGTATAGGTTTTCAAAGGTTTCAGTCATCAAATTATGAAACTCGTCAACATACAAATAAAAATCTTTTCTTTCGGCTTCCGGCAAAGATGCCCTCGCCATGCCCGCTTGCTTGATTTTTGTAATAAACATTGAACCAAAAAAACTGGCGTTTTCCTCTCCCAATTTGCCTTTGGATAGGTTTATTAAAATAATTTTTCCATTATTCATCAGTTTTTCCAAATCAACCTTATTTTCTTCCTGACCAAAAATGCCTCGCAAGGCTGGGTCTGACAAAAACTGCGCCAGTTTATTTACCAAGGGAATAATGGCTTCGGTGTCGTATTTTTCCGACCAATCAGCAAACTCAATGGCCCAGAATCTTTTAACCATATCGTCTTGAATATATTCAACCACCAGCTGTCGGTAATTTCTGTCGGTAAGCATGGAAATCATGCCCCGCATGGTGCCATGCGGGTAATCTAAAAGAGCCAAACAGGTAAATCGGAATACGTGCTCAAGCCTGGGCGTCCAATTGGCGCCGAATTGCCTTTCCAAAACCTCTATTAAACCTTGCGTTAGTTGATGTTTAAAACCCGGGTCAATGTTGGCAAGTGGATTAAAAGAAATGGGATATTTGGAGTCAGACGGGTCAATAAGCACAACATCATCTATGCGGTCTTCTGGAATAAAATGCAAAATTTCTTCTATAACATCGCCGTGAGGGTCAATAAAACAAATGCCGTGGTTGTACCCAATATCTTGGCGCACAAAAAGCTCCAAAAGTTTGGACTTGCCCACTCCGGATTTGCCGACAACATACACGTGCCTACGCCTGTCTACTCGCTTAATGCCAAAAATAAATTTTTGCTCCTGCAAAGCCGCTTCATAATTGGTTTTGCCAATAAAAGAGCAATCTTCGGGCTCAACCGCGCCATAAATAGGCAGCTCCGGAGGCGGAGGCGCCAATTTAAATCTGCGAATTCTATTTTTTTCTGCCATAATAGTTTTGATATTTAATTATTTCTATCATAACTTTTTTATGTACTTTCAGCAAGGCAAACAATCAAAAAACCGCTCCATGGAACGGCTAATGTTTTTTTATTTTAAATAATTTTCAATCTTATTAATCAAATCGGGAATATCTATTTGGATCGTATCCCAAACTTGGGATAAATCAATATCAAAATATTAAAGTTAAATCTTTTTCCATGTATGGCTTAATATATTTATTTATCGCCTTGTCTGAAACTAAGTCAACTTTTTTTCCCAGAGTATTTTCCAATTCAAACTGAAGACCAATAAATTTATAAATTCCCATTCTGTCTCCCAAATGAACCAACATGTCAATATCGCTATCCGGCCCGTCTTCCCCCCTTGCAACGCTACCAAAAATCGCGGCAGATTTAATGCCATATTTTTTTAAAATAGGAACAGATTTTTTTTGATAACTTCTATATTCATTATTTTTAATTACATTTTTAGTATAGCACAAAATTTTTAAAATTCCAATTAAGACAAATACATGGTAAAATTTGCTCACACGGTGGAGGCAATCAACCAATCTTTGAAATCACGGTTCAGGCGATACAACGAAATGGTTGCCATACATAATATCAACTTTGCCCGCCATTCTTTTTTCCACCAAAATTTTAGCATTGGAGCACATTATAAAATGCCATGCGTCTTTGCGATCTGCACTCCGGACAAAAGGTCGGCGCAGGCACTTTTATTTTTTCATAAAACGCAAAATCATCGGGCTCAATGACAAAGTCGTTTTTGCAATTTTGGCATGTTTTGGTTTTTTGATTCATATTTTTATGCTACCTCTGCGTTATAGCACTATTTTTACCAAACAATGTTTCTTGTATAAATGGTTTCAAATCTGACGCTACCAAAGTCCTTTGGATATCTGTTTTGGCTATAAGTGTTAAAGACGGGATTGTAGATTTTTTTTCGTCGTTCATGTCAATTATTGAAAAACCAATGTATTCAACTTTTTTATGGGTTCTGTTCCTGACCCAATCTATGGCTGGAATAATATCAGCATCTGAACTAACCACCACAGCAACATCATATTTGTCATCAATCGCCCCGACAATCAAATCTGTGGCAAGCTTCACGTCTATACCCTTTTCTCTTAACCTTTCGTATTGTATTTTTTCTATTCCTTTTTTAAGAATATTTTTGTAATCTACAACCCTGTCGTCAATTTTTATCTCTTCAAGTCTTCTGCGCAATTTGCTTGTCTTTATTTCCCAATTAAGGTTTCTCAATCTGGTAAATAAAGCGGTTTGTTTTGACATGGCCTCCTTGCTTCTTTGGTCGCCATGCCTTTCAGATACTGTGCCGATATAGAATCGTTTGCCCATATCTGATATTTTCCTGCCATTTGCCAAGAATATTGCAAACTTTTCAAAATCAAAATTGGATTCAGAAAAACCTAATTTTCTTAAAGCCAAATGGTAAAAATTTCCGCCGTCAATAAATATGTTAACTCTTTTATCGCTCATTAACGCATTATACCAATAAAAACAAAACCTGCACACTCCCTTTCGGCAGGCGCAGGTGACTTCACTTATTATGCTATCTCAATCAAACCAGTAAGTCAAGCTTTTGCAGACTTAAATACTTTTTGTTAAATTATTTTCAGTTTTTCTTTCTCTCATAACTTCTTCGTGATTTTTTTCATCTCCAAGCAAACGAACATAATCCTCGCACCCATCCACGCCCAAAGCGCCACATTTGCAATGAATCATTTGCTTATTTGTATTCCAATAGATTTCGTCTCCGCACTTTTTACATTTAAAATAAATCTCTTTCTTATTTTTTGTTTCGGTAATTTTTGTCATAAACATATTGTAATCAAACTTTATAAAGTTACGCTACTTCTGCGTTGTATCGCTACGCTATGCGACCTCGCTGTTATAGCAACTTTCACAGTAAATAATTTCTGGACGGTCTGGGGCATAGGATGTTTCAAATTCCGGGCAAAAGGTCGGCGAGGGCACTTTCATTTTTTCATAAAACGCAAAATCATCGGGTTCTATGGCGAACTCATTATGACAGTTTTGACAAACTTTAGTTTGACTATTCATGACTTTTTAAATTTTAATGAAAGTCGGGACAATTTTGGCAAATTTTTGCCTGCCCTGAGGAGCGAAGCGACGAATGGGTTTCTTGTTTCATTTATCTACAAAATATTATCTTCACATTGCAACCGAGAGCTTCTGCTATTTTCCCAAGAATATCAACTGAAAAATTTTGCTGACCTGATTCCATTCTGGCTATGTTGCTTTGCTTAGTGCCAATCTTTTTTGCCAGTTGAGTTTGAGACATTTTTTTCTTTTTTCGCAACTGCAAAATCTGATAAGCAATCTCCAGCTGCTTTCCGTGTTCATCGTAATATTTTCTAAATTTTGGATTCTTTAATTCTTTTTTCAGAATATCATCAAAATCTATAAATACTTCATTTTGGGGGGTTTTATTTTTGTTCATATACTTTTGGATTATTAATAATATTATAATACATATCTTCTGCTTTTTTGATTTCACGCACGGAAGTTTTAGGAGTTTTTTTGAGAAAAGCATGGAGAAAAATAATATTCTTTTCAACAAAAGTAAAATAGAAAATCCTATGCTTGTTTTTGCCAAAATCCACACGCAGTTCTCTTATTTTCCCCTTGATATGTTTTGAATACGGCTCGTCTAAAACCCCCTTATTGGCCTTAAGAAATTTAATGTATTTATAAACTTTCGACCTCTCTTTTTCAGGCAACTCATCAATATATTCTAAAACCGAACTTTTGCCCTTATTGTCTCTATAAAATGAAACTTTGTACTCTATATTATTATATATCATTTATGATATATCGTTGTCAATAGTATGCGAAATTTTACGCCACCTCGGCATTATAGCAACTTTCGCAGTAAATTATCTCCGGACGGTCCGGGGCATAGGATGTTTCAAATTCCGGGCAAAAGGTCGGCGAGGGCACTTTTATTTTTTCATAAAACGCAAAATCATCGGGTTCAATTGTAAAGTCCTTTCTGCAATTTTGGCAAGCCTGCACTGAACTTGTTGAATGTGTTTTTATTTCAGATTCCATTTATTTTAAAATAGGCTAATTTGATTTTTAAGGAATCTTTCCGATTCCGCAATAATTTTTTTCACAAAATTAAAGTATTCTTTTGCTTCCTTCTCTGAAATAATTACGCCACCTTCATATAAATCAAAATTCCTCTTTTTTCTCATTGCCTCGCCCATTATTTCAATATCTTTATTCTCCAAAATTTGGGAAAGCTTCTCTAAAATTTTGATGTGATGCCCGGTTCTGCTTTTTATCCTATAACCCTGTGAGACAATCAGAGTAATACCAAGTTTTATCAAACAATCATAGGAAAACTTAAAAACCACTTCGGGATCCTTATTTTCTCTGGCTATTTTAAAATCCCTTTCGGCACCAGAAAAATATTTCTTAATTGTCTTTTCCTCAAATTTCCTTTTCTCAAAAAATTTTGATTCAAAAAACAAGCTCATTTAAATAATTTTTATATGATCCTTTGAAAAAATATCTATAAGTAATTCATCTTTTTCTTCTATCTTCTTTTTAAATTCGTTGTTTAATAGCTCAATTGAATTTATCTCTCTACCCGCCAATTTTTGAACTTCCAAAAGCGCCCTTTGAAGTTCTGTTGTTTTAAAACTGCCCACAACCAAAATGTCTATATCGCTCTCCTCAGAGAGCTTGTTTTTGGCATAAGAACCGAAAATATAGGCAGATTCAATGCCTTTTATTTGTTTTAATTTTTCTTTTAAGATTTTTTCAAAACCAACTCCTTTTAAAATTATGTTTTTATATTCTTTTAGGAATTTATATTTTTTATTGATATAAAAATATCTTTCCATACCTTGAAAATCATCTGCCACAATGCCTTCTTTTTCAAGTTCAACAAGTTTTTTATGGACATTTGCAGGATACTCATTTATTATTTTTGCCAGTTCGTTCACATAAAAACGCCCATTTTCATTTAAAATAAGTAAATTAAGAATCTTTTGTGTTATTTTAGATTTAAGAGAAATCATGATTATATCGCTACGCTAATTATAGTATTTTATTACTATGATTATATCGCTACGCTAATTATAGTATTTTATTACTATGATTATATCGCTACGCTAATCATAGTATTTTATTACTATGATTATATCGCTACGCTAATCATAGTATTTTATTACTATGATTATATCGCTACGCTAATTATAGTATTTAATTACTATGATTATAGCATATTTTACTATAATTACGCCACTTCTGCGCAGTTCTGGCAATTACGAGTTTCTTGATTCATGTTTTTATCCTACCGCGTCCGTCCGAAGCTTTCAAGCGAAATCCTGAGATTGTCGAAGGGCGAAGGAGGATCAAAAAAACCGCCCAGAATCCAAGCGGTTCTTAAGAATTAAAATTTAACTGTTTCTCCGGGCTTTATTATATTCTTGTTTTCGGGTTTTTTGTCTTTTGATTTTTCTTCGGGTTTTTTCCCCTCGTCGCTACTCGGGGCAAGTGTTCGCTCTGCTCCCTTATCTTTTTTATCGTCATTGCGAGCGAGCCCCGCGGACGAGCGTGGCAATCTCGAGTAAGTGCTTTCACTCTGGCCTTGCTCCGCCGCAACCGAAGGCGGAGGCGAGATTGCTTCGTCAGACTGCTGTCTTCCTCGCAATGACGGGTTGCCGTCATTTTTTTCGGGTTTTTTGTCCAGAGACTCTTCCAGCGCTTTTCTCAATTCCGACAGATTAACCTCTCTCCTCTTGGGCTTGTCTTGAGCGCCTGCGCCGAGCGAAGTAGAAAGGGTGCCGAAAGATTTTTCCGATTTCTTCTGCCCGCTTTGCCCCCTATCGAAAGAATGAAAAGATATTGGCTCTATTTTTTCAGGCGGGGCAAATTCTATGCCCAAATCTCCCAAAGCCGAAACGTTCTCTAATTTCTTTCCGGCCTGTCCCGTTTTTTGCTCAGGCATATCAGATGTTTCTCTTGCGCTCGCCGATGATACGGGTTGTATTTCCCCGGCTTTTATTTTTTTCAAACAGCTTCTGCAGTAAACAGGTCTCCCGGCAACCGGCTCAAAAATAATTTTTGCGTCTTTCCCACAATTTGAACATTTAACATCGTATAGCTTTGTTGAATCAAGAGAGCGAGAGTTGCTTAACGAGTTGTTCGGTTTGTATAAGGGTTTAGAAAAATTCTGGGGGTTAGAAAGATCAGAATAACCTTGAGTATTAGCAAAAACTTCCATATTCGCGGCCCAACGATTAATTTCTTCCTCAACAGACTTTACGGTATGGGCATACTTTGACCGGGAAATTCTAATTATTTCTTCCCGCTTTTTATTGTTTTTAATAACAGGAGCAGGGGCAATAGTTGTGGCGGAAAATGGCCTGGAAGTAATGCCGTCTATCATAAGTCATAGTGCCCACTTTCTCAAAAACAGCATCCCTTACAGCAGTGCTCGTATCGGTGACCAGTTGCCCAATGTATTGATGGGCAATAATCAGATCCAAGCGGTATTTGCGGGCTTCTGATAAAATATTTACAAAAGAGTCTGTGGCGAAGTTCTGAAACTCGTCAACATACAAATAAAAATCTTTTCTTTCGTCTTCCGGAATTCTGACCCGTTCCATCGCCGAGAGCTGTATCTTGGTAATTATCATAGCTCCCAAAATAGCCGCATTATCTTCGCCAATTCGGCCCTTAGAAACATTAACCAGCAGAATTTTTTGGTTATTCATTATTTCATCAATGTCAATGGTGTTCTTGGCTTGGCCCACAATATTCCTTACAAAAGAAACATTCAGAAACTGTCCTACTTTATTTTGAACAGGAGCAATAGCTTCATTGCGATACCGCGGATCCCACTCTTCATATTCGTTAATCCAAAACGATTTTACCACCGGGTCTTTGAGATTGTTAATAATTTTTTGCCGGTAGTCTCTATCAACCAGCATTCTTGGTATGCCCAAAAGCGTGGTGCCGGGAGTATCCAGCAAAGCCAAAATGCAATTGGCAAGAATATATTCCATGCGGGCAGACCATACATTTGCCCAAATTTTAGTAAAAATACCAATCAATCCCGATGCGATTAAGTGCTTATATCTTGGATCGGGCACATCCATAATGTTAAAACTAACGGGATATCCCATATCCGCGGGATTAAAATAAACTACATCGTTGACTCGGTGAGGAGGGATATTATCCAATATTTCTTCAACAAACTCCCCGTGAGGGTCAATAATAGCAAGCCCTTGCCCATTTTCGATATCCTGCAGAGCCATATTCTTCAAAAAAGCCGTCTTACCAACTCCGGTTTTCCCGATTACATACATGTGCTGACGCCTATCAGCTCTTCTAATTCCGAATATCTGTTCGGCCCTGCGAAAATTTGTTTTGGCAATATAAGTTAAATCCTTAGACATTTTTTTTGATTTTTAATTTTACGCTACTTCTGCATTGTAGCACTGCTCGCAGTAAACAATCTCCGGGCTGTCGGGGCAAAAATAATGAAACGGCATCGCGGACAATTAACCGGTGGTGGCACTTTTATTTTTTCGTAGAACGCAAAATCATCGGGCTCAATGGTAAAGTCCTTTTTGCAATTTTGACAATTTTTAATCTCGGCTTCTCGTTCTCTTGACATAGGTTTATAATTTGCTATAATTAACTCACTTTTGGGATTATCCCATCGATCCCCCGCTTTGCGGGGGTGATAATTACTGCTATTTAAAAACTATGTTTTAGCAAGCAGATTAGTATTACTCAATTGGCAAATTTGGCGGAGGGCCGGCTTTTTTAGATTCAACATTTGCCATAGTTGGGGCCAACATTCCTGAAACTCTTATAGGAAAGTGATATAAAGTTGCCATTTCTTCTGCGCTTAAAATCGGATTTAAATCAGAAGACATTCTTTTTGGAAACAGCGGAGGAAATCTTAAAACAGCCATCCTAAACATTTTTCTTGCTCTCAAAAACTCTCTTCTCCTTCTCCAAAAATAATGCACTTTTGGCCTTGTTTCCCCTTTAAACCCCAGAGTATTTAAATTGTCTGTTGAAAAGTGGCCTGCATAGCCCCTCATTATTGTTTTGTGAGGCGAAATCCAATTTTCTCTTTTTGCAACGTAAACTCCTCTTATAGTTGTTCTAAAACAAGGCTTTTTTAGTTTATTTTCTACTTCGGTAATAACTTCCCTTTCGCCCGTAGTAAGCGATATCCTCATCTCGCCAGTTTCTTCATCCTCTTCCGTTTGCGCCCAACTATACGACGTTGATTCGCCCTCGCCTTCTTTTTCCGGGCCTAAAATAATTTGTTTCGCCACATACCACAAATCTTCAAACAGGGTTGTTTCTTTTTTTATGGGGCGCTTGGAAATAGTATTAATTATTTTTTGCCCTTCTTCCCAAAATTCCGGCTCATCGTGCTTCGGAATAGGGACCGTAATAAACTGCACCCAATAATGCTCTCCCGGCCCTAATCTTGATAATGCCTCCAATAAAGAGATTATCGGGTCAATTCTCTTTTCTTCAGCTGAAATTCTTTCGCCCTGCGGCTCAAAAAATTTCTCGTAAGTTTTTATTGGATAAGCGTCTGGTTTTCCATTATAGAAATCAAAGTCTTCACCGTACATATTCCACTCTTCATTGGGCACTGTTGGGGGAACAAGTTTTGTATAATCTGAAACCTCGCGAATTTCTACTTCGGGGTAATGGGCGTATAAAGATGTTTCAAGGAGCATCCTATGTTCTCCTCTCATTCTGGCATAAAAATGAACTTTCCCCTCAACGCTTGCCAACTCAAAGGAGCACCAGTACGGCCCGTTTATCAATTCTCCGTCGCACCATCTTTCCCTGAAGTTTCCCACATCTAAAAGAGGCCAAACAGCAGAAAACACGTCTTCCATGGCTTTAGCCGGAACCAAAACTTCTTTTGGCGGAGTTATTTCCAACAGCACCCATTTTGCTTTTTGATAATCATAATCCCAATTCATCCACCACAAATAAAGAGTCTTTAACTGCCTTAAAAGCATCAACGGCAAAAAAACCCACCACCAAACTCTTAAAAACGGCGCCCATAAAATTATCAAAAACAAAATCACCCACCAAAATGGGTCCCAAATCGTTTTCTTTACCCATTCTAACCAAAATAGTGATGCATGCATTCCGTTAATTTAATAAATTAATAAAATAGGGCAGAAATTTTATGATAATTGTAATTATAGAAATAATAAAAAATCCTGCTGCAAAAAATTCAAAGGCAAAGATAAACGGCACAATAATATAGCTCACTTTTACTAGGTGCCAATAAAAAATAAACGAGAAAAATACTATATAATATATTACTGTTGCTATAGATAGCTCTATAAGAAGTATATAAAAAATATCCATAAATTAACGTAGCGATATAATTTTAACGTATAGCGATATAGAATTATTCTTTGCTTGGAAAGCTGGTCATTATACGGGCCGTTGATATAGCAATAATGGCTATTATCACTATCGCCGTAATCAGCAGTCCTATTGGCGAGACAAGCCACGATGTTATTATTGGTTCTATGTCTGTCATATTTTTATTATACCTCTGCCGTAATTGATAATCAATACAACGCAAAAGCGCCCTTTTGAGCGCTTTTGTTTTGATTATGCGGTTTGCGTTTTCTTTACAAAATACTTGCCGTCTGAATCTTTTTCAAAATATTTTTTGTTATTTAAATTCATCAACACAGTATTTTTTTCAACCAATCTTTTAGTTAAAACTTCTTTTACAATATCTTCTTTATCCTGAGGGCCGATATTTTTCTGCAAAACCTTCAAAATTACATCTTTTATGGTTCCCGGCTCATAACCCCATTCGCTTAGAGCATACGTCCCCCTGCCCACCAAAACAAATCTCGGGTCTTTTATAAGCTCATTATGGACTGTCTGGGGATAGGTTTTTTTATCTGCAAAATTTAACTCAAGCTGGTCTATTAATTTTGCGACATCTGTAAAATGAAGCGGTTTTTGATGTTTTTTAAACACTAAAAACGACTTATCTTTGACTCCCCTTGGCTTAATCTCGGGCCAGTCAATTAATCCTATTTTACCGTCGCTTGTTTCTTGAATTTTCTTTGAAATTTCAAGATAAGACGTCACAACCGATTCTGTAAATTCCGGTTTTAAATTGAGTTTAGAAAAAAATTCTTTTTTGGAAAACGGAGTTCCAATTTTTTGGATTTCAGAAACTAAAGCGCTCAAATTTTCCTTAACTCTGGTCTGCGCGTCCTGCATTGTTGACCAAAAATAATAGAAGTCTTTCTTTTCGCAAACCCTGGAAAACTGTTCGCCCAATGTTAATAAGAATAAAACATAGGGTTTGGCTTTTTTCCCGCCTAATTCGTCCAGAACATTTTCTTCTTTTCTAAATCCGCCCTTTTCCTTGAAATAAGCAACAAAATCGCTGAAAATTTTATCTAATGTTTCTTTATTTTGTTTCTTTACAAATGAAAAACCAACCTCCTCTATCTGGCGGACCCTTTCCCTGGTAATGCCATAGGTTTTCCCAATTGCTTCCAACGTTTCAGGAGCGCCTGTTTTTACGCCGAATCTGCGGCTAAAAATTTCCTTCGTTTTTGGCGAAAGACCTTTGGTAATCTTTTGGTATATTTGAGGATAATTGACTTTTTGCATGCTCTTTGTGTGTATTTATTGAGTATTATTTAATTTACCATATTATAAAATTCGTGTCAAGCCAAATCAATATTTTAACAAACTTCTGGCTAAAACTCAAAGTTTCGCGCCATTGTAACTATTTGTTTGTAGCGCGCCGCTCGTCCCATTTTTTCCAGCTTATCAGCAAAGGACTGGCAATAAATATTGAGGAATAAGCTCCGGAAGTGATTCCGATTATCAAAGATAAGGCAAAATATCTAAGAGTTTCGCCTCCAAAAAAATAAAGGGAGATCATCACAAATAAAACGGTCATAACAGTGCTTATGGACCTTCCGATTGTCTGGTTTAAGCTCCAATTTACGGTTTGGTCAAATTGCCCCATTCCATTTCTTAATATATTTTCCCGTATCCTGTCAAAAATAACAATTGTATCGTGCACTGAAAAACCCAAAATAGTCAAAAGCGCGGCAACTATTGGAATGGTTATTTCTACATTATATAATTTTCCCAAAACAGAAAAAACTCCCAATGGAATTAAAATGTCGTGAAAAAGAGCTATCAAGGAAGTGATTCCATATTTCCATGAAGACATTGGCTTTGATACTTTTCTAAAAGCAAAAGCAATATATAAAGTTATCGATAGCAAAGCCAAGGAAATGGCAATTTCTGTCTTGTTTCTCAATTCCTGTCCTATGGAAGGACCGATAAATTGGAAACTTTTTTCCTGCGCCGGCGACAGCCCATTTAATTTTGAAAGTATCTGCTGGTGAGTCGCTTCGTCAATTCCCCGAAACTGCAAAATTGCCCCGTTTGCTCCCGTAGGCTGGATAATGATATCTCCAAGATTAAATGAAGATAAAGCGCTTTGCATCGCTTCGTTAGCCGGCCTCTGATTCTGAAAATCAACCTCCATATTACTGCCTCCCGTGAACTCAATGCCGAATTTCAAGCCAAACAAAAACAAAGAAGCAATTGCCGCTATAATCAAAATCCCGGAAAATATGTAATAAACTGGCGAATATTTAGTGAAGTTAAATTGCATAAATTAATTTTCAGGTATCAATTTTCAATTTTCATTGAATGTTTCATTGTTTCATTGACTCATTTATTGTAAATTGGAAATTGTTAATTGGTAATTTACAGTAGCCATTTTACTTTTTCGGCCCATTTGCCTACGAATATCATCAAGAATATCCGTGTTATGAAAATAGCGGAAAACAAGCTGACGATAATGCCTAAACTCAATGTTAAAGCAAACCCCTTGATAAAAGACGTCGCAAATGTAAATAGAATTGCGCAAACAATTAAAGAGTTAAAGTTGCTGTCTCGGATTGACGGCCATGCTCTGTGGAATCCTTCCTCAATTGCAGCTTCCAAGGCTTTTCCGGCTTTTATCTCTTCTTTCATCCTAGCAAAAATCAAAATATTGGCATCAACCGCCATTCCAATAGATAATATAAAACCACCGATGCCGGCCAATGTTAAAGTAACAGGAATAAGTTTAAAAATGGATAGGGTTATTGCAACATATACTACCAGGGCTATAGAGGCTAAAAATCCTGGGAATCTATAAATTAAAATCATAAATACAACAACTGCCAAAAGGCCGTATAAGCCGGCTGTAAGTGATTTTTGCAATGAAACCGCTCCTAGTGTCGGACCTACGGTTTCTTGAGAAATTGGATCGCCTATTTTTACCGGCAAAGCTCCGGAGTTCAACCTTCTGGCAATGTCATTTGCTGTCTGCACATTCATGCTCCCGGTTATAACAGCTCTGCCTCCGGATATTTTGTTCTGCACAATCGGCGCATATGAATCCTGCAAATCTATTTTTCCGTCTCCGGTTGTATCAATAATAGAGGCTCCGTCCAAATAAATAGCTATTGGCTTACTGATATTTCTGGATGTAATGTCTTCAAAAATTTTAGCACCGTTATCATTAAACTGTAATTGTATTTCTGGCTTATAGGTTGTGGGGTCAAAATTAACTGTAGCTGATTTTAAATATTTCCCGGTCAATTCTGTCGGCTTAAAGTACGGATTTTGCAACGCCAACGTCCAGTCCTTTATTTTAGTAATATCCTCGCCTTTTGCCTCGGCATCCTGCAACTCCTTTATTTTATCTAAAATGGGCTTGCTTTCTTCCTCTGTTTTTTGCTCGTCAAATTCCAGATAAGGAGTTTCGCCAATCATTTTTATTGCCTGCTGAACATCTTTTACTCCGGGCAATTCAACAATCAGCCTGTCCTGCCCCTGAACTTGCACAACTGGCTCTGACACGCCGAACATATTAACCCTTCTTTCAATCACATCTCTTAATCCCGCCATAGCTCCGGATTTATCTTGGGTTGCGCTCAAATCCGCCTGATAAATCAAATTAACTCCTCCCTGCAAATCCAAACCCAAAACATAGGGTTTTTCCCAAAAATGCGGGACAGTCCAGCCGAATTTTGAGTTTGCAAAATCAATGCCTTTATCGTAATAATTGGGATATGCAAAAATTCCGGCCAGAATAGCCAGAATTACAACGGCTATAAAAATATAATATTTCTGCTGCATATTTTAGATAAACTAATAAAATCATCATAACCCCTATTTACATAATAGTCAACGCCCACTTTTTGTATTTAACAAAAAAGCCCGACGTTTCTATTTCGGACTTTCAAAAAATGGTTTTACAATTTTTCTAAAATTTTCAGATGCAATTTATCCTCTGCTGTGTCGTAAACTGCAAACGTTGGTTTATAAAATTGGCCCGCGGATTCGCCGGGGTTAACTAGCCGGCAATTGCCGACTTTTTCCTCCCATGGACGGTGAGTGTGGCCATAAAAAACCACATTGTATGCCTGCCCTGAGGGTCTCGAAGGGTTACGCTTTTCCGCCAATTTTCGGGCTTCTTCCGGAAAATGAGTCAGCGCAATAGATTTATTTTCAATTTTAATTTTTAAAACTTCCGTTTCAATTTTTACTCTCGGTATTTTATTGTATTCTCCAATTAAAATTTTGAAATCTGCGTCCATATTTCCGAAAACGGCAAAAAACTCGCCGCGGAAATCAGCCAGCGATTCTTTCAAACTTTCCGGGTTTCCAATATCTCCGCAGTGTAAAATAATTTTAATATTTTCTTCATTAAGCCACTGCGCGATTTTTTTAAAATTTGCCACGTTTCCATGGCTGTCTGAAACAATTGCAAACTTCATATTTTAAATATTCTCAACTTCGTTTAATTCCTTTTCCAATATATTATCATTTTCGTCAAAAACAAATTTTCCTTTAAATTTTTTGTTTTCCAAAAACAACGGCATCCAGAACGGATCATCGGTCCACATTTGGCTAAATGGAATTTCTTTTATATCAAACCATTCTGGTTTCATTTCTTCTGATTCTGTTGGAATACCGCTGAATTTGTCTGCTTTAAAAATATTAACTTCTATTATATCTGGCCTATTATTCCAATGAAAGTCTATCACACCCAGTTGTTTTAAACTATCTATACTAATACTTGCCTCCTCAAATAATTCTCTTTTTGTTGCCTGTTCAATTGTTTCTCCTTCATTAACTTTTCCCCCAAACCCATTCCATCTACCCACTCCAAAACCTCTTTTTTTCATTCCAAGTAAAACCTTTGGATGCTGGTGAATTATACAAAGCGTCATTATTTTTTTCATATTTAAAAAATTTATTTTCCAATATATTTAAATCTTTTTACTTTTTTACCGTTTGACTCAACTTCTTCTAAAAATATTTTCAGCGGACGAACCCATAACTCGCCCTCGCCATACAGAGCTTTATATACCACAAATTCCTCAAGCGTTTCTGAATGTTTTGCAATTCCTAAAACTTCATATTGCTTTCCCTCATAATGTTCGTATTTTCCAATTTTCACAATAATAATATTCTCCTATTATAATACATGCTCATATTCTCGAGAATGTAAGAATACTCAAACTACGGGACGCCGCTATTTCACAACTTCTTAAAATCCTTAATAAATTTTACAAAAATTTTTCCGTAGGGCGACAAGGAATGCAAAATCATTCGTCCGCTATAATTTTTATCAAGCAAACCCGCATTAACTAGCTTTAAAGTGTGCCCTGAAATAGTTTTAAAATTACAATTCAAGCTTTTGGAGATATCATCTAACGTTATTCTACTACTAGACGCAACTAAAAATAATATATCGATTCTTCTATGATTTGCAATTCCTTTAATATGTTTTTCAATTTGTTTAGAATTTTTCATATTATCATTATACAACATTCTCACATTCTCGAGAATATAAGGGTGTAATACCCCGCTTCTGAATTACGATTCTTCTAAAATTATTTTATCTTTAAATTTTCCGCGGTCATCGGCTTTTTTATTTTTTGTTTCTTGCAATTCGTTTTTATTAAAATTTTTGAAATCCGAAATTGCATCAATAACTTCCAGAATATCTGCCATTTCTTCAATGGTTTCTGCCTCCATAAATTCATTTATTTCTTCCTGCAATTTTTCTTTTAACTTCTGCCAATATTCACTATCATCTGCAATATGCATAATTGGCGCGCCCCCCTTACTTTTTATATATTCGGGAATTTTATCCCTTACCAATTTATTATATTTTGTCATAAGTTTTAGTGTGGCTAAATTTCTACGATCGTAGAAATTTAGCCACACTAGATTATTCGCCGATATTATTCACCGATGTATTTAAATCGCGTAACTTTTTTACCGTTGAATTCAACTTCTTGAAAAAACATTTCGGCGGCCTTACCCATAATTTGCCTTCTCCATAAAGGGCTTTATATACGACTAAATATTCCATAATTTCGGAGTGCTTCGCGACATCTAAAACTTCGTAATGTTTTCTTTTATAATGTTCGTATTTTCCGAGATTGATTTCCATTTTTTAGCTGCCTTTGACGCAATCGTTAAAAATATTTACCTGATTGTTATACTGCGGAATTAAATTTTTTACTTCATCGGCAAGCAGTTGATATTGCGCAACCAACCGGTTATAACTTTCCACCAAATTATTGTATTGAGGATTTTTAGTATTTGCATTATCTATCTTTGATTTTTCTGAATCTAATTCGGCTGACATTTGGTCTAGTCGGGTGTTTTTGTCTTTAATTTCATTTTTTAAATTTAAGCTGGGCTCTGAACAAGTTGATAATGGAAGCCCAAATTCCTGAACTCCCATCCAAACAGACTCTCCTTTATAAGTTCCTTTTACCACAGCCACCCCAATTTCAGAATAACGATTGTTTAAAATATTCGCTCTGTGCCCGGGGCTGTCCATCCATGAACGCACCAGTTCTCTTTCTGAAACAAAATTGCCAAGTATTAAATTCTCGCCGGCTACTATATATTTATATCCATATTCTAAGACTAATTCCCCGGGGTCTAAACCCGCGGGTGAAACGTGCTCAAAATACTGGTTCTGGAACATATCATTGGCTTTTGCCAAAGCCGAAGCATTAAGTTCTGCATTTTCAAATAGAGAAGCTAGTCCGTTATTTTTTCTCTGCAGATTGGACTCTTTAATTATTATATTTTTGTCTAAAACCGTTTGACTGGGCTTTCCTTTAATCTCCAGCGGAGGAGGATTAAAAAAATCTCTTGAAACTTCCGTTATCAAATTTCCTGCATCTGTTCTTTTGAAATCCTGGATGTTCTTTGTAATCTGTCGGCTGGCGGATTGGTAGATATTTAAAATATTATTTTTAAAATAAAATCCGGCGCCGAACAGAACTAAAATTATAAACAAAAATATTATTAATTTTTTCATATTTGTGTTTTAAAACCTTTAATGCTAACCCCGATAAGCCTAATTAATTTTTTACGGGGATTTTTTCTGCGGTCAAAATACGGCAAAAGAAGTCTTAACGCCTCCAGTCTGAATTCTTTTATGCCTAAAATTTCTTTTTTAAGGGTTTTGACAGATGTTTTTGTTTCAAAATCGGAAAACCTTACAGTAATGCCCACGGTTTTAAAACTTTTGAATCCGGACTGGAAAAAGTTTTTAAAAACTCCTTCACACAATTTCTCAAAAGCATCTCCTATATAAATGGCATTCAATGTATCGCGCGGAAAAGTTATCTGCTCTCCAATTGATTTTGCTTCTCTATTTTCAACAATCGGCGAATCGTCAATTGCCCTTACTTTAAAATATAATTCCACGCCCCATTTGCCAAGCGCTTCTTTGAGCTCTTGTCGTGAAAATTTTTTTAATTCTTTTACAATTTTAACTCCTTTTTGGTTTAATTTCTCTTCTGTCTTAGGGCCTATTCCCGGAATTTCTCTTATTGGCAATGGCTCTAAAAATTCTTCAGCTTCCTTTTCTTTTATAATAACCAATCCGTCGGGTTTTTTCATTCCGGCAGAAATTTTTGCAATCAGCTTATTCGGTCCGATTCCAACAGAGCAGGTAACTTTTAACTTTTCTTTTATTTCTTTTTTTATTTTTTGGCAAATCTGGATTGCTTCGTCAGTCGCTCCGCTCTCTCCTCGCAATGACGATAAAAAAGATAAATCAAAATAGAATTCGTCAATGCTGGCGGGCTCCACTAAATTAGAATACTTCTTGATAATTTTAAAAATTTCTCTTGAAGCCTTGCCGTATCTTTCAAAATCTACCGGTAAAAATATGGCTTCCGGCTTTCCTTCTGCTTTTGCCTTTTGCGATAATTGCCAAGCAGTTGAAATGGGTAAAGCAGAATGTATCCCATATTCTCTGGCTTTATAATTTGCGGTTGAAACAACTCCTCTGCCTTTTCCCTCGCCAGCTGGCGAATTTGGATCGGCTCCCACAACAATAGGCTTACCATAAAATATCTCGCTCCCCGCCTCCTCCAATGAGGCAAAAAACGCATCCATATCCAAATGCGCAATTATCCTCATACTACTTTTTCTGAACCATTAGTTTTTGGTGTTCTTCTGTGTTTAGTATTCCGCACTTTTT
>LBSQ01000001.1:19472-70496 GCA_000992015.1 Parcubacteria group bacterium GW2011_GWA2_37_10
TTTGCGTCAATCATTTGCAAAAGCTGATGAAACATTCTGTGGCCTTCATTTTTATATTCAACCAAGGGATCCTGGCCGCCATAAGTTCTTAACCTTACCGAGTCGCGCAAATGGTCCATATCTGAAAGATGCGCCTGCCATAAATTATCTAAAACCTTTAAACTCACAAATTTTTCAACTTGATGCATATCTTCCTCGCCGATTTCTTTTTCTTTTTTATTATAATCCCCTTCTGAAAAACCTGCTTTTTTAAAAATTTCCAAAATTTTATCTTTTAATCCGCCCGCTGGCGGATTGGCTGCTAAAAATTCATATCGTTTCTTATATATAATTTCCCTGTGCTTATTCATTACGTCATCATATTCCAATAAATGGTTTCTTGCGTCAAAATTGAATCCTTCAATTTTTGACTGGGCAGATTCAATGGCTCCTGAAATCATATTCGCCTGAATCGGCTCGTCATCTGGAACTTTTAAAGCAGTCATTAAGTTTTTTATTTTATCTCCGCCAAAAATTCTCATCAAATCATCTTCCAAAGAAACAAAAAATTGCGAAGAACCCGGGTCGCCCTGTCTGCCTGCTCTTCCCCTTAACTGATTATCAATTCTTCTGGCGTCGTGCCTTTCTGTGCCCACAACGTGCAAGCCGCCCAGCTCCCCAACCCCTCGAGAATCATCGAGGTTTGGCGGATTACCGCCGAGAATTATATCAACTCCTCTGCCTGCCATATTTGTTGCAATTGTTACAGCTCCCTTTTTTCCTGCCTGCGCAATAATTTCTCCTTCTCTTTCATGATTTTTTGCATTTAAAATTTGGTGAGGAATTCCTTTGACTTCCAATAATTTTCCCAGATACTCATTTCTTTCAACAGACCTTGTGCCAACCAAAACCGGCTGGCCTTTTTTGTTCAACCCCTCTATTTCTTTTACTACGGCTGAAAATTTTCCGCTTTCTGTTTTGAAAACTTTGTCGGCCAAATCTTTTCTTACCATTGGTTTATTGGTCGGAATTACCGCAACCTCAAGATTGTAAACTTTGTCTAATTCCTCGGCCGAGGTTATTGCGGTTCCTGTCATTCCTGATATTTTTTTATAAAGCCTGAAATAATTTTGGAATGTGATTGTGGCTAATGTCAAAGATTCCGGTTTTACTTCCAAATTTTCTTTTGCCTCAACTGCCTGATGAAGCCCGGCAGACCATCTGCGTCCGGGCAGAATTCGGCCCGTAAATTCATCAATAATCATTATTTCTCCGCCTTTTACAACATAATCTCTGTCTTTTAAAAATAAAACTTTGGCTCGCAAAGCCGATTCTAACTGATGGGTTATTGTAATGTCGTTGTCTAACCAAGGGTCAGATCCCAAACTTTTTATAACTCTGTTCTGCCCGGCTTCAGTAAAACTGACTGCTTTCATTTTTTCGTCAACCGTGTAATCTGCCTGCCCTGAGCCCGCCGAAGGGACTTGCCCTGAGCCCGCCGAAGGGTTTCCTTCTAAAGGCAAAACAATTTTTGCAAACTGGTAATATTTTTCCGTTGCCTCTTCTTCCTGGCCGGAAATAATTAAGGGCACGCGCGCCTCATCAATTAAAATTGAGTCAACCTCGTCAACAATGCAAAAATTAAATCCTCTTTGCGCCATTTGAGATAAATCATAAACCATGTTGTCGCGCAAATAGTCAAAACCAAACTCATGGTTTGTGCCATAAGTAATATCTGCCTCATATGCTTCTCTTCTTGAACAAGGTTTCAAAAATTCCTGCACAACTTTAAACCCTCCTAAAATATCTCTTTCTTTATCTAAATTATTTTTGTAATTGGCATCATAAATATAACCTGATTCGTTCACAATGCATCCTACAGACAGCCCCAAAGCATCATATATTTGCCCCATCCAAACCATGTCCCTCTTGGCCAAATAGTCGTTTACAGTTACAATGTGCACCCCGCGACTTTCTATCGCGTTTAAATAGGCAGGTAACGTAGCTGACAAAGTCTTACCTTCGCCAGTGCGCATTTCGGCAATTTTGCCTTGGTGCAAAACAATGCCCCCAATCAACTGGCTGTCAAAGTGTCTCTGGTTTAAGGTTCTTTTTGCGGCTTCTCTTACCAATGCAAAAACCTCTGGAAGAATATAATCCAGAGTTTGGCCTTTTGCCAATCTTTCTTTAAACTCTTTTGTTTTTTCTTTTAGCTGTTCTGCAGAAAATTTCTGAAATTCCGGCTCAAAAGAATTTATTTTTTCAACAATGGGCGCCAATCCCTTTATATATTTTTCATTCGGATCCCCGAAAATTTTGCTAAAAATTGACATATAGTTATTCTGTTATATTATACGAAAAACCGCATTTATTCAATGCGGTTTGAAGACAAAATGGTTTATTGTTATTCTTTTGTGGCGCCGCGGAGGGTGGTATTAAAAACAAGGTTTTGCGCCTTAAAAAAGTTTTTTGTGAAATCAACTGCTTTTTGCTGGTCGTAAAATTTGCAGGAAAATATATCAATGAAAACAGAGTTATCTGTTTCAGCAAAGTGTCCCGATATTAAAGAAGTTTCTATCAATTGAGCTAAGCTGTATCCCGAAACTTTCGGGTCTTCGCCAAAACGCGCGACTACCGGCTCTCCGAATCTTTTCATGTCTATTAAATCGCAAACTTCAATGGCATATTGTTTTATTTTTTCTCCGCTGCTTATAGTTTCGTGGTCGCACCCAAATAAATCTATTGAAGTGAGCATTCCCCATACGCCCCTACGTTCATACTCACTTTCAGAAATTGTGTTATTATTCATCTTTTTCAATTTTATATTATGCCGAATATCTGTCAAGGTGTGAATAAATCGCGGCGGCGAGGACGACGCGCTAAATCATTTTTTTTTAATTTATATTTTTTAATCTCCTGCTGTAACTTGTCTTTAATTTCCACGACGGTCAAAAACAAATCGTTTCCGGCTGATTGCGCCATTATTTTTTTACCGGGCAATAAAATTCTTGCCTCTGACCTGAAAACATTGCCTTTGTTATGGTGTTTACTTTCTTTTTCAATCTCAAAAAAAACTTCTGCTAATGTTTTTTTATCCCGCCTGGAATTCGCCAAAGGGTCTTCCTCGCGCTTTAAAACATCTATAAATTTTTTAAGACTTCCGATTTTTTCTTCAATAAAACTTTTAAGCGGCGCTGTTAATTCAAGATTTTTTGTTCTGATTAAAATTTTCATAATTTTTACCGTAGCGATATAATTATTTTCATAAAATTTGCACCTCTGTCTCTAATGATACGTCAGAAGTTTTTTTAACTTTTTTTTGAACCAATTTAATTAAAGCCAGAACATCTTTGGCTTTGGCGTTTCCTAAATTAATAATAAAATTTGCATGCTGCAGAGATATCTGGGCTCCACCTATTTTTTTGCCCTTGAGCCCGGCTTTTTCAATTAATTCTCCTGCTCGGATAACCTTACCCCTTTTTTCAGGATTCACAAAAACCGAGCCGGCAGAGGGAAATGTTACGGGGTGGCTATTTTTTCTGTAACTCATAAATTTATTCATTCTTCCTTTTATTTCCTCTTTATTTCCTTTTTTAGGCGTAAAGGTCGCAGAAATAATTATCAAATTTTTTCTCTTTTTAAAGATGCTATTTTTTAATGAAAACTTGCACTGCTCTTTTGAAAAAAATTTAGTTTTCAGGTTTTTTATATCTAACGCCTCAATGCTCTCTATCCAGTCTGAAACTTTTTCATTAAATGCCTGCGCGTGCCCATATACGGCTCCGCCAACTGTTGCCCCCGGAATTCCGGATGCCCATTCAAATCCTGAAAAACTATTTTCTGCCGCGCAATCCGCTAAATCATAGAGGGTGGTTCCGGCGAAAGAAAAAATCTTGTCTTCTTCCGCTTTGCACCCTAAAATTTCAATTTTTACAACCAGTCCGTTAAACCCTTTGTCTAAAACCAGAACATTGCTGCCGCCGCCCAATATGAAAACAGGCAGTTTAAGCTCTTTTGCGATTTTTACGGCGCAAAGTAAATCTTCTTTAGATTTTGCAACAAAAAAATATTTGGCCGGTCCGCCGATTTTAAATGTTGTATGGTTCTTTAACGGAATATTTTTCTGGACATCCGGTAATTCTTTTTTCAATTTTTCTAAAATTTGGTCTTCCATATTATCCGTCGGATAAAAAGAAATTTATTTTTATTCTTGTTGCTGGGCCCACAACGCCTGTTCCCGAGAACAGCCCAAGGGGCGCTAAAATTTCTACCCTATATTTTTCCTGAAAACGAATTACGGCTGATCTGGTTAAACTGCCAAAATATCCCGTCACAAAACCTTCTGGATAAATGTCCACCCCCTGCGATTTTAAAAAAGTTTGCAGACATTTAATCTCGCTATTGTTTGACATTCCAAAAGAAAGATTATTATTTATCTTAGAACAAGCGCTATTATTGCTATTACCGCCATTTCTCTGGGCAATTATATCCGCAATTTGTTTTTTAAGAGAAGCTATTTGGTCTAATAATTTTTGAATTAAAACCTGGTCTTCTTGAGACGTCTGCCCCTCAATAGAAACGGTAAAAGTATATGGGTATGTAAATTCAAAACCGTCGAATCCTTCAATCTTTGTCTGCAGAGAGGGAATAATAATCAGGGAATTGTAGTCTGCGCCAAAATTTTTAATAGTGATTTCTCCCTGTTCTTTTTTATCAAGCTTTAAAAATTTTATTGAATAATTATTATCCTTGTCAAAAACAATATATGGAACTTGGAAATTTAATCCGGCCGAGCTTGAAAAATTTAGTTTTAAATCGCACTATTTCCGACCAAAGGCAAAAAATTAAGCGTGGAATTCAGCCTGAGGTTTTTTAAATTAGCATTTAAATAACAATACTTTATATCAAGAGAACAGTCGTTGACAACAGATGTTATCGTCCAATTCGTAAAAATCTGGGAAAAATCTTCTTTAACTCCATTTCTCTTCAGAGCATAGTTTATGCTGTTTATGCCGGTAAGCTTTGATTTTAAGGAATCGACCAGAATATCTATGCCATAATGGTCAATTAAATAATGGGTAAACAGGCTCACAACCCCATAATCATATTTACTTTCCTGCCATTCGGTCAAAGAGTCTGTCGGCTTTTCCAAAAAAGTCTGCGCTCTTTTTTGAAGGTTGCTTCCGGAATAAGAAGTGTCATAACCCAGAATATTTGAAGAATAATCTGCCCTTGCTTCATTTAACCAGACCTCTTCTTGGACATCAAAAATTTTGTCTTTTTGGTTAAAGGTAATCAGGTGCGCGAGCTCATGGGCCAAAAATACCTTTATTTCCGGGTTATCAATCTGACTTATCGGCAAATAAAGCATTTCTCTTTCGTTTGAATCAGAAATCTGTAGTTTTAAATATTCATCTGCAGAACGGAAATAGCCTCCTGTGCCCTCTTTCATTGGATGAAACAGAATGGTAATTTTTGCGTCTCCGTCAACCCCGGGTTTCCATTCGGAACCGAAAACAGAAGTCAGTGTTGGATAAATCCTGTTAGAAAACTCTGAAGACAAAGAATCTAAATTTAAAAGAATTTCGTTCTGTTTTGCCGGCATTTGAGAATCCAACCACTTTTTTTCTACATAAAAATAAATATTAGAAGTGGTTTTAACCAGCGTGGCTGTTGTTTGAGACCTGGCTGACGAGTCATAGTTGCTGTCTATATAAAAATTTACGCTGTCGCCGGAATTAACAGCCCTAACGGCTGAAGGCGCGAGTAAAATAAAAAAGAGGGCAAGTATTAAAATTTTTTTGTTTGACACTCCAAAAAAAATCATGAATTAAATTTTTTTATACAACGGGCCTGATGCTTGCTTTAATATTAACACGATAAAGCGATGCGAGGAAATTTTATCCCTTAAACGGCTTATAATGAGGCAAAAAACTTCTCAAAATACTGATTATTTTTTCGTCTTGAGGACTGCCTACGATTTTTTTGAGTTCTTCTATCTTTTTCTCTAATTTTACTGAATCTATATTGGAAAGATTTGCCATAAAAATTTTTTGGTTTTGCGTCGCAACGGTACCTTCCTCTGCCGTAAGTATTTCTTCAAAAAGTTTTTCACCCGGCCTTGGTTTTGTAAAAACAATGGCGATGTCTTTGTCTAATTCAAGCCCGGACAATTTAATCATTTCTTTAGCAAGGTCTAAAATTTTAACCGGTTCTCCCATGTCTAAAACAAACACTTCCCCTCCTTTGCCCATAGACCCTGCCTGCACAACAAGCAGGCACGCTTCAGAAATCAGCATTAAATATCTTTTCATTTTAGGGTGGGTAACTTCTACGGGCCCCCCTTTTCTGATTTGCTCCTTGAACGTCGGCATCACGCTTCCTCTGCTGTTTAATACGTTTCCGAATCTTACGGAAATAAATTTAACATTATTTTTTTGGTTATATGCCTGGCATATCATTTCGCCAACTCTTTTTGTGGCGCCCATCACCGAAGTCGGATTTACCGCTTTGTCCGTTGAAATAAAAATAAATTTTTCAACATTGGTTTCCAAACTGACTTGTGCCAAGTTTTTTACGGCAAAAATATTATTTTTTACCGCTTCATCGGGTTGGGCTTCCATTAAAGGAACGTGTTTATATGCCGCCGCATGAAAAATAATTTTTGGCCCAAAGTTTTTAAAAACTTCTTCTATTTTTTTTCTGTCTAAAATATTTGCTACTAAAGATTTAATCTCCAAGTGCGGAAACTTATTTTTTAGTTCTTCTGAAATATTAAAAATCCCGGTTTCGTCTTGGTCTAAAAGCATAAGCAGAGACGGATTAAATTTTGCGGTTTGCCTTGATAATTCAGATCCAATTGAACCCGCGGCGCCAGTTATTAAAACCACTTTATCTTTTATAAAATTTTCAATTTGTTTTATTTCTAACGAAACCCGTTCTCTTCCCAATAAATCCTCCACCCCAACATCTTTGAGGCTGCGCAAAGATAAGTGGCCGTTGATAATTTCGGTTATCGGCGGTGTAATTTTAATTTTTTTTAATCCTGCCTTCTTTCCATTTTCAATTGCATTTTTAATTGTTTTTCCGCTTGCCGACGGCAGTGCAATAACCATTTGTTCAATCTGATATTTTTTTACAATTTTTTGGATATCTTCAATTTTTCCTAAAACTCTAAGCCCATGAATCGTTATGTTTTGTTTTATGGAACTGTCATCAATAAATCCAACCGGAGTATACGGGCTGTTTACAGCCGAAAACATGCTTCTTAAAATCTGCTCTCCGGCATCTCCCGCTCCGATAATAAGTATTTTTTCCTTTTTCAGCAACCTGTTGGACCCGATAATGTGCAAATAAATTCTTTTGGCAAAACGCAAGGCTCCGCACAAAACAAATACAAAAATATAACTTATAAAAATAATTGACCTTGGGAAAGTTGCGAAGGAGGTAAAATCTTTGGAAATATAAATCGCAGCTCCCAAAAACAAGAAGGAAATGCTTGTAGCCTTAAACAAAGAAATCAACTCGCTGGCTGAAACATAAGACCACGAAAAAGAATAAAGCCCCTGAGAATAAAATATAGGGATAGTAAAGATTATGGCGAGCCCGGCGGTTTCAAAAATAAAGTGTAAATATTGCGCAGGCACGAGGCCGTCAAATCTTATTAAAAAAGCCAACCAAACCGAAACAGCAATTAAAATTACGTCTGTCAAAATAAAAAATATATTGCGTGTTACAATTGTTTTTTTAAATAGAGAATGAAAGTTCATTTTATTTTTTGCGCTAAACTTATTGCTTCTTTCAAATTTTTAACCACAAATTCTATTTCCTCTTCTTTCAAATTATTAAAAAGGGGCAGCGCTAATGTTCTTTTACTGACATTTTCTGCTATTGGAAAATCGCCCTCTTTGTATCTAAACTCTTTTTTATAAAACGGCTGCGAATGGATTGTTTGAAAATAATTTCCGCATTGGATTCCCCTCTCTGCCATCTTTTTAATTATCACATCCCTCTTACCGGATAATTTCCCGCTTAATTTTATAACATAAACAAACCAGCTTAATTTGTTTCCGGATTTTACAAAAGGAACTTCAATCCCTTCAATTGATTTCAGCCTTCTATTATATATGCCAGCAACTTTTGCCCTTTTACCTAAAATTTCTTTGATCCGCTTCATTTGAGCAATTCCCATGGCGCAGCTCATCTCGTCCAATCTGTAATTATAACCCAGCCTTATATGCTCTAACCATTTTCCATTTTTTTTCTCTCTGCCCTGATTTGCCATACTGCGGCAACTCTCTGCAATTTTGCGATTATTAGTTAGAATCATTCCGCCTTCTCCGGTTGTTATCTGCTTATTTGGATAAAAGGCATAAATTGCGGCATCTCCAAAACTTCCGCATTTTTCGCGCTTAGCGCGTAGTGAGCCCGTCGAACTATACTCTGACCCCAGCGCTTCGGCTGAATCCTCTATCAAAAATAATTTATGCTTTTTCACAATTTTCTGCAATTCGTTCCAATCAGCGGGCTGAGAAAAAACATCAACCGCTAAAATTGCCTTTGTTTTTTCGGTAATTTTTTCTTCTATTTTTTTAACGTCAATATTAAAAGTTTTTTCGTCTATATCTATGAAAACGGGTTTTGCTTTTTCAAACAAAATACAATTTGACGAAGCTATAAAAGAAAAAGGAGTTGTAATTACCTCGTCTCCGTCTTTAATGCCCAGCGCCCTTATAATAAGATGCAATCCGCTTGTTCCGCTGTTCACTGCCACGGTAAACTTTACTCCGGCGAAATCAGCCATTATTTTTTCAAACTCTTTATATTTTTCTCCCAAACTCAAAGAAGAGGTTTCTAAAACCTCTGCCACGGCTTTCTTCTCTGAATTTGTTATGTCCGGTTTTGACAGCGGAATTTTATATTTCATTTTTGAGAAACTTTATCACTTTTGCCGGCGCGCCATAAGCAATCACATTATCTGGAATGTCTTTGTTGACAAAACTATATGCTCCAATAATAGAATTTTCACCAACAGTAACTCCCGGCATAATTGTAGAATGCGTTCCTATTTTGCAATTCTTTTTTAAAACCACTTTTCCTTTTTTATTATCAATTGTAGAAACAGAATAAATTGAGCAATGGGACCCAATCTGAACACCAACGGTAATTTCAATCCCGAACTTTGCATTCATATAAGTAAAAGCGCCAATGTCTGTATTTTTGCCCAATTTAAGATTTTCCGGGTTTTTAACAACCCAATTATATTTTGTCGGTTTGCCGTCTTCTATTTCCGGCGCTAACCAATTTTTAAATCTGCTCATTTTATTTCTCTGACGAGCATAAAGGCTTCTGCATATCTTTTGCCGACCTCCATGCCCCTCTTTTGCGCTAATATTTTTATACCTTCTAAAGACCTTGGGTGAGGATATTCTTTTAATTCTGACTTATAACACTGTATTGCTTTTATTTTATCATCTAAAAAATCTGAAATATTTTCATAATAATTAGGAGTAAAAATATTTCCTGCGCCTTGGGCTGGATTAGACCATTCTGTTTCAGACAAAACCTCATAACAAAACACTTTTTTAACAGGAGAATCGGGTCTGGGTCTTACTGCCACCAAAGCGGATTCAGCAACCAGTTTATGGTCTTTATTAATGTCTCCAGAAAACGGTATAAAAACTATTTCCGGCCCTACTTCTTGAACTACTTTTGAGATAGAGTCATTTAACTTTTTTTGAGAAATTATATCAAGTTTCACTGTCGGAAAATCTAAAAGAAATAATTTGCTAATTCCGAGTGTTTTTACCGACAACTCTATTTCTTTTTTCCTGTTTGTTATAAATTCTTCTGACCAGTCTGGAGTATATGCCTTAGTGACAATGCAAAGAAAAACCTCGTCCCCTTTTTCTGAATATTTTTTTATTGTTCCTCCGCAACCCAAAACCTCGTCGTCCGGATGCGGAGCTATTACTAAAATTTTCATAAAAATAACTTATCTTTTTTATTATTCTATATTATCAGATTTTTGCCTTAAATCAACATACAAAAAAAGGCTGATGCCCGACAAGAGACATCAGCTTTTACTTTTACAACAACTTGATTTCCACTGCAGAAGCCTCTGGCCAGCCAGTTATATGAGATAGAGAGTCCTCGGTCTCATCTCGCCATTGCAGGACAGTCGGTAAACCACCACTCGCGTAAAGACTCCAAACATTCAAAGCCGTTCCTTCTTTGCGCGCGGGATTCATCGCCGCTGAAGTAAGCAAACCGTCACTGCCCAGTAGAATAAACTGCGGACGAGATAAACAGTTGATTTTCTTTACCATCCAGCACTCTTTCAGGGCCGGATCGCCGTTTAACAGGGGATATCCGCCCTTCCCGATGTTCTTGTTGGCGCAACGGATTTTCCTGGCTGAAAAGATCGGAAAGTAGATATCCCAAGCGCGGCCTTTGTCACCCTCTGTCTGCTTAAAACACTCCGCGATAGTAGCATTCGCTTCCTGCTCGTCTTTGAAAGCGGCCTGGTCAAACCCGGTAAGAAAAGATATACTATCGTTATACTTGACAAGGGCAAAACAATCCCCAGCGATAACGAAGGTAATTTTTGCCGGACCGAAATGGCAAACAGCAAAGCTTGCCCCGCCAACATCTTGCCCCCTTGTAGGATCCTTTCCCTGAACATTGTGGGCCCGGCGAATTCGGCTGTTAGCATTAAGCGCAAATTCCTCAACATCAACCGGAGCGGACACAGACATCCCAGCCGAACAAAACTCTTTTGTCGCCACTTGTCCTCCGGTAAGACCTCCAGGATATATCAGCGGCGGATTGCTGGGGCTGTATCCAGCTGAAACACCATCAGATACCCCGAAAAGACCTGCCTGCGCGTTGACGAAAGCCCCATCTTCTTTAGGCGCTTTTTCGTCAGATGGCGCTCTGTAGAAAGACTTTGCTGAAAAAAATTTCACCTGAAACCTCTCTTTCTATGGGTTGGTGGATAGTTGCATATTTTCAAAAATCTACTAACATCCTATAATAAAATTATAAATTTGTCAATCATTGACTCCTGCATTTACACTTTATCGGCGGAATTAATAATTTCCAAACTTTTCGGACCGCAATTAAATAATAAGTCAATTACGGAAAGGTTTTCTAAAAACGGCGCAAATCTTTGAGAATAAACCGGGTGCTCAAATTCTGAAAAAATAAGTTTGAGATTGTTTTTTTTCAACTTTTCTTCCTCAATATAAAGTTTCCCTCCAACCCCCGAAAAATAGGTATCAGCCTTAAATTTTTTGCATAATTCAATTATCAAATCGGTTTTATGGCCTTTAAAATCAAAGCCTGAACTTTTAATAATGGGGGTCTTAATTTCTAACTTTTCTTCCAAATAGCAAATAATGTTTTCATTTAAATCAGAAAGTTTTTGCCATTTTTGGGAATATAGTTTTTCAAAAAAATCACAATAAACATCAAAAAATGGGGTTTTTTTATAGTTAAAATAAATGGTTTTCCAGTGCTGTCTTGCCCAAGGGATGGAGTTATCTATTTCTACTTCATTTATTTTTTGATATCCTTTACCACTAGTGACAACCGGCACCGTGAGCCAAAGCCACCCCTGAGAGTTAGAAGAAGTTCTAATCCGATTCCTATTCTGAAAACTTCCATCGTAAAACTGAACATGGTCAACTAAAATAAACTTGTCAGCCTTTGCTATTTTATAAAAAAAGCCGAGGTAAGGAAGGTATTCTGGCTGATGCGCTGAAATAATCATTTTATGTTTGTTGGTGGAGGGAGATTAATCCCATCTTTGCCATAAACTCCTTTTCTGGAAAGAACGGCAAAAAAACCAATAAATAATATTTTAAAATCCAGCCATAAAGACTGGTTATCAACATACCATGCATCATATTCTAATCTTTTTTCCCACGACACCAGCCCCCTGCCCTTAATATCCACCAGGCAGACCAATCCAGGTTTTACTAATAATCTTTTCTTCCATAATTCATTTAAAAAACTGTCTTGATTCGGATACCTAGGCAATGGCCTTGGTCCGACCAAACCCATATCTCCTTTGATTATATTAATCAACTGTGGCCATTCGTCAAGCGTCCATTCCCTTAAAAATTTACCTAATTTTGTTATCCGAAAATCATTTTCCGCAGAAGCCAAACCTAGCCCCATATTCTCCGCGTTTCCTACCATTGTCCTAAATTTCCAAATTCTAAATATCTTCCCGTTTTTGCCTAACCTTTCTTGTTTAAAAAACACCGGTCCTTTTGAATCCAATTTTATTAGAATAGCCATAAAAACAAAAACAGGACTTAAAATAATAAATATGATTAAGGCCGGTAGAAAGTTTGCCGAATTTCTAACAAATTCCTGAAAATTCATTTTATTTTTTTATCAATAAGCCGCTGATATTCATTTTTTAATCTGTCTAAAACCAATTCATGGCTAAATTCCTTTAAAATCTTTTCTCTGCCGCGCTTGCCCATTTCTTTTGCTATATCCGGGTTGTCTAAAATGTATAAAATTGCCTCGGTCAGTTTTTCCACATTTTTTACCGGGACCAAAATCCCTGTCTCTCCATTGCTGACCGCCTCAGGGCATCCTCCGGTGTTGCACGCTATCACCGGTATTTCCATTGAAGACGCTTCTAAAATTGACGCCCCCACTCCTTCTCTGTGAGTTGGTAAAACAAATATATCCATTAATGGATATATTTCATCAACATCGCTTCTTTCTCCTAGAAAAATTACATTTTTTTCTATACCGTATTCTTTGACAACTTCAAGGTCCACTTTATCTTTTTTTTCAGGCTCTCTTGGACCAACAATCAGGAGCTGGGTATCGGGAAATTTACTAATCGCATGCTTAAATGATTCAAAAAGTTCAAGGTAGCCTTTTTCTTCAACTAGTCTGGCCACAATGCCGATGACTTTTTTATCTAAGCCTATTCTAAGCCGCTTCTTTTTATTTATAATAAATTTTTCAGAAAATCTTTCGGGATTAAATCTGCCGGTATCAATGTCTCTGCCCAAATATTTTAACAAATCTGGCCTGCAAATTCTTTCTTCAATTGCTTTTCTAACCACATCTTTGCTCACGGAAAAAATGACATCGGAATACTTAGCTGTAAATCTTTGCAAAAAAGTGAAAAACTTTCTTTGCGTCCAACGCGTATCCGGCGAAAGGTCAAACCCATGCAAAGTATCCATAATAATTGGGACGCCGGCTAATTTTGCGGCTAATTGGCCATAGATTTCAGGTTTTGGAGTGTGAGTATGAACTATATCAAACTTCTCTTTTTTGAAATATAAAAACAGTTGAAAAAAGGCGACTATGTCTGCGCGTGGAGAAAATGACCTTCTCTTAAATCTTATGGTTTTTACCTTAATGCCGCTCTGCCCGATGTCTTTAATCCATTTCCCCTCAGAGCAGATGGCTGAAACATCGTATCCTTGCTTCTGCAAAAATTTCAGCTGATTCAAAAGCATAAACTTTAAAGTAATATCAACTGAAGCAACACAGCAAACTTTAATTTTTTTATGTTCCATATTTTAGCGTAGCGATATAATTTTCAGCATACCATTTAATCGACAGAGATATTCCTTTTTTAAGAAAATAATTTGGCTTATACCCTAAAATCATTTTTGCTTTTGAAATATCTGCAACAAATTTTACCACCTCTCCCTTTCGGTTGCCTCTTATGATTATTTTACTTTTACTGTTTAATTCTTTCTTTATAATTTCGGCGGCTTTAACCAATTTCTCGCCTTTGCCTCCGGCAACATTAAAAATATCGTTATGAATTACCAAATCAAAATCAACGGGCAATTTTGCGATATCGCTTTTATTAGAAGTTTTTCAAAAAGTCTGGTGCCAATAGTTCCGCTTGAACCGGTTATTAAAATTTTTTTAATTCTCTCCATTATTTTTTGCTTCGACAAAACGGCAATCTAAACATAAACGCCCGTGATTTAACTAACGTCAAGCGCAACTTCTGTTTTTGCTTATATGGCAAAAAAGAATAAAAAAAGCTTGCCCAGCAAAGTAAAATAGCTTTTTTATAACTCGGGTAATCATTTTTGTATTGCTTCCTCATTTTTATATTAAGCCATATTTTTCTTCGCGAGCTGTTCTTTCTGGAGAAAAATATTTCACTGCCTTCTTTTTCCAAATAATAAATAAAATATTCCTGAAAATTATAAAATTTAGATATTTTGCCCATTTTAAGCCACAAATCTAAATCAGCCGAATAATCAAACAATGCGTTGTAACCTGCGGCTTTTTCCCAAATATCCTTCCTAAAAAGAGCCGAGCTGTGAGCAATCAGATTATTAGCAGAAAGTATTGATTTTCTAATTTCTCTGTCATGCTCCGGAAATACAAACCTCGCAATTTCATTATTCTTTATATCTATTTTTATCATGCCTCCGCCGACTAATCCATAATCATTATTTTTTTCCATAAATTCTACTTGCTTTTTAATTTTTTGGGAATCAATCCAAATATCATCGTCGTCTAAATTGGCGATATATTTTCCCTTAGTCGCCCTTATTGCTTTATTCAAGCTTTTGTACGAACCTATGTTACTCTTGTTCTTGAAACTTCTAATCCGCGAATCTTTTTTCAAATACTCAAAAATTATTTTGGGAGTGTCGTCAGTTGAACAATCGTCCGTTATAATCAGCTCTATATTTTTATAGGTTTGCCCCAATACGCTGTCAATCGCTTTTTTTATATACTTTGCCCCATTATAGGTAGATATAACAGCTGAGACTAATGGTTGTTGACTCATTTTATTAACTTACTATCGCGGGTTAAATTATTTTTTTCGTTTCTAACCAGACTATCATATCAAGGGGAAACGTTTGCCAATGCTCTTTTATAATTCTAAATTTATTTTTATGCAATAAATCAATCAAATCGTCATATTTCCAATGAAAAATGTGGGAGGTAGCCCATCCTTTTTTCTTAAGCGCTTTATTGATCGCCGCTTCAATAAGATTTTTAAAACCGCCAATCCGAAATTTGTAAACAACGTCCGAAACTAAGCGGCGCAAAAAAGTATCTCTGTTTTCTGCCCTTGAAAATGATTTTCCGCCAAAAACCGTTGAACTGATAATTAATATGCCCCCTGTTTTAAGAACACGGTAGGCCTCTTTTATGGCAAGATACGGATCTGAAAAGTGATCCATGGCCGATTTTATATGGACAACATCAAAAGTGTTTTTGACAAAAGGAAGATTTTCAGCGCAGCATGCTAAAAAATTACAGGGTTCAAGCAGACGAGGGTAAGCCTTTAACAGATTCGGGCGCAATTCAAAATTTTCAAACCCGTTTATAAGCGGATCAACGGATATATACAAAGGCACGTTGTCTCTTTTAATAAATTGACGTAGTTTCCCCTCTCCTCCGCCGATATCAAGCACTTTTCCTTTAATATTAAATTCTTTAGCATATATTTCCTTGAGGGACTCAACTTCATTAGAAAATACTAAAAAATCATCTTTTTTTGTATAACGTTCAAAATAACCATTCATATAATCATTTTGAACCGCTAACCAATTCTTTAATCCTCTGTTCATACAATAATCGGGTCTATGAATGCGAAAATCAAAAACCTTATCCTTTAATCCTCTTTGAGGAATATCCTGCGAAGGATATTTACTGGCGCAAACTTTGCAAATAAACTCCTTGTCCTGTATTTTAAGGGGCTCCTTGCATAAAGGGCAACAAAGAGTTTTTATGATTTCTGCGTCTAGTTTTACATACATAATTTTTTATATCTTGTCGGTATTGTAAATTTCATGCCATTTTTTTTTAAAATATAAATAAAAAACCGCCAGTAAAAATAATTCAGTGATAGCCGTGGCAATTATTGCTCCCATCGCATTATATCTAATAATTAAAAAATAATTAAGGATAATGTTCAGTATAGACGCAAGCCCGCTGGCCACTAAAACCTTTTTCTGCTCGTTTGAACCGGATAAAAACCAGTTGTAAACATAAGATAAAGATTTGACCAATATAATAAAAGACAATACTTTTAAAAGCGCAACCGACGCCGAATAATCTAATGAATAAATTTTTATTACAAGAAAATTTGCCGACAAAAATAATCCGATGCTCAGCAAAAAACCGATGGCAACCATAACCAGCCTATAGTTGAAAAATATTTTTTGTAATTCTGTTTTATTTTTTTCATAAAAATATGAAATTTTAGGAAAAAAACTCATGGTAACAACGCTTGGAACGATAAAAACCGCGAGAAACAGGTTATAGGCGGCATTATAATATCCCACCTCCTCCATATTAGAAAATATTCCCAACATTACCGAACCCATTACAAAATATATCATATAAAAAATACCTGAAAATAAAAACGGCCAGGCTTTTTTAGCAATTTCTTTCCATATTTTGAAGTCAGCCTTAAAAGACGGCCTGAGAAGATATGCTTTAAGAAAAAACAACGAAAAAGAGGCGCCTATAAAACTTGCTATTAAAAATGCGGAAGAAATAAATAGAACGGAACTTTTGTTTAAAATAAAAAAAGCCGACAGAACCAATAGGCATAAACTTTGCGCTATTCTGCAAACAGCCTCGTACTCCATTTTTTCGTTAGCTCTGAAAATTGCCTGAAAAAGCGCCGCAAAGTTATTTATTACAATATAAAGACTCAAAAAATAAACTAAATTTATCACCATCGAATCTCTGCTCAATAGCCTAATTGCTAATGCGGCAAGCGCCGTTACTGCCAGTCCTAAAATTAATTTCATCGTCAAAATATTGCCGATGTACTCAGAAGATTTTGTCTTATCCCGGGCAAGTTCCCTGATAATTAACATAGTAAAACCAAAATCAACAAATACGGCAAAAAAACTTACAAAGCTCAAAGCAAAACTCCACTTACCGTAGGTTTGCGGGCCCAAATAACGAGCCAGCCAAATAAAAACCAGAAAATAAATTCCGTTGCTGAAAAACTCGGCTAAAGCAAGCCAAAAGGCATTCTTTAAAAGGGTTTGTTTAATCCCTAAATTTTCAAAAAAAATAGTTTTGATGATTTTTATTTTCATTTTTTATCTATAAATTGTCTGTGCCATAACTCAAAATTTAAAATCAGCCAAAATTGGGAATCAAGCGGTTGATTTTTATTTTGATAATTTTTGTAGAGTTTTTCCATATATTCAAAATTGAAGTAACCCCTTGATTTGGTTTTTTTATCAAAAATTATTTCAAATAAATAATTTTTCAATTTTCCCTTAAACCAAATGTTTGTTGGGACGGCGAGACCGTGCTTTATTTTTTTCAAAATTTTCTTTGGTAAAATGTCTTTCATCGCCTCCTTTAAAATATACTTAGTTTTAAAACCTTTTATTTTATATTTTGCCGGAATTGAATTGGCAAAATCAACCAAATGATGATTTAAAATAGGAGATCGTGTTTCTAAACCAAATGCCATACTTGCTTTATCAATCTTTTCTAAATAGCAATCGGGTAGCCAGATTTTCTGGTCTAAATACAAAATTTTATCAAGCAGGTTTTCCGGTTGATAACGGAAAAAATATTTTTTGTAAATTTTGAGAGGGTCTTCCTTAAAAGCGGGCAATTCCGGATTAAAAAGGTTGCTAATCATATCCTTGGAAAAAAATGCCAGCCAATTTGTATACCTCGTCAAATCATCTTCAATCGGCATAGTTTGAATGAATTTTTTTGCACTTCGTAATCCCGGCAGTAGTTCAATGGATTTTTTGAATATGCTACTTTTGAAAAGCCGATTAAAAAGTAAAGTTTTAGAACGGTTGCTCTCGGCAACAAAGCGGCGGTAGCCTCCAAAAATTTCGTCGCCGCCTTCGCCAGTCAAAACAACTGTTACATACTTCTTTGCAAATTGGCTAAGGTAAAAAACCGGAAAGGCGGCGGCATCTCCGAATGGTTCGTCATAGTGATAAACAATCTTGTTTAAGATATTTATTAAATCAGGTTCTTTTAAAAATAATTCGTGGTGTTCGGTTTTGAAATGATTTGCCACAATTTTGGCATCGGCAAGTTCATTAAATTCTTTGCCGGCAATATCAAAACCGACCGAAAAAGTCCTCAACGGAGAAACTCCATTTTTTGCCATCATCGCAACTACCGAGCTTGAATCAATTCCTCCGCTTAAAAAAGCGCCAAGAGGAACATTTGATACCAATTCATCCTTAACCCCTTCTTCAAAAAGTTCTCTTATTCTATTTTTATAATATTCTTCTCCTTTGTCTTCTTTGCGGCTGGGTAGCGCTGCGTCCCAATATTCGCAAATGCTAATTTCTCCATTTTTTAAAAAAAGATAATGGCTGGGTAAAAGTTTTTTAATCCCCCGGTAAATAGTATCCGGAGCGATAGAGTGGCCAAAAGTAAAATAATTTATCATACCTTGGCCGTCTATAATCCTCGGAATACTCCTGTCCTCTAATATCGCTTTTATTTCGGAGCCGAAAACAAATTTTTCTTTATTTAAAAAATAATACAAAGGTTTCTCTCCCAAACGGTCTCTAGCCAAAAAAATACTCCTATTTTTTTCATTAAATATAGCGAAAGCAAACATTCCGTCAAATTTTTTGACGCACTCATGTCCCCATTCCTCAAAACTATGCAAAATAACTTCGGTGTCGGTTTTTGATTTAAATTGGTGGCCGATTTTCTCAAGGTCTCTCCTTATCTTTTGAAAGTTGTAAATTTCGCCGTTAAATACTACTCTCAGAGTTCCGTCTTCGTTTGCCATCGGCTGGCGGCCGGCAACCGAAATATCAATAACCGACAGCCTTCTGTGACCTAATCCTACGTTTTTGTTTATATAAACACCTCCATCGTCCGGGCCGCGATGGCTTAAGGCATCAACCATTTTTTTAAGCAAAAAAGAATCTACTGGATTTTCTTTTAGGTTATAAATTCCGGCAATTCCACACATATGTTAATTTCTTTTTGAAAATTTTTTAGGATCGTTTATTGACTGACCCTCCAACAATTGGTTGTTAATTTCTTCGGCTGTTTTGTGAAGTTTTAGGTCAATGCCGATACTGTCGGCAAATTTAATTAAGGATTTGATATCTTTTGGCAGGCATTTACCGCCATAGCCCCGATAGCCCTTGTGAAAAACCTCAAGGTGGGTTCTTCCTATTCTTTTATCAGCCGCTGCTGATTCTGTAACCATATCATAATTAATATTCAATTTTTGGCACAAATCATACATCTGGTTGGCGAAAATTACCTTAATTGAAAACCAAGTATTGCCAAAATACTTAACCATTTCAGCTTCAGTGGAAGGCATTATTTTTTCAAATGGCGCCAAGGGCAAAATTTGCATAATATCTCCTGCCACATTATAACTTTCTTTTGTATGCCCTATTATTTGCCTGTCTGGATATTCCATATCTTGGTCTGCCGTTGTTTCAGTTAAAAATTCAGGGTTGAATAAAAACTTATGTTTTGAATATTTTTGCTGAAGAGCTTTGGTGGTTCCCGGAATAACGGTTGATTTTATCACTATTATTTTTTCTCCAGAAATATTATCGCAAGCGTCTTCAATAAAAGACAAATCAAATCCTTTTTCTGCGTCAAAAGGAGTGGGAACGCAAATAAATATAACATCTGCATTGTTTATTTCTCCAACAGAGCCCTCATTTTTTCCCTTGTCGTAAAATAAAACCGTAAATTCCCTCTTATCAAAATATCTCTTTACCGCTCCCCCCACCATTCCCAATCCCATAATTCCTATTTTAAATTTTTTATTATTTTCCATAGTTTTCTTCAAACCATTTTTTAGTAATATTTACCCCGTCTTTAAAATCGACATTGGGCTTCCACGAAAGAAGATTTTGGGCCAACGTGGTGTCTGCCTGGGTGTGGCGGGGATCTCCGATTCGGGCTTCAAAATACTGAACTTCTCCTCCCAGCAATCCAGCCAGATAATTTATGGAATAAGAATTTTCCTGGCCGATGTTTATCACCTCTCCTCCTTTTATTTTAGAACTCTCTGACGCCTTAATATTGGCGTCAACCACATCTTCAACAAAACAAAATCCTCTAGTTTGCTCTCCGTCGCCGTATATAGTAAAAGGTTTATTTTGTGACTTCAGTTTTAAAAATTTGCCGAGAACTAGGCTGTAATCAGAATTAAAATCAATCCTTGGGCCGTAAACATTAAAATATCTTAAACAGACAATTTGAATTTTAAAAAGGCTGACAAACATTTTCGCGTATTGCTCGCCTATTAATTTCTGCAGGCCGTATGGGCTCAAAGGATTCGGGGACATATTTTCCACAAGAGGCAATTTTTCTTGCGCACCGTATATAGAAGAAGACGATGCAAAAACAACTCTTTTCACCTTGCTATCAACTGCTGCCTTAAAAACATTCACCGTGCCCAAAACATTCACCTTTGATGTATTCACCGGATCTTCTATGGACAGAGGAACCCTTGGGATAGCGGCTAAATGAAAAACATAATCTACTCCATTAAAAATTGGGCTGATTTTTTCAAAATCGCAAACATCTTCCTTAAAAAAATTTGCCTTGGGATTTAAATTTTTAAGATTGCCTGTTGAAAGATTATCAATCACAACAACATCGTGTCCCAGCTCTATTAATTTATCAACAAGATGACTACCTATAAAACCCGCTCCCCCGGTGACTAAATATTTCATGTTGTTAAAAAATCTAATTTTTTAGAAAAAAACTTAACTATCTTGTTGTTTGAGGCCCAATTAATTCCAAGCGGCGCTAAACAGAAAAGAGATATAAAGGCTGGAATCCTAATTCTGGTTGTTATGCCAAAATTGGCTATAAAAACAGAAAGTACGCTCAATAATAATATACTGAAAAAAAGCAGGGTAAAAGCATGCGACCTAATAGGTTTTTTTATTCCTTTTATTATAAAAAATATAGAAAAATACAAAAGAATGGTTTCGGGTAAAATTAGAAAATGCCTCAAATACCTCATTTGCCAAGGAAAAGGACCTAATGAAGCATAAATAAAAGATGTTAAAGAATTTTTTAAAAAGGTAAAGGGATTTTCAAATCCCGTCTTTACTATTACATTAGATCCTCTACCTCTTTTTGTAATAGGATTATCAGTAAAGCCAGAAGGTTTGGGTTCAGTGGCCACAGAGGGTTCAGTGGCCACAGAGGGTTCAGTGGCCACAGAGGGTTCAGTGGCCACAGAGGGTTCAGCGGCCACAGAGGGTTCAGCGGCCACAGAGGGTTCGACAATCACAGGGGGCTCAGTAGTTGGCGGAACTTCAGGATTAGCAACAGCAAGAAATTCTCTATAATAAGTAATCATTTTTTGATTAATAAAGGCCTTCATAAAATTAATTCCAAAATATCCTGACCCGTTAGATGTTCCTCCTGAAATATTAGGCAAAAAACCCAGAAGAATAATAATTATAATCCCATAGATTAATCTTTTTTTTATTTTTAAATTTGAAAATAAAAACCAACAAACAATAAAAGTTAAAAGGGCAGTAGTGGCGATATAAAGACGAAAATGGAATAAAACGCCCAAAGCAATATAAAAAATTAGAAATTTGAGCCAAGAAAACGCTTTAAGTAATTTTAAAATTGCTAACAACGCAATTGAACATAATAAGACGACCAAAGCGTCTTTCAACAATAAACTTCCGAAAAAAAGTAAACTGGGATAAATGCTTACAATTAATCCCGCAAGAAAAGCTTCTTTTTTTGAACCGCCAATCTCCATAACTGTTAGATAAACAAAAATAACTAAAAGGGCAACTAACCAAGCATTAAACATTTGACCAATAAACGCTTGCGGCAATGTCAAAGTATAAATATAACCAAGAATAACTGGATAATTATGACCAACGTCCAATCCCTGTAAGGAAAAATTTCCCTGACGAATCCTTTCTGATATCTGTCGAGCTACAACGTCATACTCTGAATAATCTCCAGCGCCCCCGCTAAACGGCTGAAATCCAGTGTAATGAACAAAGAATACCGTTCCAATGTGGATTAAAAAAGCAATTAAAAAAAGTATATATACTGTTTTTGTTTTAAAACCTATTTTTTTAAGTATTAAAAAGGTGGTTGCTGTTAAAAAAACAATAAAGACGACCCCTACGGCCAGCGTTTTGTCAAACAAAGAAACTGCCGCCAAAAATAAACAGCTCGAAATGATTGTTGTTATTAAATGAGGAGAAGAAAAACTTTCTTTCAATATAGATATAATTTTTCTGAACATAAATTTTTATGTATTTTTAATTTTTATATCTGACTCTTAAAATAATCTTTAATTCCTTTTTTTATATCATATTCTGGAGAATATCTCAAAAATTCTCTTGTTTCTGTTAAATCTGCCTCTGTGTTTTCTTGATAGTGCTCATATGGGTTATCAATGTATTCTGGCTCAAGATTTACGCCAAACGTTTTGTTAAGATTCTTTATTATTTCATTGAATGTTGTTGCCTTGCCTGCGCCAATATTAAAAACACCGCTTTTTTCGCAATCCATAGCCAATAAATTTGCTTTAACAACATCTTTTACATAAACTTGGTCTCTTTTCTGCTCCCCGTATTTGAATATTCTCGGCCTCTTGCCTTCTTTCATCTGTAAGTATAACTGCCAAATCATACTTGCCATTTTGCCTTTGTATTTTTCGCCTGGGCCATAAACATTAAAATAACGGAGCCCGACAATGTGAAGATTGTTAAAATTTTCACGGGCGATGTTGTCTGCCTTTAATTTAGAAAGCCCGTATACGTTGGCAGGAACTTCATTTTTGCCTACCAACATTGGAGGCGAAGAGTGGCCGTAAACTGCTGCCGAGGAAGCATAAATCAGTTTGGCTCCGCATTTTATGGAAAAATCAAGAACATTTTTAAATCCATCTACGTTGTTGAGCATCATTTTTTTTTCGTCAAAAACCGTGGTATCTGTAATAGCGGCTTGGTGAAAGATAACATCCAGTTTATAAAAATGTTTGTTAAGATCTATTTCGGCAATGTTTCCGGAAATAATTTCTCCTTTAAATCCGACTAAATTATCTGAATTCCCCGAAGAAAAATTATCAATAATATAATATTTGTTGTCGGGATATTTTTCCTGCAATGTTTTAGTTAGGTTTGATCCAATAAATCCAGCTCCCCCTGTAATTAAAATTTTTTTATTTTCCATTGTTTAAAATAATATTTACGGCATCTAAAATATTTTTGACATGATAATTCGGTTCTAATTTCAGATCAACAGGCATTTTTTTACCGATCTTTATGGTTTTTATGTTTGCCTCTCTGCCAGCAATAATATCTCTGAAATCGTCCCCCACTATCCAACTTTTGCTTAAATTCAAACCAAAGTCCTCGCCAGCCTTTAAAAGCATGCCTGGCTTTGGCTTTCTGCAAGGACAATTGTCATTTGGCCCGTGCGGACAGTAATAAATTTTATCAATTCTCACCTCGTTTTTTCTGAGTTCTTTTAGCATCCAATCGTGCAATTTTTTTAAATCTTTTTCATTATAATATCCTCTGGCTATTCCAGACTGATTAGTTGCAATAATGATTTTGTGATCAGTTTTTGATAATTTTTTCAAAGCGGAAATCGCGCCGAGAACAAATTTAAAATCATCTATTTTGTGAATATATTCGGGTTCGTTTATATTTATAGTCCCGTCGCGGTCTAAAAAAACCGCTTTCACTTCGGGTTTAAAATGAATATTATTAGTTTTTTGTCCCGCTTGGCGGGATTCCGCTACGCGGGACATCAACCCGCTGGTTGAAAAACCCTGTTGCCATTTTAGAATATGAATTTTTCCCCCATTTTCTTCAACAACACCCCTTTCAACGCAATTTTTACCCCAGTCAGAACCGTTACAATGAATATCCGGCTTTATTTTTTTTAAAATTTCTTTTGGATTGATTTCATCAAAATGGACAACATAATCAACATGTCCAATAGCAGACAGAACTTCCGCCCGCTCTTTTTCCGAATTTACGGGATGATTGGGCCCTTTATATTTTTGAACAGAGTTATCGCTGTTTAAAAGAATGGCTAAAATATCCCCCTGCGCTTTTGCCTCTTCCAAAGATTTAATGTGTCCCAAATGCAGAATGTCAAAACTGCCGTTATAAGTAACGACTTTTTTCCCCTGCTCTTTAAGGTTTTTTACGATCTCAACAATTTCTCCTTGTCTTTTAATCTTCGGATTCATTTTTTTTTTATTAGACAAATATAACATAATTGTAAATATTTTTAAATATTGACATTATCATGAATAAATGATAGCATGAGTGCATCTTGAACATTGACAAAATAGTTGTTTTTCGCAGGCGTCTGCGAACAGCTACTATTGGATTTGTTCGGTTTTGGGAGAGGGTGTTATGAACGAACGTAAAAAAATAGTTCTCGCGAAACATCTGATTGGCAAGGGCGGTTGGGTAAGCCTCTATGGTTTCAACACCGAGGGCGGCCGTCGAGAAATATTGGCGCGAAATAACGGCCACTTTAAAGCGGCCAAGTGCCTGGTTCTGTACGTTGACAAAAATGTGTGGGAAAAATTGCGTGCTGAGAACAGCAGTGGTCTTCCGACCTTTTTGCGCCGTCTCAAGGCGATTGGATTATCCAATTTTCAGGTTTTCCTTTTGGCGGTAGACAGGCCCCTCACGTATTCGGATTCACTGGATCTTGCCGGGCTGACTGCAAACCACCAACTGGAATTATCCGGAGGCGTAGCTGACGCAGTTGATAAGGACGCTATCGCCACCGGTGTACGGGAAACCTACGAGGAATATGGCTGCACGGCCGCAGATGTCGCGATGACAGCTCCTTTGGTAGCCGAAGGAGCTCACGTGGCATATGATGCCGGTGGCCAGGTAGAGATCTACTCAATTTCCGTTGCCGTTGTCACACAAAAACCAAGTCCTCCACGACGCGAAGGCACCATACCGGACAAATGCGTTTTAGTGCCCCTTTTGGAAGCTGAAGAGTTCCTGATGGAACAGGGCAGGCAGGGCATCCTTCTAGAAGGGCTTGCCTTGACTGCGCTATCTCATCTCGGCCTTGCATTGCATGGCGGATGGAATAGCTTGAGATAATGGAATATCCTTCTTGGCGCTAAACTTCACAACGCCCGTCGGTTGACAAACTGACGGGCTTTTTTTATTGATAATTTTAGCTTTCCAAATATTGTTTTAACTCTTCCGGCCCGACTGTTGCTGTACCCAATTTGCCAACTACAATCCCAGCCGCGTGGTTTGCAATTATAGTCGCCTGTTCAAGGTTGGCGCCGGCGGCCAAAGCCAGAGTGGCAACAGCCACTACCGTATCTCCTGCTCCGCTTACGTCAAACACTTCTCTTGCCACTGCTGGAAAATGTTTGACATTATTGTTTTCAAAAAGAGTTGCTCCCTTAGCTCCCCGAGTGAGCAAAACACTGCAATTTAATTGCTTCTGAATTATTTTTCCAGCTACCTCAAAATCGCTGACTCCGGATATTTCCAAAGATTCTTTCTGATTAGGGCTCAAAAGAGTAATGTTTTTGAAGAATGGCGCGTGTTTTGGTTTTACATCGCCAATAATCGGTTTTTTATATTTTACAGCCAAATTGACTATATTTTCGGCTAAATTTTTAGTAATCAATCCTTTTGCATAATCTGAAACCACAATGCCGTCCCATTCTTTAATATGCAAAACGATAAATTCCAATAATTTTCTTTCGACATTATCGTCAACATATTGAACATCTTCCTTATCTACTCTCACAACCTGCTGGCTTCTGGCAACAACTCTTATTTTCTGAATAGTCGGCTTTTTAGAATGTACCGTAACTCCTCCTATTTCAATCCCTCTTTTTTTGAACTCTGAAAGCAATATTTTTCCCGCTAAATCTTTTCCTACTAAGCCAACAATGAATGCTTTGCCGCCAAGAGCGGCAATATTTGCGGCAGTGTTTCCCGCTCCGCCCGGCACAAAACTCTCTCTGGCAACCACAACTACTGGAATTGGGGCTTCAGGCGAGATTCTGTCGGCATCTCCCCACATAAAGTGATCCAACATTAAATCGCCTATCACTCCGATTTTTTTTCCTTTAAAATTTTCCGTTATTTTAATTAGTTTATTTTTTTCCATGTTTTTAGCGTAGCGATATTTTTTAGTCTCCCTTAATTATACGTTTTGAATCTTCTTCATAATGAGTGGTAGAAAATTCAAAAAGGTTTGAGTCTTCCAGAGCCGTCATTTGGTGCCTTAACCCAATTGGTATCTCAAGGCAGTCGCCCGACAAAAACATATAAGATTTTGCGGTTAAAATATCGTCTTCAAAACTGACTTTTATTTCCATTTTTCCTGAAAAAAGATAAAATGTTTCGTGTTTTTTTTCGTGGTAATGAAAACTGCATTTTTTTCCTTTTTCAAAAAATAATAATTTTCCGCAATACTCCCTGTTGCTTATCCAGTCTTCAAAACCCCATCCTTTTTTATGTCTTTCTGGCTTATATGGTTTTGGCACTTCTTTGCTCATTAAAATTCAACTTTTAGAATTTATAATCTCCTGAACTTTATTAAAAACTATTTCAGGAGTTATTTTTTTTAAACACTCGTGTTTTTTGTTTGTATCGTAATTTTTAGTAAAAATATCATGATAGCGGTATCTGCATTTTTCTGAAATTATATGCACTCTTGGACCGACGGGTCCGGTTCTTTCCGGAATAGTTGGGCCAAAAATAGCGATTAAATTAGCGCTAGTTGTTGCGGCAATATGGCTAAGACCGGTGTCTGAAGAAACAAATATTCTACATTGGTCAGTCAAGGCGGCTACCTGGCATAGTGTTTTCCCAATTACTGATATGGCTTTTTCTTCCAGCTCATTTTGCATTTTCAGACAAAGGTCTTTTTCTCCTAAAGACCCAAAAAGAAGAATAATGGCATCGGGGCAGCCGTCTAAAATTTTCTTGCCCAGTTTAATAAAATTTTCTTTAGGCCATAATTTAAATTGCTGAGCTGTGCCCGACCCTATGGAAAAACCTATTAAAATTTTATTTTCTAAACTATTTTTTTGAATAAATTCTTCGGCAAATTTTTTATCATCGGCTCCCATCTCAAAAAATGGTAATGGAGCGGGACTTTCTATCTTTATATCTAAAGCTTTCAATAAATTCAGATTGGTTTCTATTTTATGCTTGTCAACGTCAAGTTTTACTTGATTGGTATAAAATGTCAGTTTAGCTTTCCTGTATTCTCCCGCCCTGGTTTTAGCTCCAGTCAGAAAGGCGAATAAACTTCCCATCAGTGGATTTACACCGCTGGCGACAAAAACCAAATCATATTTTTCTTTCCTAAATTTGTGAATAAGTTTAATTTTGCTCAAAAAATTATTCTTTTGAAAATCAAAAAAGAAAATTTTATTGACAAACAAAGAATCTTGAAAAATTCCTGTCCTGCCCGTAGTGTAGCTGACAAAAATATCTATTATTGAAATTGAATCGGGAAAATTGTTTTTCAAAATCTGCAGGGCCGGCGAAAACATTATCAAGTCCCCAACTCCTCCTGGATTTATTATTAAAATTTTGTGAGGGGGTTTTGACATAAATTAAGGTTTTTTAAAATATACTCCTGTATCGTCTATTTTAATCAATTCCGGGTTTATTTTTCTTTCTGCAAAAAACTCGTCTAATGCCTTCTTGGCGCCATCCCAACAACCATAATCATCTAAAACAACATATCCTCCGATTATAACATTATCGTACAAATTATCAAGGCAGACTTTTGTGGATTCATACCAATCGCCATCTAGCCGCAAAAACGCGATTTTACCAATTTTTTCTTTGGATTCTGGCAGAGTATTTTGAAACCAACCCTTTTTAATTATAATATTGTCTGGGTTAAGCTTTAGTTTTTTAAAAAATATTTCTTTAACATCTTCTAGCGAGCCAACGCACCTATCTATTGTTTTCAAATTTCCTCCGGCTTTGTTTTGCGCATATTCTTTTGCTATGGGCCCATCTTTTTGTGTCGGCTCGGGTAAACCCTCAAAAGAATCAAAAAGCCATATCTTTCTGCCAGAGCTAAATTTTTGCGCCTCAAAAGCCATAACAGCAACGCAACCGCCCTTCCAAACCCCGCACTCAACAAAAGCGCCAGAGATTTTATTTTTTTCAACTAAATTTGCCAATTCATAAACATTAGACAACCTTGCGTATCCGACCATTGTATAAGGATATACTTTTTTAAACAGCCATAATTTTTTAAAATTTAAAAAATCTATTAAAGGAATACTTTTTACAAGCATTAACTTTTTGGCAAAGCTAAATAAAATTTTATTTTTTCTAACTATATTTTTAAATTGTTGCATTATTTTCTAAAAATTTCCATTCTTTAATAATATTCTTAATGTTAAAATCTTTTGCTCTTTGTTTGGATTTCTCAATTAAATTATTTGACAATTTTTTATCGGTTAATACGTTTATTACGGCTTCTGCTAATTTTTTTTCGCTGTCTGGTAAAGAATCAATCGGGGGTAAAATTCCAAACTCTGCGTATTCGATATCTTTTGTTTGGTAATTTATATCAGTTTCAGGAGCCAAAATCTCTCTTGGCCCCGATTTACAATCTGTTGATATAATAGGGATGCCGCAAGCCATTGCTTCCAAAATTGAACAAGGCAAACCTTCCCGCAAGGAAGCCAGAACAAATACTTTTGCTTTGGCTAAAAACCTAAATGGGTTATCCTGACGGCCCAATAAATATACACTATCCTCAAAACCCAATTCTTTAATAAGTTGCTCCAAAAATTCTTTATTCTCACCGGCTCCTAAAATCACTAACTTAGCTGTTTTAATTTCATTTTTTATTTCCTTAAAAGATTTTATCAGTGATTCGTAATTTTTTTCTATAGACAGTCTGCCCATAGTAATTATAACCGGATTTTTAAAAATTTCTCCATATTCTGGCTCAATCGGAAAATCCGCTTGTTCTCGGATTTTTTCCACATTCACCGGATTATAAATAATTTTTATTTTTTCTTTTTTAATTCCGAAGTTGCTTGTCAAATCTTCTGCTACTGTTTTTGAAACGCAAATAACTTTTTTCGATTTATTAAAAAGCAACTTAATTATACTTTTTTCTATAATTCCTCCATGAGATTTTGACCAAAGACTGTGCGCGCCTACTAATGTTTTTGAGGGACTTGTTAGAATACCCATCAAATCCGATGGAAATCCAAACGTAATTATATAATCCGGGTTTTCTTTTCTGACTATTTTTTTAAATAAAAAAAAACCTTTTAAGAAATAATATATTTTAAACAAAAAACCGTTGGAAAGCGACATATCTAAAGAAATCATTTTCCCCTTATACGGGTAAAAAACCTCATTTTTGAACAAAACAATAATTTTTTCAATTGAATCTGGCAAACCCAAAGACAGATCGGATACCACTCTTTCTCCACCCCCCATGCTTAAGGTGGGAATTAAAAAAATAACTTTTTTATTCATAATTTTGATTCTTTAAGTTCAACTAATATCGTCCCGTTGTTTCGTCTTAGAATTTTACCCAAAACCCACAAAAATGCCGCCGGAACCGTTCCGATCAAATAATTTTTGAAACAACCCAGAAAATAAACTGTCCTTAAAAAAAATAAAGATTTTGGCTTATTTTTTGAAACAGTTAAAGATTTGCCGACTAGCCCGGTTCTAAATTTACTTGTCATAGCCTCGGAAAAAGTTTTGAATTGCTCCACATAATCAACGCGGGATATACTAAATCCCTTTTTTTTGAATATGTTTGAAACTGCCTGCTCGTTCCATCTGGTAAAATAATGAGGCGGAAAATCCCAATGGTTTAAATTTACCAGCATTCTTTCCCTACAAGGCGCGTTTAAAACAACCGTGCCATTGGGTTTCAGCAGGTTTTTGACATTCTGAATAAATTCCAACGGGTCATCTAAATAACCTATCACTGCCAAACAACTGATAATATCAAACTTTGGCAAGTCCGTTTTCTTAAAAAAATCCTCAAAAGATAATGCAAAAACTCTCTCTAATCCAAAATATTCTTTGGCAATTCTGATATTTTCTTTATCAAAATCCACGCCCCAAACTTCGCATCCTCTTTTTTTAAGTTCTGCAATAAACTCGCCAGCAGCGCAACCTAAATCTAAAACCCTTGTACCTTTGGGAAAGCTTTTGTGTGTTTTCAAAAATTTTTTGTGGTATCCCGCATAAATTTTTGGTTTAATGGCATTTTTTATTCTGAAAGCTTTTTCCTCATACCAGCTAAGTTTTGGGATTTCTAAGGGTAGCCAAAATTGAACCTGGCATTCAGAACATTGATATAAAGAAAATTTATCTTGTTTCTTTTCAAAATCTCTAATAAATTTAAATTTTTTGCCTTGTTTGCAAATTGGACAAATTTTAGGGTATTCTTGAAATGGCATGATGTTTAAGGCTTTGATGTTACCTTGAATTACGAAATGACCTTCAACTCTTTTGCTTTGCTTTTGCCTATGCCTTTGCAAAAATTTTTCGGCAGAACACCCTGTGTATGCCTCAAAATTTTTGCTTCGGCTCGGCTGAAAATCAAAGCAAATTCGTTCGGAAAGCATTTCGCAACTCAAGGTATATTAATTTATAATCATTAGTGTCTTCTTTTTGGCCCGCCAAAATAATACTGCCATTAATCGTATTTCTAAGACACGAAATAATAAAACGACAATTAATATCCTCTAAACCATCTATGTTGGGTTTATTGATTAAATCATTTCGCATCTTATTTTTTAATTCCTCAAAGTTTTTTATTTTTTGGCATGCAGGGTGGAAAAAATAAGATGCGCTTCCCAAAACATAGGTTGTCTTACCGGCGAGGGCTGATTCCATTCCAACGGTGCTGGTCAAAGTGATGACAGCTGCTGATTTTTTAACAATCTGTCCCACGTTCTCGCGCGGAGAAATTAAAACCACATTAGGCAGTTCTTTTAGTTTTTTATAAAAACTTCCGGATCTCAACCCAACACAGCCCGGATGCTCTTTCACATACAATTTATAAGGAAAGGGCAGGGCAAAGGCGATATTTTTAATGGTGGTTAGTTGGTCGGAGTAATAAGTTGCCCAAATAGATGTAGAAGCTTCCGGCGGACCCTGCAAAGGATAAAAGAAAAAATTATCATTATCGCTGATTTTAGAAAAAACATTTTTCTGAAATAAAATTTTAAGCTTTCTTTTTTCCGCCTTCCATGGAGTAGTAAGCGCATACCTCAAAGCGATTTCTGTTTCGTAATCAAAATTTTTAAACTTTTTGCTTCTAAAAAAACATCTCAACAAAAAGGGACCCGCTTCTTTTATTCTTTTAATATAGTGTTTTAAAATACTTAACTGAGTAAGATAATTTCCCGCCATACCCAAATTAAAATAAGAAGGCAAGGACTCATGGGTTATAAATTTCTCTATAAAGTTTTGAGCAAATTCTTTTTCTTTTACCGATATATCCTCGTTCCTGATCTCTTTAAAAGTTTTTTCATATTTTGAAAAGGTAAATTCCGAATCGTAAATGTCTAATCTGCCCTCAAATCTGGAGTTGCCCAACCCAAAATATGGTGCATTGTTGATTTTGCAAAAGTTATAAGCAATTTCGTGGAATAAACCCGCTGGCGGTTCACCTATTATTACATCTGGTTTTTCCTGCAAAAATAGAAATTCAAAAAATTGATAGGTCTGGGATATTACATTAAACGAATTATTATAGCCAAAGAAGCCCGATGGCTTATATCTGTCAAAAGTAGGAAAAAATTCTTTCCACGATAAATTGCCGAACTCTTTTTGGCCTGGTTTATAATTTTTAACGCACCAGTCAACCCTAGAGATAAATTTAGCTTTATCGGAAAAAATTTTCTTCTTGGTAAATTCAATAATCTTGCTATTCATAGCAATCAAGCATTCATCTCCTTGTTCTATTGCCTGTTCGGCTAATTTAGCGAAAAATTCCGGGAAGCACGAAGAGTTATTTACTATGAAAAGCCATTTCATATTTGCGTATTTTTAATAAACGGTTTAATTAATTCCCTTAAAAAAGCGACTTCTTTTTTACCGACGCCTTTAAATAAAAATATCAAAATACCATAAATAAAAGCGCCTAAAATAATTGATAATATAACATTAAACATACCCCANGCAAAATACCATATTAAAAGAAAAACACAAAAATAAGATATAAAAGTAATAATAGCTGCGGCTATAATTCCAAACCGAGGTATAAAAATTGCATTTAAACCCAAATTTATAATGGCCGCTACCCCCCAGATTGCCGCAATAAGTTTCGTCTTTTTAGCAAGAAATAAAATTTGGTTCAGAAAACAAGCAATACCATATACGAACATAGCGGCCGCTATGAAAGGAATGACAAAATAAGCATTAGCGGCAATTTCTTTAGTGGAAAGAATTTCAAGCAATTGGCGGGACAGAACAGACACCCCAAAAACCGCCGGAGTCATTATCAGTAAAAAGTATTTTAGAGAATAACTTAAATATTTTTTAACTTCATCAAGATTATTTTCATCAAAAAATTTAGGTAAAACTACTGTTAAAATAGATGTAATAGGAATGATAAAGAATACTAAAAGCATTCCGATAGAATAAGCTGGGGCATAATAACCTACAAAAAGTATGCCTAAAGACAATCCAATAATATATCTGTCGGCTGAAGCAACTGCCCAATAAGAAAGATTATTGGTCATTGTCGGCATGCCAAAACGTAAATAATCTGCTATCAATGAAAAATTAGGAAATTTTATGCCAATTTTTCTAATAATATAAATAAATAAAATTAAAAATATTGCTATCCTGCCCAATAAAAGAGAAAAAACTGCGCCGGATAATCCATAACCAAGAGTGATTGCTCCAATTATCAGCCCGGTTTCTCCAAACGTCTTGAAAATTGAAAACCAAAAATATTTTTCTATTTCTCTTCTTGCTTGCATTATAGTCAAAAAAGCTGAATTTAATGACTCAAAAATAAGTATCAAACCAAGAAGTTTGACAAATATTGGAGCAAATTGGAAAAAAACAGCTACCGGCCCAGAAAATACTGTCAAGATTAAGGCCGTTATCAAAGTGGCCCCGGAAGTAAAAGCCAATGTAGAATAAACGCCTTCTTTAACTTTTTCTATATCTTTTTCTCCTGATAAAAATCTGACTAAAGAATCCTGCAAACCAAAAAAGCCGAACGGAATCAACAGACCTATTGTCGCTTTTATTTGAACCCAAATACCATAATCTCCGGCTCCCAAAATTTTCGTAATAATAGGCAAAAAAATCAAGCTCTGGATAATCCCCAACGTGTGAAGCGCGGCTATGAGAAAAGTATGTTTTGCAAATTTAAAATATGAATACATCTATATTAAATTAATGCGGCTGCTCGTTTCTTCTTCTAGTTCCATCGAATACTGAACGGATCGCGCTATTTATAAAGTTCCATTTTGCTTTCCATCCTTTGCCATATCTGATTATCAATAAACCTTTATATAAAGAAGTTAAAATTATCGGCGGAATTAAAAAAAGAGTTGAAAAAACCGAGGAAAACAGCAGAGCGTCTATAAATGTTGAGTGTTGAAAAAATAATTTCAGGCAGCCAAAATAAGAAAAGTAATTAAATGTTTTAAATGCCTTCATTACCATCATATCCACGACAATATCCCACTTCAATCCCTTATATCTTTTTAAAATTAAGGGGGCATAATCTTCGTCCATATATTTATAAGACAATAACAGATTATTCAATTTTCTTTGCATTTGATAATGCAACATAAATTTATCTTCAACAAAATATTTATATTGAGACAATTCCTGACAAACTATTTCTTTGTTAAATACGATTCCTTCAAGATGGGGATATTTTAAAAACATTGAAGAAAATAACACCATGTGAATATGACTTGTTCCGATTCCTTTTTTAACAAAGACTATGTCTTCTGATAGCAATCCCTTAAGCATTTTATTGTTAAAAATCAAAATTGAAATAAAAGCAATTTGCGGAAAGCTTAACCCAATAATATCTTTTCTATTTATTTTAAAAATTTCCGGTTTGTTTTTATCTAAAGTATTGATAACGGTTGTTTTTTTCCCTGTTTGGCCGTAGATAAGATACGAATTTACCCTAAGCACGATTAACCCGACATCTTTCTTATAATTTTCTTTATTTTTTTTCAGAAAGTTTAAAACTATATTCAAGCCATTATTTACAATGTGGTCATCGTCTCCAAAAGTCCAAATAAAATCTCCCACGCACATCTGCGCTACTTTAAGGATATTAGCGTCAACGCCTAAATTTTGTTTATTTTCGCTATATTTTATGGTTAAATCTGGATATTTTTTTTGAAAACTAATAACAACTTCTCGGGTGTTATCCGTTGAACCATTATTGGAAATGCATATTTCAACCTCGTCTTTCAATTCTCTTGCTTGGGGCAAAACATTATTCAAAAGCTTTTCTAAAAAACTGGCCCTATTATAGGTTGGAATAGCAAAACTTAGTAAAATTTTATTTTCCATATTCTTTTATATTTATATTTTACGACCGATAAACATAATACAAGGGCTGAATAATTTTGTCTCAAAACCTTTATCCCTGAAAACCAACCGACAAATGGGATTTAAAATATACTCTAAACCACATATAAATTTTAAGATATACCAACGGATATTCGTTTTTGCCATAGGAATCCTCAATTTAAATGTTCCGTAATTTTTGCAAAATAATTCTTTGACATTTTCTTTTCTGCACAAATGCCTCAATTTTTCTTCCTCCATTATGGCTAAATTATGAAGCGGCAAAAGGTCTGGCCTAAAAATTTTAAACTTTAAATAATTGAATCCCTTTAGACTGGGTATTTGTATAAAAAAGTGTCCTCCTCTTTTCAAAAGTTGCAGGTGAACATCTACGGCTTTTTCTGGCGGCATAATGTGTTCTATAAACCCATAAGAATAAACCACGTCAAAATGCTCTTTATATTTTTCTAAAAGCTCTTTATTAAATACATCTCCCTCAATCATATTTATACCCCTATTTCTTGCCTGTTCAATCGGTCCCTTGGCAAACTCTATGCCAAAAGGCTTGTAATTAAAATTATCAGCAATTTTTTTTAATAATTTTCCGTCTCCAGACCCAAGTTCGCAAATTTTAACTTCTTCTTTATTTTTTTTGTTAAACGGCAGATATTTTGCCAGAATGCTGTCGTGCAAAAAAATATCGTAAGAACCGAAGAATCCAATTTTAGGATTCATTTTTTCTTCTTTGTAATATTTGTTCCATAAATCCGCTGACTGTTTATTTACCACTGACTGTTTATTTTTATTTCTTTCTATTGACATTTTTGTTTTCTTTATATATACTATTTAATAGTTCGTTGCTAATTTGACCCTCTTCCAAAAGGTGGCGAAATGAGCCAAAACATTGACAGAAACGACCAACAGTCCCTGTCTGACGACGAGATGGCCCAACTTCTTACACTCCTCGGAAAAGTGGATGGAAATAAGCCTCTCGGAACACCTCTCTTCAACGCCATCTCTCCCCTTGTTGTCCAATCAGCGGTGGAGGCGGTTTGCCTCCGCCTAAATCCTGAGAAGAAAGTCGAGGTGTATCTCATTCAACGTTCTCTAAATGATACGGCTTATCCCGGCGAATGGCATTGCCCGGGTTCCGTGATGAGGCCTGGCGAGGACTTCGACGACGTTTTTGCACGGCTGGAAGAAGGGGAGTTTATCGGAAAACTATCGCAAAAACAGTTTGTCGCCAACATGAATAACCCTAGGGAAGCCAGGGGTCACTTCCTTTCGGTGATATACCTCTGCCTCTTGAGGGGTAAGACGAATCTAAGGGGCGCATGGTTCCCGGTTGATAATCTACCAAACAAAACCGTGAATCATCACAAGGAAGTGATCATCCCGTCAACGGTCGGAACTTTCATGGCAATGAATATCTGCAAATTTCTATAGGAATTCGTGGCACATCGGCACGCCCTAAAAGCGTGCTTTTTTTAATTTTTAAAATTCATCGTTAAATTTCAATTTCATATCGTCTGTCGCAACGAATGTATTTTTAAATATATTTTTCGCAAATTTTTCAGCTTCTTTTCTTTGCTCTATTGTTTTATATCTGTAAGCGTCAAAATGAGTCAGCGCTAAATTTTTAACATTTGATTTTTTGGCAATTTCCGCGGCAAGCCCTGGGTTTAAATGCGTTTGCGGATTATAAGTTTCGTTTATTCTAAAAGAACATTCTGTAATAAGTATATCAACGTTTTGGCTTAATTCTAAAAGATTTTCGCAGGGGCCTGTGTCTATGCAATAACTAACTATTTTTTCTTCAAATTTAAACCTAAATCCTAAACACGGAGACCAATGGAACATGGGTTTAAATTTCACAGAAAAAGGCAGGTTATTCTTTTGCTCGGACAAATCATAAACCTCCATATTAAAAGACATCCATTCGTGTTTAAAGGGAACCGTAAAGGGCTGGTTTATTATTTTGTTAAGAATATCTTTTGTGCCTTTTTGCCCGTAAACAGAAATTCCCTGCTTAAAATTAAATTTATTTTTGCAATGCAGACCAATAATATGATCTAAGTGAAAATGGCTCAAAAAAAGGAAAATCGGCTTTTCGCTTTTTATGTGTTCGTCTAATTTATAAAAACCGCTGCCAGCGTCAAGAACAACAAAACAGTCCTTTGTTTCAATAAGAGTGCAAATAGTATTACCTGTATTGGTGTCATACCATCCGTTTGTTCCTAAAAATGTAATTTTCATTTTTTATTAACTTAAATAAAAATTTTTACACCAATTATATGTTTCTTTTATTCCATTTTCAAAAGTTGTTTCTGGCTGCCAATTTAAAAATTTTTTTGCTTTTGTCCAATCAAGATATTGCTCTGGTATTTCATTTTGGGCTGTATTTAAAATTTTATAATTAATTTTTTGACCTAAAATTTTCTCTGTCCTTTTTACAACATCAATAACGCTAAATATATTTTTGGAGCCAAAATTAAATGCTTGTCCTAAAACCTTGTCTTTATTTTCTATTAGTTTAATGCAGCCGTCAGCTATGTCTTTTACATAAGTGTATTCCCTTATCATTTTCCCGTCGCTTCTTATCAAAAACTCCTTATTTTTGATAACAGCCTTTATGGCGCCAGGAATTATTCTAGAAAAATTAAGGTCGCCGGGACCGAAAACATTGCTGAATCTTGTTATAACAATGGGCAAGCCATATGTTGAAAAATATGTCTGGGCGATTAAATCAGCTGCTGATTTTGAGGCATCATAAGGGTGGTCGCCCTTTAAAGGAAAATGCTCTTTATAGGGAAGCTCTTTAGATTTGCCATAAGCTTTGTCTGATGAAACAACAACAATTGAATCCATGCTCCCCTTTTTTCTACAGGCTTCCAACACATTTACCGTGCCCATAACATTTGTTTCTATGGCTAAAAATGGATTTTTGTATGCCTCGTCAACAAGAGGTTGGGCGGCAAGATGAAAAACAACATTAGGATTTTCTTTTTCAAAAATTTTATAAATATTTTTGTCTCTTACGTCTATTTTATAAAACTTTACTTTCGGGTTTAGATTTTCTTTCCTTCCAGAAGACAAATTGTCTATTACAATAACTTTATGACCTTTTTCTATCAATTTATTAACCAAGTGACTGCCAATAAATCCAGCTCCGCCGGTAACTAAAACATTTTTTATGTTTAATTTTTCCATATTTTCCACTTAGGACTTTTTGTCCAAAGGTCGTTTAATACTAAAAAGTCGTGATATGTGTCCATACCATACCAAAAGCCTTCATGCTTATATAAAGCCAGTTGTTTTTCGGGTATAAGTCTTATTAAAGCATCTTCTATCATATCGCCCGGCTTTAAATAGTTGAAAAACTCTTTATTCAAAATCATAAAACCTCCGTTCACATAATCATACAACATCGGCTTTTGAGCAAATTCAGTAATCGTATTATTTTCGTCAGCATTTACCAGCCCCCACCTGGAAAGCGGATGGACTCCGGTGATAGTGGCTATTTTCCCGTGGCTTTTATGGAATTCGACGAGTTTTTCAATGTTTATGTCAGAAACTCCGTCTCCGTAAGTAACCATGAATAAATCCTCCGCAATATATTTTTTTAACCTCAAAACCCTTTCTCCGGTCTGGGTTTCCAACCCGGTATCGGAAAAAACAATGTTAAAATTATCGTTAAAATTATCCGACGTATCGTTATCAAAAGTTACAACCTCGCCGTCTTTCGTATTTAAAGAAAGGTCAGTGTTGTGATATTTTTGTTTAAGAAAGTAGTCTTTTATAGTGCTCCCCTTAAAGCCGAGGGCTAAAATAAAATTCCTATAATCATAGTGGCCGTATATTTTCATAATGTGCCACAAGATAGGCTCCTTTCCTATCTCCACTAACGGTTTTGGTTTAAACTCTGTTTCTTCCTTCAACCGTGTTCCCATTCCTCCGCAGAGTATAATGGTTTTAATTTTTTGATTATTGTTTTCCATAATTGCGCTTATATTTTAATCCTTATAATTTTGCCTTGTTTTTTAGCGCTTTCTCTTAAAGCGAAAATAACTCTAAGCGCCGCCAGCCCGTCTTCTCCCATGCTGACCGGATTCATTTTCCCATCCAGGCAGGAAACCATATGGGATACAGCCGAACTGGCTAAACTCCTCGGTTTGCCTTCTATCTCCGCATTTTCGGATAGCTGATAAAAACCCTTGCAGCATTTATTTTCTATTACTTTTCTGTATTCTATTTCATAACCTAAATTTTTCACGGCAAAATATCCACGCTCTCCATAAAAATGAAAATCTGAAAGGCCATAATTTTTAGGCAACGTCTGTAATGTTGCCAATGTGCCGTTTTTAAACTTAAATAAACCGTCTATATTATCGTCATTTTTTTTCCAAGAAGTTTGTGTGTTTACAAAACCTTTTACCCAGTCCACTTCTCCTAAAAAAAATCGTAAAAGGTCAATAACGTGAGTTCCGCTGTTGAGCAATCCGTTGTAATAATAACAGTTTACTTGGATAATATTACCTATTAAACCATTTTTTATCTTTTTTTGCCATCGCTGCAACAAAGGGTCAAACCTCCGCTGATGATTGATAAACAGCATAGATTTACTTTCTTTGCATTTTTTAATCATTCCCTCGGCTTGTTTCACAGATTCGGCAATAGGCTTTTCACAAAGTATTGCAGGAATTTTATATTTTGCCGCTAATTTAACTAAAGAAGCATGGGTATCTGAATTAGTAGCGATAGAAACAATATCCGGTTTTATTTTCAAAAACATATCTTCAGCTGAATTGAACAAAGCAACTTCTGGAAAATATTTTCCTGCGTTTTTTAACTTCTCCCGGTTTATATCCGCTAAACCCGCTAAATTTATTCTTGCGTTATTTTTATAAGACGCGGCATGAGTTTCTGGCTGAACATCTTTAGAATAGTTCCATTCTTCGGCTCCGACTCTGCCGCACCCGATTACTGCCGCGGTATATTTTTTTTTCATATTATATTAAATTATTATTCTATATCGCCATCTATAAAAAATGGTATTTCCTTATTGTACAATTTTTTTTCAACAATTCGTCCAATTTTTTGCAAATCGCCTTTAACCCCTTCCTTCCTTGCTAAAAACATCAAATGGGTGCCAAATTGTTCTATAAAATTAATTACGGGCAACGGAATTTTTGAAGTATTTCTATAAAACTTATTAACTAATGCTGAAAGAACAGCTGAGCGCCGGCCGCCAATAGAGATATTCTTCCTCCATGCCAGGCCGCCTGAAAAAATATAATAATCCGTAAACCCTAAACTTTCCAAAAAAACTTTGACTGTTCGCTTCCGCCAGAATGTCATATGATAAGGTGGGTTGTCCCCTCCGCAATTTTTTAAAACAAAATCATCTATCACCTTAAAAAGTTTATAATAATACCTGTTTCTGTTGGGCAAACTTCCTATAAAATATCCGTTATCAGCCAAACGATTATATATATTTTGACCCGCTATAAGGGGGTTTTCTGCATGCTCTAAAACGTCTAAAGCCGATATAACATTAAAAACATCCGGCCACTCTTTCGGCATATCAAATTTTTCTCCGCTGCTGATATGAAATTTACTGAACGGACAATTTTGGCTAAACTCAGCTAAAGAACTTTCGGATAAATCTATAGCATATGTGTCAAACCCCAGTCTATGCGCATGATATATGAAAGTTCCGGGGCCCGCTCCAACATCTAAAATTGCGCCTTTTTTTATTAAATTCAAAAAGGTTGCCAAAGAGGCATAGGTAAAAGTTCTTCTCAAAGATTTTTCCAGTACTTTGGCAAAATCTCTTTTTTCTTCCGGCTGGTCGTAATCCATAGAACTTTTTACCGGCCAAGAAAATTCTCCGTTGCATCCTAAGCATCCGAATAATTTATATCCGGAAATATTTTTTCGGAATCTGTGTTTTGCGCTATTGCAAATTGGACAAATAATATTAAATTTTGAAAAATTTTCCGTTTTCATCTTGGTATATTTCATCAAAATAACGGACTAACTTGGTCCCCCATTTTATTTTTGGGTTTTTCCAGCTTTGCTCTAAAGCATTTTTTATTGCCAAACCCACAAGGTCGGCGCCAGCCGCAACACTGAGAAGCGCCGCGCCCTGAATCCTGGGATTGACTTCTATCGCCCTTGGGATACCCCTTTCATCTTTCCTAAATTGTATTCCCACTATTGTATCAAGATTAAATATCTCAACTATCTTTTCAGAACATTTAATAATTTCTTTTTCTTTGACGGCTTGCCCCAAAAAACTAGCTCCCAAAAGGATTTTATCTCTTGTTCTTGGAATGATAATTTGAGCTTTTCCATTACTCGCTAGAATATCAACACTATACTCTTTGCCGGGCAGAAATTCCATCACCAAAATCTCTGGAAAAATTTTGGCTGTCTTTAAAATTGAACAAACTTCAGAAAAATCAGCCACAACGGTTCCCGGATGATCTTTTAAAAGATTGCGTAATCGATTATATTTTGACGACAGAACCCTAAACCCCCTTGTTCCGCTGGAAATTTTAGGCTTAAAGCAAACTGCTTTTTGGGGATAACCTAATTTTAAAACAGCCCTGCGGAAATCATTATAACTCTTAATTTTGATAAAATTTGGAACAGGAACTCCCTTTTCTTTGCAGAATATAAAAAACTTTTCTTTATCGTCCGTAATCTGTATGCTTTTTAAGGATGACAATAAAGTTAAGGCGCCTATTTTTTCAAATTTTTCTTTATTGCTGGCAATCGCAATAAGCTCCCTTGGGTCGCATGGAATTAAAATTTTAACTTTTTCTTTTTTGCAAACCGCCAAAAGATCGCTTACATAATTCTTATCATCCGGTTGGGAAACAAAATATCCCTTATCAATAGAAGTGAAACCCGACCCATCTTTCTCGGAGGAAGTGCCTATAATCCTGAATTCCTTCCCCAACCCTTTAAGGTACCTGCCGAAACTTGGAAATCCCACTCCAGATGCAGAGGTTACAAGTATAATTTTTTTATTCATATTAATACATTTTTTAATTGGTCAAAATTTTTTGTTCCCACAATAAATGCTTTTACGCCGGTAATTTTTCCCAAATACAATTCAGCATCGGAATCTCCTACTAATAAACATTCCGTGTTATTGATTTTCATCTTTTTCAAAATCTTATTTAATCCTTCAGAGTGTGGCTTTAAATATTTAACGTTATCGCTTCCGATTATTATTTTAGGGCGGGGTAGTTTGAATTTTTTAAAAATTTTAACAACGCACCGCCTATTGTTATTGCTAAGAATTGCAAAGGGAATGTTGTTAACATATAAAAATTCTAAAAAATCTTTGGCGCCGGGCATTAATTTAGCTTTTTCTGATGATTTTAATTCTTCTTTTTTAACAATGGCGATCAAGCCGGCATAAAACTCTTTCGTTTTTGACACTGCCTTCGCAACTTCATATATGGGCTTAGGCCGGGCAAAATTAGCCTTAACGCCGTTCTTGGCGCAGAAATTTGCCATTTCGTCTCTGACAAAAACCCAATCTACATTAAGATCTACTATCGTCCGGTCTAAATCAAGAACCACCGCCTTTATTTGATTCCCTTTACCATTATTCATGATTATGATTTTTACTTACTATTGAATGATATTCCCTGCTCCGGATATTTCTGGCAATAACCATGTCTATTCTTTTTTTGTTTATTTCTAAAACCTTTGGATTTTTTTTAAGAAATTTAAGAATATCTTTCATAACAAAAACCTTATTTTTCTTATCTAATGCGCTGAAAATATTTCTTGTAAGAATCAAATCTTCAAGATAATCAACCGTCAAACGTATTGAGGAAAGATTAGCGGGATTTTTCAAATTATAAATTCTGAATTTTTTAGGATTTTCCATAATATAGGCGCCATAGCACTCCCGATAAAAAGGGTCTTTAATCTTTTTATCTATTCTTTCAAAAGTTGAAACGGGCACAATATCTATATCCAAACCGTGGGGAAAAGTTGGCGGAAAAGTATTGGTGAAAAAATCAAATTTTTTATAATTTTTTTTATAAATTTTTACCAGCCTGTCTACTATTTCCGGGTCAAGCAAGGGGCAGTCGCCGGTGGCCAAAAGCAAAGCGTCGGCTCCGAATTTCTTGGCGGTTTCGTATTGTCTTGAAATTAAATCGTTTTCTTCCCCCCTGTAATACTTAAGACCGATTTTTTCGGCGTGCCTGGCTAAAATATCGTTTTTTTTGGTGTTTGAAGTCGCTAAAACTACATCGTCAATTTCTTTGGCTGCTTTTAATCTCAAGAACATATTTTCAATTAAACTCTTGCCAGAAATTTTTAACAATGCCTTTTTTTTAAGGCGCCGAGACCCCATTCTGGCTTGAATACAGGCAATTACTTTTAGTTTTCTTCTAGGTTTATTTTTGAGGACATTAATTATAAAATTCGCTACCTTTCGGGTGGATTTATTTTCTGTGTATTTCTTAACTAATTTTGGATTATTTTTTAATGGTTTTTGTAAAAACATTTTTTTAAATGTCTGATAAAGGTCCTCTTTCTTATAAACAGGCGCAGACAAACCTAATCTGTTGCTGATTAAAAGGTCTGAACCTTTCAAACCCGGCTGATAACTTAATACTTTTTTGCCCCTCATAGCGGCTTCAAACAATACTACGGAATTGATCCCGGTGACTATTTCTGCTCTTTTAATTAAATCTTTGTTGGATAATTCTTTTTCTTTTTTTATTTCTAATTTTGAGTTTTCAATTATTTTGTCAAACTTATCAAGCTTTTTAGAACGCGGATGAAAATTAATTATAATTTTTTTATTTAAATCAATTTTTTCTATAACCTCAACAATGTCATCAAAAACCTGGACTTCATTCAAATTAGCGCCATATTTGTAGTCCTTATCGCTGTTTTTATATATTTCTGAAAAAGGCTGAGAAAAAAATGCTATTAGATTTTTATTTGTTCTTTGCCGATTTTTTTTTGAAAATGAATCAAAATATGGGTTTCCTGTAATAAAAATTTTATCTTTAGGAAAACCCTCAGCTACCATTTCTTTTTTCATTATTTCATCTACTGCTAAAATATAATCTGGCAAATATTTAAAGTTTCTTTTTTCTGAATCGCTAAAAGATGGAATATAATCTGTCCAAAAATCAACTATGCTTATTGTCGGTATGTTTTCTGCCTTGGCGGCAGATATTATCCTTTTTTCTATAGAATCACCAAAACTGGTACCGGTAAAAACCAAATCCGCTCCCTCTATATCAAACAACATTTTATCGGCGTTTAAATATCTTATATTCTGTTTTTTGGCAAATAAACAAGCATGTTTAGCTAAAATCATAGATACATTAAATCTGGGGTCTTTTTCAAGTTTTTTTATAACCGGAGTCATTGCGTTAAATCCTCCCGGATCTTGAGCGGTAAAAATGATTTTATGCTTTTTCATATTTTTTCAAATCTTCAATATTCTGTTCAATTTTTTTAGCAGCGGCTACAAACAAATCAATATCTTTTTTTGTCTGTGGCGGCTGGCAAATTGTTGTCTCTAAAAGCTCTTTTTCAGACATTTTTTCCGTTACAGGGCAAATTCCTTTTTTATAACTGACTTTATGGGGATACTCTTTGGAAATAAAAGGGAATCTTGAATTAGGATAAATTTGCTGTTTTTGATAAATCGGCATTAAGTGGACAGGATCTTCACACCCATTTACAAGCTCGAACCCTTCGGCTTTCATTGCTTTGATAAAAGTTGCCCTTTTAATTCCAATTTTTTCCGGTAAAAACTTAAAACCATAACCATAATAAACGTGAACGCTGTTTTTAAAAACTAACGGAGGAGCCAGCCAATTAAATTGTGAAAGTTTTTTAGTTAAGTAGTCGGCAAGAATTATTCTTCCTTTGTTTAGTCTGTTTAGTTTCTTAAATTGTTCTATGGCAATTGCCGCATGAATTTCACTCAAACGATAATTATTTCCCAAAATCGGCATATAATATTTTTTGCTTTTATATAAGTCGTTAATTACTGCCTCGCCATGGTTTCTTATAAGCTGGGCGCGAAATGCGTAATCTTTATTGTTTGTAACCAGCATGCCTCCTTCTCCGCACTGTATTACTTTGTGCACATTAAAACTAAAAATGCCCATATCTCCTATTGTTCCTGCAAATTTACCTTTATAAGTGGCTCCAGGAGATTGCGAATTGTCTTCAATAACTTTTAAATTATATTTTTTGGCTATTTTTAAAATTGGACCGTAATCTGCCGAGCTACCCAGTATATTAACCACCAAAATTGCCTTGGTTCTTTTTGTAATATTTTTTTCTATGCTTTCAGGGTCAAGGCAAAAACTGTCTTCTTCTATGTCAGCAAAAACAGGCAAAGCGTTATTAAAAAGTATAGCAGAAGCAGTGGCTGTCATGGTATACGGCGAAGTAATAACCTCGTCTCCTGGCCCTATTCCCAAAGCCCCAACAGCCGCCTGTAAGGCAGTTGAAGCAGAATTTAAACTGACAGCATATTTTACTTTAAAATGCCTGCAAAATTTTGATTCTAATTCTTTTACATATTTGCCTCCTAAAAAATATTTACCGGCCCTGCCAACAAACCCAGAAAGATTTTTTTCTCTCATTACCTTCATTGCGGCTCGTTTTTCCTCTTTGCCAATAGAATTATATTGGGGCAATGGCTTTTTTGAAACAGGCTTGCCTCCTAATAAAGCTAATTTTTGCATATTCTTATTATTTATTATTTTTTATTCCGCTTTTAATAATATCTAAAGATTTGTCTCCTCGATTAAAAATTAAATCGATTACTGATAAATAAGGCGCGAATTTTCCCCAAAGCTGAGGATACTCGGGGTGTAAAAACTCTTGAAAATCAATTGGAATACCTTCTTTTTGGAATAATGCCCTGTCTAAAAAATCTTCCGCTCCCTTAGCATCATATAAATGATCTATGCCTGCTTTTTTGCACAAATTTATCACTTTTTCACTTTTTCCCATACCCCCATCTTTTAAATTAAACTCGGAAGAAAATATAATTTTTTTCTTAACGCCCAAAATATCAGAAATCAATTTTATTATATCAACATTCAAATCTCTTAATAAAACATATTTTTTAGAATATATTTTTTCAAAATATGGTTTATATTTTTCAAAATATGGCGCTTTTTTATATGACAATTCTATTGTTTTCCAATGTTTTTCAAAAGGGTTATATCCCTCATATGATATTTTTATTTCAGAAATTTTGGTTTCCCTATGCGCTTTTTGAACCGGTACGGTTAAATAAGCAATTCCATTTGCGGTTTTTATTTTATTTCTCTGCTGCCATGATTTCCTTTCAAATTGAACATGGTCAAAAACAATAAAAACGTCAGAAGAATTTATCATCTCAAAGTATCCTATCCAAGGCAAATAAGTTGGTTGTAATATTGTTCCTCTCATAACAAAATGTCCGAAAATGATTTGTTAACGTTTACTTTTAATCCGGAAATATAAAAAGACCAATCAAAAGACTTATCGGTTTCTAATATATTTTTAGCTATTTTTAAATATTGCTTTCTCTTTTCAATATCATTCCTTTTTTTCATAATTTCTGCGAGGCAAAAATAGGCGAAAAAATGTTTTGGGGCTATCTCTAAAACATAGTTAAAATCCCTTTCGACTTGTTTTAGCGACTCTTCTGTTCCCAGCAATAAATTTCTATTTTCTAAAAAGTTATATTTGATATTATATAAATAGTTCAGATCATTCAGTTCTTTTTTTGTATAGTCAATATATTTAATTTCTGCTGCGCTATGGAATTCATATTCTTTACAATCTTCTGCCCCGTATTCGGCTGTTAATTTATTGTCAATACAATAATCGTACAATTCTGTGCCAGGAAAAGGCTGAAAACAATAATAAGCCCTCCAATCAAGATCTAATTTTCCCCCGAACTCAAGCGTTCCTAAAAAATCCTCCTTTGTTTCAAAGGGAAAACCCACAATAAAAAATCCGACGACGAAAGCATTACCATGTTTCCTAATTAATTTAACCAGGTTCTCCACCTCGCTGAGAAAAAGGGGCTTTTTAACTTTTTTTAACGTTTCGGCGCTGCCGGACTCAATAGCGATATTAAATGCGGCTATGCCGGCTTCATACATGCTTTTTATCACCTCTTCGTCGTTAATTGTTCTTACCGATAACCCTCCGCCCACAATCCACTTGATATTCAGTTTTTTGATCTCGTTTAACAATTCTAAAAACCATTCCCTGTTTACGGCCATATTTTCATCATTAAAAACAATCGTGTTTACGCCATAATTTTTTTTCAAAAATTTTATTTCTTCTATCACTAATTTGACTTCCCTGCATCTCCATATGTGTTTAAAAAATTTAGACGAAGAACAAAATGTGCATTGATTCGGACAGCCTCTAGTGGCAGTCATGGCTCCTAATTTTATTTCTCCTTTTTTATATATCCGGTATAAAAAGTTTTTGCCTTCCTTATAATAATATTCCATTTTGATGTCTTCCCATGGCAGTCTTTTTGAGGTTTTAAATCCCTGCCAGAATGTTTTCCTATCATTTTTCACTATTTTGCCGTCTTTTACAAAGGCGATGCCTTCAACATTTTCTAATCCAGAAGAATTATTTAAAGCATCAATTAAATCCGAAAGCCCCAATTCTCCTTCAGACACAACAGCGTAATCTATATTTTTATCTGCCAAGGTCAGCTTTGTTATATGTGTTGGATAATGGCCGCCTAAAACAACTTTTACATTCTCATCAACCTCTTTAATTTTTTTAGCTATTGTATGAAAAATATTTCTGCTCGTGTAATATAATGCGGAAATAGCAACCAAATCTGGCTTATACGAAGTGACAATCTGCTCTATTGTTTCTTCCATGCTTTTTTTAGTGATAAACTTCATTTCAATGTTTAGATCAACAAAATAAGTATCGTATTTTTTTGTATCTTTAAGATAAGAATAAACATAAAGAAGACCTATCGGCGGCTCAAAATAAGAGTATGTCTGGTTCTTTAATTCTCCAACTAAAACTGGATCGGGCGGATTTAAAAATAATATTTTTTTTATGGTTTTCATTTTTATAGTGAATTAAAATAGTTAATATTTTTAATATCGTTTTCAAGCCCATTTTTTCCTTTGGGCGTTTCAAAAACTAAATATACATCTTTTTTTTCTGCTAATTTAAGCAATGTATTTTTCATCCATTTAATGTCAAAATCGCCGTCAAATAAATCTCTATGTTCGTCTCTATCATTGTCTAATTTTCCATTGCATATGTGGAAATAATTGGGATTTAATTCTTTAATTAATTTTTCAACAAATTCTTTATAATTTATTTTTTGGCTGATAGCGCTTTTTATCGCATGTGAAAAATCAAAACAAAATTTAAATCCGCAATCTTTTATAAACTTTAACTGCTCGTAAGTTGAGGCGTAACACGTTTTACCCTCTAAATTGACTTTAGGCAGATTCTCAATCAGCATTCTGCTGTCGCTTATTTTTTCAATATTTTTTTTGAAGTCTTCGTTTGAATTTCCAACGTCTGCATGGGTTATTATAAACTTGCTGTCTAAAAAATCGGCTGTTTTTATAATCTGATTTTTAAAAAATTCTATTTTTTTATCATCAAGCAAAAACACATCAAAGCCGTGTTCCATGTGAGTGGCATGAATTGCTGTTGGTATTTTTTTAAAATCTTTTAAAATAGACGTGTCTGGCAAAGAGTCTGGAATAATATACAGCTCTATAAAATCAATTTTCCCAACTCTAAATAATTCAGCAGACAGCTTAAACAAATCTTTATTAGAAGACCAGATTTTTAATCCGTATTTTATTTTGTTTTTTTTTATCAACATTTTTTCTCTTCCGGAATAGAGTAGTTATGCTTAATATGTCGGTTCAAATCCGATATTTTAGGGTTCTTATCAAGATATTCTAATATTTCTTCGGTAGTAAAATCTTCTCTCGGCTTAAAATGCTTAATTATATTTTTTACTAAAATCAGGTCCTGGGGTTTATCTACGCAAACCCTTAAGCCTTCACGGAAAAATTTTTGGGAAGCTGTTTTGACTCTTATTTTAAATAAATCAGGGTTATCTGATATAAAAGATATCATATGCTCAAGATGATAAGGGTTTTTTGTCTTCTGAAAAATATTTTTAAGCGCCTTCAATCCAATGATTTCAATATCTCCCAAACCGAACGGATATCCTTTGACAAAAAAATAATCTGGTTTGTCTTTTAAGCTCAAGTATTTTTTAATACTTTTATCAATCAAAATCGGATCAATGAGCGGGCAGTCGCCAGTGATTCTTATAACCGGATCAATCATAAATTTTTCAGCGGTTTTTAAATATCTCTCAAGAACGTTATTCAAGCTTCCTTGATAAAAATCAACCTTATTATTTTTAATAAGCGGAAGAAGAACTGAACTTTTTTTAGTATCTGGGATTGCCACCACTATTTTTTTTACTAATTTAGCTTTTTTGGTCCTCAAAATAACCCATTCCAATAAATGCTTGTCTAAAATTTTCTTATACATTTTTCCGGGCAATCTTTCTGATTCCATTCTCGCTTGTATAATAATTCCTATACTCATATAATCTTTTTTAGTGTTTTAATCAAATAATCTATTTCTTCATCAGTTAGAGAAGGATAAATTGGAAGGGCTATCAATGAAAAAATGGCTTTTTTAGTATTCGGAAATAACTTATCATCCATTTTCAGATACTGATGAAGCGGCGGATAAACGCCTCTGCCCAGGTCTATTCCGTATTTCATAGCTTCTTTAATAACCGATATCGGATCTTTTTTAATCTCCACCACATACCGCCAAAAAATATTATTTTCAGATAATAACGGGAGTTGCGCCGAACCTTTCAAAAATTTACTGAAGGTTTTAGCTATTTTTTTCCTTTTCTCAACAAATTTATCGATCTGATCCAATTGACTGATGCCCAAAATAGCGCTTAAATCACTAATTTTATAATTATATTGAATCTGATAATTATCCGCTTTCCTAAGGCGTTGAGATACGATTGTGCTTTCGTAATCTCCGAAAAATTTTGCTTTTTTGTATAAATTTTCAGAATCTGTTGCAAACACTCCGCCGTTTCCTGTAGTAATCATTTTTGAAGAGTGCACAGAAAAAATTGATATTGCTCCATAACTGCCCAATTTTTTACCGCAGTATGAACCGCCAAAGGATTGAGTTGCGTCTTCTATGACAGGAATGCCCAAGGAAACTATCTTTTCAATTTCGGCCGGGAAGCCGAACATATGGGGAACAATTATCACTTTGGTTTTTTGACTAATTTTGTTCTTTAAGTCCGAAAAAGAAATATTAAAATCGCTTTTTTCGACATCAAAATTGCAATCAACTAATTTCGGTTCAGCTTGCACATAATTGATAGCATTTAACAGGGCGACGCAAGTATACGACGGACAAATGACCTCGTCTTTTTCCTTAATATCTAAAGCCATTAGGGCTAAATGCAAAGCAGATGTCCCAGAATTAACCGCTATTGCGTACCTCCTTCCAAGATACCTCGCAAATTTATTTTCAAATTTTTCTATAGTTTCGCCGGAAAAGAGGTCCGAAACCGCCAGTTTTTTAAAACTATCGGCATCTTTTTTAGTCAAAGTTGGTCTATTCAACGGTATTTTTATTTTCATAGTATTATTACCTAACTTTTAGCGACTAAACCCCGATTAAGAGGAGTGCCGCGTTCTATGTCTTTTGCCGCTTTTTTTCCAAGAATTTCCGGCAAAAATTTCGGAGCAAGACCGTATCCAGGCCGAATAGAACGGATATTTTCTGTCGTAAATTCCTGACCGGCCTTAATATCTCTAACCACAAATAAAGAACGCCTGCCTGCGATATTGGCTAATTCGCTTTCGATGATTCCGTATTGAATTTTGCCTATTGCCTTTTCTGCTTCTCTCACTGATTCAACCAATTGTTTTAACTCTTTTGGCTCTATAGAAAAAGAAGAATCCGGTCCTCCATCAGACCTTTTCAAAGTAAAATGCTTTTCAATTACGCAGGCGCCAAAAGCAACAGATTCTATAGACATAGTAATACCAAGGCTGTGGTCTGATAACCCCGGAACAGTCCTAAATTTTTCTTCAAGGTCGGAGATTGTAATTAAATTCATATCTTCTGGTTTAGCCGGATAACTGCTTACGCAATGAAGGAGCGCGATGTCTTTAGCTCCGTTGTTTCGCAGGGTTGAAAGGGCCAATTCTATCTCTTCTATTGTTGCCATTCCTTTTGATATAATAACAGGCTTTTTTGTTTCTGCCACTTTCTTAAGAAATTCTATGTCAACAAGCTCAAAAGAAGCTATTTTATAAACAGGAACATCCATTTTTTCTAAAAAATTAACTGCAGTTTCATCATAAGGAGTGGAAAAAAGAATTATCCCGCAATCTTCTGCTATTTTTTGCAATTTTGGCTGCCATTCCCAAGGCATATA
>LBSQ01000002.1 GCA_000992015.1 Parcubacteria group bacterium GW2011_GWA2_37_10
TTTTGGGTTCCACCGTTATGAGTTGGATTTTACTAGAAAATTACTTCTCTAGGCGACCGATTTGATCGCAGTGCCATTCTTGGGGGTCGCGCTCTCACGCCCCCTACCCGTCATAGACTTGGTGAGCCTTTACCTCGCCAACTATCTGATAGGCCGCAGACCATTCCCAAAGCGGCTTGCGCCTTTACCCCGCAAAGCTTGTGCCGCGGGGATTATGGAGAATTACCCCGTCTTTCGACGAGCTGTGCTCCACTTTGGGGTATGTATCTACGTGTTACTAAGCCGTTCGCCGGTTGCCTTGCGGCCCCCGTGACTTGCATGCCGGTATCCACGTTACCAGCGTTCACCCTGAGCTAGGATCAAACTCTCAAATAAAACATTTGAGTTGATTACTCTAGTTAGAATAAACTACTTAATGTGTTCCCACTTCGCCTTGTAGGCTCCGCGGGATAATTCGAAACAACTTTAAGAAACGAATTACTACGAAGTAATTCACCGAGCAAAAAATTTCGAAGAAATTTCTGCGCTTGGCTAAACTTCGCTAATTCATTTTATTCCCCAACTTAGTCGGTTTCACCAAATTGGGATTTCATATATACATCCTTACAAACTCTAGTTTGTAGGGATGTTATTTTTCAAAATTCTTTCCGTTCTGATATTTCTGTCCTTCGTCGCCGAAGCTCCACAGGACACCGCCTGCTGGCGGTGAAAAAAACACCCGCGTCCACGATGCAATCTTATTGTATCGGGACGCGGACGTTTTAACCCTTCGACTACGCTCAGGGCAGGCAAACGTTTAATTTTAAATTATTTTGTTGAAGATAGTTTTATTTAATACTATTTCAGCTACTCTTACATCTTATCTCAAAATAAATCCTTGTCAATAGCCTACTCTAATACTTTCTCCATCATAATTGTGTGCGAGGGTTTTCCATCCCATGTGCCGCCAGTTGGTTGCGGATCTGTAACTTGTTTAAAACCTACATTCTGCCACATTTTTACAGCGGGCTCATTTTCCATAATTACATTTGCCCGCATATATTTAGCCCCAAATAAATCTTTTGCATTCTCAATAGCCCTTTCAACTAATTTTGGGCCGTTTCCTTGCCCCTGATATGGCCTAATAACTGAAATAGTGCTGGCAAAAACTGTGTTTCTTTTGCATTTAAATTTTTTTACCCATTCAGTATTGTTTACCAATTCAATATATCCCGCAGTTTGGCCCTCAATTTTTAAAACCAAATATCGCTTGTTCGGATCAGCGATTTCTTTTTTAAGTTGTTCAACTCTTTCTTCCTTGTTGAATTCTCGCAAAGGACAACCGTGTTCTTCAAGCCGTTGAAGCATTCTGTCTCTGTCTACCTCAGCAATTGCCGAGCAATCCCCTTTTTGCGCATACTCTATGACGGGTTCAATTTCCTCTTGTTCATTTTCTCGGCCTTCGGAATTTTCTGGCATAAAATTAAAATACGCGCAGGTTATCTATTTCTGCCGAATCTTTTTCCGACAGAATTTTGTTGCTCTTTAGCGCGTTATTGTGAATTTCCAATATCTTTGTTTTTCTTTTATCTTGCGCGTCACCCATGGTTTTCTCTCCCAACAACTTGTCCAGTTTGCCTATAATTTCATCTTGCCCTTTTAAAATTTCATCTTTAAATTCTACGACATCATCTTTTGTCGCATATTTTTTCAAATCATCCTTCATGGCAACAACTTCCATCAGACCCTCAAACTCTTTTTTAGTTACAAGAGATTCTTCCAATTTTTCTATATCTTTATCATCTATCATATTTTTATGCTTTTTTAATTTCTTTATTATTTTTATCGATAATTTTATTTTTTCTCAAAAATTTTAATATCGGCTCGCCACAATCATCGCATAATTCAAGCTTTGCACCCGATAAAAAACCAGCGCTGGCAACAACGGGATCTTTAACTTCTTTTTCGCACAAATCACATTTTCTAACAAACATATTTTTATTTTTATATTTTATTATATTCCCTTAAAATCGCGTGTCAATTTTTTTTACAAACCGCACCTCGCCCCACTCAGAAGAAATTTTCAATTTTCGATCAATTTTTAATGTCAAAGTTTCAAAATTTATTTCTCTATTTCCAAAATTATAGTAGATATTATTCCTACACTTAAAGCCCCTATCATAAACCCAATTGACATGTTTGTTTTAAAACCGTTCCTTAATACGAATAATGCCACAAATATAATCGAAATCAATAAGGGGATATAATCTTTTTTCGTATATTTTTTCTCCCTTATCTCTTCCAACTTCTTGCGAGCTTTTTCTTTTAACTCTCGTAATTTTTCTAGTCTCGCTAAGTTTTTAAGTAGTTTCATTTATTTATAGATTAATTTTAATATAAATTTTCTGGCATAAAATTTAATCTATATTAAACGGGCTGTTTTTGTATTCCCAATTTTTGATTAATCGTATAAATTATTGTGATTATCAATTTTTAAAAATAAGACCTTATTTTTGTTTATTTGTTCGTATATTGCTCGGATATCACCTGTTATATTTATACTGTATTGTCCTTTTAATTTTCCGTGCAATTGGTGATTATTTAGAATCGGATGAAATGAATTTTCGGAAAAAATATTCAATCGCTCATAAAATTGCTCTCGCTGTTTTTGAGACAGTTTATACAAATTCTTCTTAAAATCTTTACACAAATCAATTATCATCTTTACTTTTCACGAAGGAATTTAATAGCTTCGGCTGCAGAATTAAAACTGTAAGCAGATTTAGGATTTTTATGATACTCCTGACTCATTCTTAATAACTCTTTTTCAACTTTTGGCTTTAAAACGGGGTCTAATTTAACCGAAAATTCGCGAGTTCGTATAAACTCCCGCAAATGAGCGTTTATAATAGTAGAAAGAGGAACCCCCATTTGCAACGCGATTTGCTTGGCTTTTTCTTTTTCTTCTTTATCTACTTTAACATTTAAAATAGTTTTCATAGATATATCTGTTGTATATACAATAGTTATATCTTCATCTTAATCCAAAATAAACCCTTGTCAAGTCTTCACCCTTCCCTCAATAAATTTTACTCGAAAATGTAATTACAAATGAGCCTTTTACTTGCTTCTGAGAAAATTTTACCGTTAGGGTGAAGACTCAATAGCCAGACCGCGCCTCGCTACGCTCGGGCGAAATTTTCAAATTTACTTACTTGAATTCCTCGGGTTATTGTGTATATCCGTCTTAAATTGATTTATAGGTTGAACAAGTTTCGTTTTTGGATATTATCCAAAATTCACTTTTATTAGATTTTCTTTTTGATATTTTCCTCCAGCGTCCACCACCCAAAAAGCCACTTTACCTCCTGCGTCTATACTTCTTGCAACCGACATCTCAACTTCAATAGTATCCTTAATATGCCATCCTGTTTTTTCTGTCTCTTTTGATAATTGTTCAAGATAACTTACTATGCTTATTTCCTTTTCTTCCATAGATTTATTTGTTAATTATAAAGTATTTTTAAAATTTAATTTATTAAAACGGGCTGTTTCTAAATTTCCAATTGGAAATAAATTTTGAATATTTATTTTCTAATCTTATTCTATCACCTCTAATAAAACAGCCTCACTCACCGTTACTGCCATTTACCATTTCGTCCGAATTGGTAAATGCTATCGGGACTCGAGAAAAAGTTTTGCTGCTTTTTTAAAATCCTCTGGCGCGTTTTTGTTTATGCTATAAAACACATGCCCATTCTTCCCCTCGCCGTCCAATAGCTCTAAATTTCTTAAAATCATCAAATGCCGCGATGTTGATTTTATGGAAACCTTAATTTTACCGGCTATATCTGTAACACATAAGCTTTCGCCATTATATAGCATTTGGATTATTTTAATTCGGTTTATATTTCCCAGCGCCTTAAAAATATTCACCCAACGTTTGCTCATGCTTTTATTCCATTTACCAATTCGTCCGAATTGGTAAGTTAATTTCTTATATTGTTATATTTCTGGCTATGTGTGTATGTGTGGTTTATGTCACATAATGAGCCACCTCGCAGATTCGAACTGCGGACCTACTGTTTACAAAACAGTTGCTCTACCGCTGAGCTAAGGTGGCACTTCGCCTCAACGGCTCAGTGAAAATTTATTTTTGGTTTTTAATATCTTTGTCTACCTGTTGGGCTTTTCTGCGGATTGAATGCAAAATATGGTCGATTTCAACCTCGGCTTTTAATGTCATACACTTTACCCATGAAAGAAATTTATGCAGAAGTATCTGCTTTTTAAAGGAAACTAAAATATCTTTTATTTTATCCTCCGCATCCAAAATAATCCGATGCTTTTTAATTCCGGATGCGCCATTGCGTGGCAAGGTGCTCAAAACTGGAATCTTACGCGCGAGAATCAGCAAAACACCGCCAAATGAAATAATAAAAATAACGAAAAAAATTAATTCTAACAAATGTTTAGTTTGTAGTTTATAGTTTGTAGTTTGTAGAATCGCTTTAGTCTACCAACTGCTCACTACCAACTACTCACTGGCTATATTTCATAACGCGCGAAGCGCTTTACTTCTATGTTTTCCCCTATTTTAGCAACCGATTCTTCAATCAAATTCTTTATTGTTTTTGTGTCGTCCTTTATCCATGGCTGGCTTAACAAAGAAATTCCTGCTTTGTATTTACTCAATTTTCCTTCAAGAATTTGCGCCACAATTTTTTCCGGCTTGCCTGAATCTTTTATCTGCTCTTTATAAATTTTTGTTTCGCCGTCTAAAAATTCTTCTGGAATTTCATTTTCCGAAACAAACAAGGGCTTCATTGCCGCAATTTGCAAACAGATTTCATGCGCCAGATTTTTAAATTCGGGCGACTTTGCAACAAAATCAGATTCGCATCTGACATCAAGCAACACCCCTGTTTTCGTATTTGGGTGTAAATATGAGTCAATCACACCAGCCCTTGTTTCTCGGCTGGCTTTTTTGCCAACCAAAGTTTTGCCCCACGTTCTTAAAATTTCTTTTGCCTTTTTCATGTCTCCCTTGGCTTCCTCCAGCGCCTTTTTTACCTCGGAGACAGAAACACCTGTTTCTTCACGAAGTTGTTTGATTTGGTCAATAGTAACCATAAGTTTACGTAACGTAGCGATATGTTTATTTTGATTGCTTTGCTTCCATTATACACTCTTTTACCTTGTCTAGTATGTACTTTACTGAAGAAATAGCATCATCATTGGCCGGGATAGGATAATTTGCCATTTCAGGGTTTATATTTGTATCAACAATTCCCACTATTTCAATTCCCTTTCTTTTCGCTTCTCTGGCGCAGGTTTCGTCTTTTTTCAGGTCAAAAATAAAAACAGCATCCGGCAATTTGGTCATATCTTTGATTCCTTCAAATTTTACCCGTAAAGATTCCATCTCCTTGCCAAACATTAATCTTTCTTTTTTCGTATATTTTTCAAGTTCGCCTATCTCTTTTTTCTTTTCTAAATCCTTAAAGTATCCTACTCTTTTTGAAATAGTTTCAAAATTTGTGATTGTTCCGCCCAGCCACCTTTCGGTAACATATGGAAATCCGCACTCTTCGGCTGTGGCTTTTACCAGGTTCCTTACCTGAATTTTTGTGCCGACAAAGAGTATTGTTTTATTTTCAAAAACAAGCCTCGAAATAAACTTCAGCGCTTTTTCAAAATCTTTGGCAGTTTTTTCCAGATCAATGATATTGACACTGTTTTTAATGCCAGAAACATATGGCTTCATTTTTGGGTGAAGGTTTGAAATTTTGTGTCCAAAACTCATACCAGCCTGCGTCATTTCTTCTACGTTCAATTTGATTTCGTTTTCCATATGTGTTTATTTTTTCTTTTTAATTAGTACCCTCTTTTTTGCCGCTCTGTCTTTAAACTTTTGAACCCTGCCCAAGGTGTCCATAACTTTTTCTTTTTTTGTATAAAAAGGATGGCACTGAGCGCAAACCTCAGTTTCTATAAATTCTTTTGTAGAGCCGACTGTAAAAGTATTGCCACAAGCGCAGTGGACAGAAGCTTTCGGATAATATCTGGGGTGTATGTCTTTTTTCATATGCTTTATATAATACCAAATAATCTTTTCAAAAGCAATGTTTTATGGTAGGATTTGAAAATGCATACCCTTCGATAAGTTCAGGGTAAATTATTCACATTCGTTCATAATTTATGGAACAAGATTTCTCAAAATTTACTGAAGAAGATTGGAAAAACTACAGACCCGACGTTGAAGGTAGCCCTTCGGCGGGCTCAGGGCAAAAATTACAGCAAGCTGTAATTTTTGAAATACGGGCTGGAACCGGCGGAGACGAGGCAGGGCTTTTTGCGCGCGATTTATACAGAATGTATTCAAGATATGGCCAAGCAAAGGGTTGGAAGGAAAGGGTTTTAGATTCAAGTAATTCAACGATCGGCGGATACAAAGAAATAATTTTTGAATTATCGGGAACTGGAGTTTATAACGAAATGCAAAACGAAGGCGGAGTACACCGGGTTCAAAGAATTCCAAAAACTGAAAAACAAGGGCGCGTGCATACTTCAACCGCAACGGTTGCTGTTTTACTAAAACCCCAAAAAACAGAAATAAATATTTCCCCATCGGATCTGGAAATTTCAACCTATAAATCATCTGGGCCCGGAGGGCAATACGTAAATAAAACCGAATCTGCGGTTAGAATTGCGCATAAGCCAAGCGGACTTGTTGTTACCTGCCAATCAGAAAGAAACCAATTGCAAAATAAGGAAACCGCATTGTCTCTTCTGGCAGCAAGGCTTTTACGGGCGCAGGAAGAATCTGATTTATCAAAATTATCCAATGAAAGACGGGAGCAGATTGCTTCTGCCAAAAGAGCTGAAAAAATTAGAACCTATAATTTTCCCCAGGACAGAATTACAGACCACAGAATAAACAAATCGTGGCACGACATAGAATCTATAATGGACGGCAAATTAGACGGAATTGTAAGAGCCTTTAGAAAATGAGATTTTGGCAGTTTGTTGACATCATGCCAGAGTCAATAAATGTTTGTATACAATTTGCTCTAGACATCACGTTACGAGCATAAGCTGAGGATCCTCCATAATAACGAGAGGCGGCTGTGCTTTCTTTTGTTGCTGTTTGCGCAGAGGCTCCCAAATCAGCCAAATATAATCCGGATGCCGTAAATGAATCTTTTATTCCCCATGGGTCGGGAGCCGTTCCCAGAAGCGCTTTTAATCTTTCGTCAAACAAATTCCATGTTGAAGGAATAAACTGCGCCGGGCCCATTGCTCCACCCCAGCCGGACGGACTGCCGTTCACGTAAGCCGGAATCCAGCAGGACACAGGAGTTTTATATGGGTCTCGACCTAAGGCCGATGTAATTTGCATAAATGGCTGAACATCTCTTATTGGCTTCATTACTCTAATAACAGTGGCTCCTGTAGAAATTCTTTTTCCTGCGCCTGTAGTTGTGTCAACTAGATTACATTGCCCCACATTTTTACCGATTGCGGATTCCTGACTTATAATCGCTAAAAGAAATGCCGGTCTGATTCCGGTTATATTTGCTGCGGTTTTCGCAACCTCCAACGCCTCGCCAAACGTGGGAATTTTTGAAACGCCAAGTGTTTGAAATAATTTTGACTTAATTACCACTGATTTTTTTTCTGCTTCTTGCTTGTCTTTCAACTGTTGTTGATATTGCGCCTCTGTAAGCTTCAAATACTGTTCCTGTTCGTTTTTATTTTGCTCATTTTCTTTTTTCTGCATGTGCTTTCCAAAAGTCCGGAAACTTGAGAATTTAAACTTTCTAAATAGGCTAAATTATTAAAAAAATCAGAAAGGTTTCCTTCAAGTAAAATCTGAACAGACGGTTTTTGGTCTTCTTCATAAATTGATTGTAAAATATTTTTTATCTGAGTTTGCGAATCATTAATTTTTACAGAAGTTTTGTTTATGGAAACCTCGGTGTCGCTTATTTGCAGACCAAGGTCTTTTACCATAACATTACTCTGCTTTATCTGGAACTCCAAATTTTGTATCTTCTTTTTAAAAGAAGCTATTTGATTTTGAAGGGTATTTTTTTGTTGAGTTGTTTTTGTAATATCCTGAGAAATCTGGGCAGATTGCTGGTCATAATAATTGGCGCACTTTTCCAAAAGAGCCCGGCATTCGGTATTGTTTAAGTTCGAGCACCCGGTATTTGATTCTGACAATGTGGCGCATTGAGTTGCCAAATCCCCCGCCTGAGCCGTTGCTACGGCGGGCAAGTCCACAAACAAAAAACTAAAAATCAGTGAAAATAAAAATATTTTTTTAGCCATCATATTATAAATTCATTATATATTTATAAGCGCAAAATAAAAGACCTAGTTTTGCACAGGACCTTTTATTTGTGTAATAGACATAAACCTTATTTTTTTTCTTCTTTTGGCGGCTCCGCGGCTTCTTCCTCTTTCTTTTCTTTTTCCACCTTTCCGACATCTTCCACTTTTTCTTCTATTTCTTTTGCTAATTCCTCCTCAACTTTTTCAGCCGCTGAAATAGAAACGACAATTTCATCCGGTTTTTTTAAGACCGTAACGCCTTCCGACAGCGGCAAATCCTTAACCAAAATATGGTTTCCGATTGCTTTCAATTCTTCTATATTTACTTTAATTTCGTGAGGAAGATTTTGGGGCAAGGCCTTTACCTGAATCTCTGTCATATTTTTTACCAAGGTCGCTCCCAATTCTTTTATAGCCGGAGCCACGCCCTCAAAAACAAGGGGAACGGTAACCTCAACTTCTTCTTTTAATGAGGCTTGAAAAAAATCAATGTGTATGATTTTATTGGATATCGGATCTTTTTGTATTTCGTGAATCAAAACTGGCCGGTTTTCATTGCCTATTTTAAGGTCAATAAGAGAGCTTTCCCCGGCCTCTTTAAAAATTTTTTGGAACTCCAATCGGTCAATTTCAAGAGAAATATTTTTAACTCCGGGGCCATAAACCACCGCAGGAATTTTTCCCGATTCTCTTAATGCCTTTGTTTTTTTACCAACCTCCTTTCTGACTTTTGCGTTTAGTGAAATCATAACTTTTATTTTTCAATATATATGCACAATACCGGGCAGGCTTCGGCGGCCGCTTCGGCGCATTCTATTTTTTCGGCATCTAACTCATCGTTGCCTGCCTGATTTTTTTGCGCTCCAATAATATGGGCTTTGCCGTCATCCTTTAGCTCAAAATATTTCGGGCATATTGCGGAGCAGGAAGCGCATCCGATACACTTTTCTTTTTCTAACGTAATTCTTGCCATTGTTTTTTGTAATGTTATTATATTAGTATATTAATCTGCTTTTGTAAATAGCCGAACAATCCGCAATTTAAATCTTATCACGGCTCCCAAATAGCAATATCTTTTCTTCAACAGCTTTCTGAACCGATTTTCCGGCTCCTGGCAAATATTTGTATGGAACTATTTCATCAGAACCGCTCAATGCCCTTCTTAAACTGCCAGAGAACGCAAGCCTCAATTCAGTATTTATATTTATCTTTACAATACCCAATTTTATGGCTTCTTTAATATCACTTTCCGGAGTTCCCGACCCGCCGTGTAGAACTAAAAATGTATTTTTAGTTCTACCCCGAGCCTGCCGAAAGGCTTCGTTTATCTTTTGCAAAGTATCCAATCTTAAATTAGGGTCTATTCCCGAAGCTTCAATACCGTGAAAATTTCCCATGCTTATAGCCAGCAAATTTGCCTTTGTTTTATTTAAAAATTTTAGCGCTTCTTCGGGCTTCGTTAAATCTTCTTCTTTTATTTCAAATTTTTCTGAATAAAGTTTTGAAGAATCTGTGCCAATTTTTCCGACTTCGCCCTCAATTAAAACCCCGCGCCATTTTGCATAATTTTTTACATCTTTTGTAATTTTTATGTTCTCCTCCAGCGGTAATTTTGAGCCATCAAAATGAACCATATCGTAACCCGCGTCAATTGCCTGCTTTAAATAACCAAAACTTTTTCCATGGTCTAAATTCAAAAAAATCGGCAAGCCGGCCTGCCCCGAGCCCGCCGAACGGGTTTTTTTTTTAAAAACATTTCGTAAAGCAACTGCCTCCTCTAAACCAAAAAATTTGCTTTCGCCTTCAGATGTTCCTAAAATTACCGGCGATTTTAATTCCTTTGCCGCTCCAATAATCGCCTTCATTTGCGTAAAATCAGAAAAATTAAACTGCCCAATCGCCCACTTCTCTTTCTGCGCCTTCTCAAAATAATATTTTAATGTTTTCATGTTAAGGTTTCGTCATTGCGAGGAGCCCGCAGGCGACGTGGCAATCCAGAAATCTGTTCGCGCACTCTGGATTGCTTCGTCACTTCGTTCCTCGCAATGACGGCTATTCACTTTGGTAAACATAAATTATTTTCTCCGCACTCTTCCTTCGTGACAGAAACTCGTTCAAATTTTGAATTTTTATCAAGTAAACCTGTTTTTGCTCCAATTTCCGATAAATTGCCCGCTGAATTTGCCAATCCAAACTGAATTGCCGACTCAATATCGCCATTTGTCCTGATAAATTCAGCGAGAAACCCCGATGCCAGCGAATCTCCGGCCCCCGTGGTATCAACAACTTTTCTATTTGGATCCGGTTTTGCAGAATATAAATATTTGCCGTCAGAAGCCACGACTCCTTCCCCGCCTTTTGTCATAACTGCTATTCCGGGACATATTTCATCAATTTTTCTAAAAATTTCAACTTCATTATCAAACGGAATTTTTGTTAAAAACGATGCTTCCTCCTGATTTAAAAATAAAATATCAACCTTTAAAAATATTTCTTTCAATTTTTCTGCCGGCAAAGATAACTGCTGTTTTGCCGGATTTGCCGCAATTTTAATTTTGTTTTTGTGGGCATAATCAATTATATCCTCAAATAAGTCGCTCCCTCCTTCGCTCCTCGTTTCACTCGAAGATTCGGACGGGCGAGACAATAAACCTGCAATTGGAGCCAAATAAAACCATCTAGCCTTCAATTTACCAAACGGAAAATCATCTTTGCATAACAATTCAGATGCTCCTCTATAAACCAAAATAGTTCGTTCGTCTCCGGTGGTTGAAACTATAATTGACTGGTTGGTGTGTTTTTCTTTTTTTACAGAAACAAACCGCGTATCAATTTTCATTTCTTTTAACTCCCTCAAAATCTCTCTGCCCATAATATCATCACCTACGGCCCCGCAAAATGCGGTTTTAAAACCTTGTTTTGCAAAAGTGGCGGCTGTATTTGTTCCTCCGCCCCCAGAAGAAAAAACAATGTCCTCAACATCAATTTTTGAGCCAAAAGGAAGACAAATCCCCGCGCCCGTTACGAAATCTTTTTCATCCTGTAAAATTTTAAACGCCTTGGATTTTAAATGAATATCCTGCGCCGCCGAACCAAAAGTTATAATATCGTACATTTTATTAAACATTTTTTTATTTTTTATTATTAAATGGGGATCGCGATGGCGTGAAAAGCAACGTTTCTTTTTCTAACTTTTTGTCGTCTTCAAACTTTTCTATAACTGCATCCAGCAAGTCCGGCAAAATTCTGTTTGCGGGACTAAATTTTTTTAAAGCCCCGGAAAGTGTTGAACTTTCCCTATCGGATTTTTCTTCATTTTTGATTCTTTTTAATCGCTTCTTTCTGTTTTCAATAAGCCGCTTCACGATTATTTTATATCCGCTATCGTCCTGCAACAAATTTTTTTGTACAGTAGATATTTTGTCTCTCCCGACTTTCAAGGATTTTATTATCTGATCGTATTTAAAATCGCCAGACAAAAGAACGGCTATTTCTATTCTCCTCATCAAGCTGGCAATTTCGTCAGCCGTTAGTAAACTTTTAATAAACAAACGAACTTCGTTTCTGTCCTTCAACGAGTCAATCATATCATAAAACTCTCCAATCATCTGAATCCTGTTTTCCTTTGGTAAACTATTCAAGTGAAAAGTCGTCATCTCATTTTTAGTCCTGTGGTTCGGACTACAGGACTATTTACGGTTTTAATTACATTTTTAAATTATTACCTCAATTATTGTTTGGCATTTAACTTTTTCTCTGTTTCTGCGATTGCGATTTTGGTTTTAATTACAGAATCTGGATTTAATGAGATTGACTCAATGCCAAGTTCTACTAAAAACTGGGCAAAATCGGGAAAATCACTGGGCCCTTGCCCGCAAATGCCGATATATTTATTGTTATTTTGGCATACTTTTATGGCTTCCATAAGCAGTTCTTTTACTGCTTCATTCTTTTCATTTCCAATTGCAGACAACTCGGAATTATCTCTGTCTAAACCCAAAGTTAATTGAGTCAAGTCGTTTGAACCAATTGAAAACCCGTCAAAAATTTCCAAAAACTTTTCTGCTAAAATTACATTTGAGGGGATTTCGCACATGACATAGACTTGAAGAGGCTTCAGGTTTATGTCACCCTTCGTCCCGCCTTGCGGGACAAAGGGTTTCCTTGACAGCCCGTTTTCCTCCATTATTTGCAAAACTTTTTTACCCTCTTCCACAGTTCTGCAAAACGGCACCATTACAACAACATTATCCAGCCCAAATTCTTCCCTAACTTTTTTAATTGCCCTACACTCTAAAACAAAAGATTCTTTGAATCGTGGATGATAATATCGGGACGCGCCTCTAAATCCTATCATCGGATTTTCTTCCTGCGGTTCATATAACTCTCCGCCGACAAGTGTTCTATATTCGTTTGTTTTAAAATCTGAAAATCTTACAATAACTTTTTTTGGATAAAAAGCCGCGCCAATTTTTCCAATTCCTTCAGCTAATTTATCAACGTAAAACTGAATCTTGTCTTCATATCCTATCGTCAGTTTATCAATTTTAGACCTTAAAGCCGGTTTTAATTTAGCATAATTTATCAGAGCCATCGGATGAATTTTAATGGAGTTGGCGATTATAAATTCTTCCCGCGCCAAACCTATTCCATCATTTGGAATAAAACTCATAGTAAAAGATTGGTCGGGCTCCCCCAAATTCATCATTATCTTGGTTTTGGTTTGCGGTATATTTGAAATATCGATTTTTTCAATTTCAAAAGGGATTATGCCTTCGTAAATTTTACCGTCCTCGCCTTCGGCGCACGAAACTGTAATTTCTTTTCCGGTTTTAATTTTTTTTGAGCCGTTTCCGGTTCCAACAACAACTGGAATTCCTAATTCCCTGCCAATAATTGCCGCGTGGCAGGTTCTGCCGCCTTTATTTGTAACAATAGCAGAAGCAATTTTCATAACCGGCACCCAATCTGGGTCAGTCATATCGGTAACTAAAACCTCGCCCTTTTCAAATTTGTTTATATCTTTAGCCGACATTATTATTTTTGCCTTTCCCTGTCCTATTCTACTTCCGACGCTCATACCCATAGCCAATATTTTTTTGGCTTTAAATTTATCAATCACATAATTTTCCAAAACGTTGAGATTTTTCTTTGATTGCACAGTTTCCGGCCGCGCCTGAACAATATACAATTTACCGTCTCTGCCGTCTTTTGCCCATTCCATATCCATTGATTTTTTATAATGCTCTTCTACTATTATTGACCATTTTGCCAGAGTTAAAATATCTTCGTTTGAAATAACAAAACTTTCTCTTTCTTTTCTTGTGGTTGCAATATTTTTTGTAGAATTTTTACCTACGGCGTAAATCATTTTTATCAATTTAGATCCCAATCTTTTTTCAACAATGGGTTTAAACCCTTTGGCTCCACTCAGGGCCAGTCCTTTTTTCAGAGTCGTCTCAAAAACATAAAATTGATCTGGGTCAACAGCTCCCTGCACAACATTTTCTCCAAGCCCGTAACTTCCGTTTATTAAAACTACGTCGCCAAATCCAGACTCCGTATCACAGGAAAACATAACCCCGGACGATCCAATATCAGACCTTACCATTTTTTGAACGCCAACTGAAAGCCCAATTTTTAAATGGTCCACTCCCACTTGTTCTCTGTAAGCGATTGCTCTGTCTGTAAAAAAAGAAATAAAACATTTTTTTACGGCATTGAAAAGATTTTCCGGTCCGACAACATTTAAATATGTTTCAAACTGCCCGGCAAAAGAAGCGTTCGGCATATCTTCGGCAACCCCGGAAGTCCTTACGGCGACATCTGCGTTTTCTGTATTAGCCTGTTTAGAAAGCTCCAAATAAGCGGAAATTAACTCTTTTTGCAAATCTTCTGGAAAAACAGATTTTTCAACGGCTAATCTTGCTATTTTGCCGACATTCTGGACGCTTTCAATGTTTTCAGGGTCCAGTTGTTTAAAAATCTCCGATAATCTTTTATCCAATCCGTTTGCTTTTATAAATTTCCAATAAAAATTAACCGTTATGGCAAATCCGTACGGCACATTAACCCCTTTTGAAACAAGATTAACATACATTTCTCCAAGCGAACCGTTTTTTCCTCCCACTACAGGAACATCATTAATACCTATTTCATTGAACCACAGTATATTTTTGTCGTTTTTTTGCATAAAAGATTAGTGTTTATTTATTTTAAATTTAAAATTTTTAGGGCAATTGCCAGTTCTTCATTTGTCTCAATTGCCCGGACTTTCGTCTTTTTCAAAATATTTAAATCCTTGCAAATCATATTTCTTATTTTTACCGAGCCAAAGCCAACGGCTCCTGTAAAAACCAATATATCGCATCCGCCTAAAATTGCATAATACGCGCCGATATATTTTTTAATCTGATAAACAAAAATTTCTAAAGCAAGTTTAGATTTTTTATCGCCATTTTTATTTTTGTCTAAAACGGCAAGCATTTCTTTTTCTCCGCAAATTGCTAAAAGTCCGGATTCTTTATTTATTATATCACTGGCTTTCTCAACTCCATAAATCTCTGACATTTTCAAAATTATTTCGTTGTCAATGTCGCCGGATCTTGTCATCATAATAACGCCCTCTGTCGGGCTGTATCCCATTGAGGTGTCAATTGCTTTGCCATTTTTTATTGCGGTAATACTGGCTCCCCCGCCCAAGTGACAAGTAATTATTTTCAATTTTTCAAAAGGCTTCTTTATTTTTTCCGCTGCTTTTCTGGCAGCATATTCATATGAAATTCCGTGAAAGCCATAGCGCCTAAATCCAAATTCTTTTATAATTTTTTTAGGTAGCGCATAAGTGTAAGCAACCTCGGGCAAGTCTTTAAAAAATTCTGTGTCGAAAACCGCAAATTGCGGAACGCCAATTAAAATTTTCTGGCAAATTTTAATTCCCAAAACATTAAATGGGTTATGCAGCGGACTCAGATAATTCAAGGCATCTAATTCCTTCAAATTTTCTTCTGTGATTTCAGTTGGCTCTCTAAAAATATTTTTTCCGTGAACTACTCTGTGGCCAATTATCGAAATTTTTAAATTTTTACTTCTTAGCGCAACGATAATTTTTTCAATTTCCTTTTCTAAATCTTTTTCAAAATCAGCCGTATTCAAAATTTCTCGTTTCCCTTCTTTGAGAGCCTTCAGTTTTTCACTAAATACCTTCCATTTTATTGATTGACTTCCGCAATTTAGTACGAGTATCATATAAAAATATTAGCAGTGTTATTCCCAGCTTAATTGGGAATCCATGGTTTGCGCGCTTACTCTAGATTTCCGCTTCCGCGGGAATAATAAGAACTCCTTCTCCAATTTTATTTATGCCGGCGGCGTTTCCTTCATCGGTGTCTATGTGCAAACAAAATTTATAATCATCTCTGATTCGTATTTTTATATTATGAAAAGTTACAGGCCTTTCACTCTCAATTTTTACAGAAACTTCAACTCCCTTTTTTAGTTTTAATTTTTTTGCTTCATCTGTAGCGCAATGAATATGGCGCTCAGCAATAATCAACCCCTTCTCCAAATTAATTTCCCCTTTCGGCCCGATTAACGTAATGCCCGGAGTGCCGTCAATATCGCCTGATAATTTTACAGGCGGATTGATTCCCAAATAAAAAGCATCTGTTTTACTTATTTCAACTTGAGTGCCTTTTCTGATAGGACCGACCACTCTTACTCCTTTAATTATTTTGTTTCCGTTTTTTAAATTTAAAAACTCCTCTGCGGCAAAATCAGAGGGCTGAGATAAATCCTTTTTCTTTTTTAATTGATATCCTATGCCAAAAACCGTTTCCAAATCTTTTTGGCTTAAATGCAAATGGCGCGCTGAAACCTCAACAGGAATTTTAATCATAACTGATGTGGCATAAATTTCTGTATTATACTATTTTTTTAAAAAACAAGGAAGTGGATAAAAAAAGATAACCAAACAGGCCTAGGGGGTTGACACACGGCAAGGACTTGACAATGATATTGGAATATGATATGATTAAAATATGGTTTGAAATTAAGCGGTAGAGTGTCTTCTGCTTGAAAAACCGTGTTCCTTTCTAATTAGGATGTGTAAGATGAGAAGCGCAATGATCTTGTGTGTGGCAGTGGTATTGGGAGCTGGGACTGGATGCGGTAGCAACAAAGACCTCGAGGCAAAACTCAAAGCTGCCGAAGATAGGGCTGTTGTAGCCGAACAAACTTCCGCCAGTCAGACTGCGCAAGCTTCGCAGAGCGCCGTTTTGCTTCAGCAGGTGCAGGAACAAGTTCGGATTATGCGCGAACAGGTCGCCAACAAGGACCAACTTATGGCAAGCACGCAGAAAAATGTTGAGACATTGACTGCCATACTTGCCAGCACAAAGCAAGGAAGCGTGATCGTCCCAGCTTCCAATGATGCGTATGTAAAGCTGGGGACAGGGGCAGTTGGTGCCGTTCTTGCAAGTGCGGATAAGGTACAAGCCGAGGCAAATAAGGCACAGTCTGATGCCCAGCTTATCAAAACTCAGCAGGCAGTAGACTACGAAAGAAAGATGGCTGCCCTGCAAGAGCAGAAGACCAAGCTGGAGCAATCCCTGGACGAAACTCGCCGCGGATTGAATGATGCCAGGAATGAGCTGGAAAAAGTTGCGGGCCGTTTTGCGAGGCATAAAAAAAACAGCGACCTTACCGCCGTCATGGCTCTGCGATCAGAAATCGAAGACATGATTGGACAAATTAAGGAAACTGTTTCCGCTCTGCGCGCAACTAATTCCGGGCTGGAAACTCGTAAAAAGCCAGAGACAACATCTGTTGGTCCTCGCGGTCACTGGCAATTGTGCACAAATGGCGGTTGGCAGTGGTGTCCAGAAGAGTAGGTTTCATCATGCCCCCATGTGGGACAGAGATGAGGCAAGACGTTTATAACCAACTTGGTTGTGAACGTCTTTTTTATTTACAAAATTATATTTCAAAAAAATTGGCGAACTCTAAAAATATGTGAGTATATGTTGCGCTTAATCCGTATATTTAAATAAAAAGATAAATATAAAAAAACAACACTCTTTTTCAACGTTGTTTTAGTTTATCAAAAATAAAATTAGAGACGGTTGCCTACGAACTCGCAGAACTCTGCGAGCCTGCACGAATACCCCCACTCGTTGTCATACCAGCCAACAACTTTTATCATATTTTCGTTTACCATTGTCTCATTCATATCAACAATTGATGAACAGCTGTCGCCGATAAAGTCAGATGATACAAGTTCACTATCTTCAACTCTTAAAATTCCTTTTAATTCTTTTGACTCCGATGCTCTTTTAAAAGCATTATTTATTTCTTCTTTTGTCGCTGGTTTTTCAATTTCCACAATTAAATCAAGCAGAGAAACTGTTGGCGTAGGCACCCTTACCGAAATACCGTCTATTTTACCGCTTAATTCCGGAATCATTTTACCCAAGGACTTTGCGGCGCCAGTGCTGGTTGGAATTATATTTATGGCGGCGGCCCTTGCTCTCCTTAAATCCCTATGGGGTAAATCCAGAATTCTCTGGTCGTTTGTGTAACTGTGGACGGTTGTCATAAATCCCTTCTGAATTTTAAAATTGTCATTCAAAACTTTTGCAATTGTCGCCACGCAATTTGTTGTGCACGACCCCATATCCATAACATCAATAATTTTTGACTCATATTTTTCCGCGTTAACGCCTAAAATAAACCCTGACGTCCCTTTTCCGGGAGCTGAAATTATCACTTTTTTTGCGCCGGCTGTAATGTGCTTTCTGGCGCCCTCATCAGTTATAAATAAACCCGTACATTCTAAAACAATATCAATTTTTAATTCTTCCCACGGCAATTTTTCCGGATCTTTTTCAGCTGTTGTTTTATATTCCTTTCCGGCAACAGAAATGCTGTTTTCAGTAAAACTCACTTCTTTATCTAACGTCCGATAAACTGAATCATATTTTAAAAGATGGGCAAGAGTTTTGTTATCAGTTAAATCATTAATAGCAACAACTTCCAAATGCGGATGTTTATCAATAATTCTTCTGAAAGTTTGCCGGCCGATTCGGCCAAAGCCGTTTATTGCTACTTTAATCATTTTATTTTTGTTTAACCTGATTAATTTTTAAAAGCCCGTCAATTTTTTGTTTATCAAAACCAGTGATTACTTCTCCGTCAATATCAACAACAGGAACTCCCATTTGACCCGAGTCTTTTATCATTTTATCCAGCGCTTTTTCGTCTTTTGAAACATCAATATCGGTAAATTCAATATTGTGCTTTTTAAAATATTCCTTTAGAGTTTTGCAATAAACGCAACTTGGCGTTGAATAAATCTTTACCATGTTATTGGGCTGGCGCGCAATTTGCGCCATTAGCGCCGGAATTTCCTGAACTGCCCGCGTCTGAGCCTGCATATGCCACTGAAAAACTGGTTGCCGCTTCTGCTGTGTTTAATTTTGTAGAGCAGGAACTCGGTTCAGAACTGAAAGCCGAACACACAACTGATTTTATGGCATCAGAGGACCTGCCGCCAAAATCAAACTCAGATACCGACGCTCCTCCAACAATCAATGTGGGAGAGCCTTGTATATTATATTTAGTATCTAAATCAAAATCTTTTTGGGCATATGCCACTCCTCTGCTTTGCGTAGATGCGCAGGCATTTAGTTTTGCCGAATCAACACCCGTTGATGTTTCGCATCCTGTTGTATCCCCGGCCTTCATTTGGCATGAAACATAATCCCAGTATTTATTCGGCTGTTCCTCTCGTATGCAAATCTGCCTTAAATTTTCTTTAGCTTCTGCGTCTCCGTGCATAGAGGTTATTGTATTGCCGGAAACTGCGCCGATATATCTAACCTTCATATTTTGCGCCAAGGACGGAATATTTTTTACAACATCAGCCATGGCTCTTTGCATCTGTAATCCAAACGGACACCTGCTGACAACATACGCTTCAAGGACGGGGTTGCCTGATTTTGTTATGCTATCTTTAGCTTTTTGCGCCTGGTCTGCTGAGGGCTGATTGTTTTGGCTTGGTTGCTGAGCAGTAGCGGCAGATTCCATTGTAAAAGCCTGCGGAAACAAAAGATTTCCGTCTTTTGTCGCATAAGAATCATATTCGCTGGTTCCAATTTTTATCTTTATTTTCACCAGTCCCGACTCTTCAGAAACGTCAACCAAGGTTGCTTGGGCCTGTCCCGCCAAAACGGTAGTGTTTAAGTAGTCTAAAGATTTTTTAGCTATTGCGTCATTGGATAGACCAAAACCTAATCTTGATAGTGAAAACTGACTCGGGTTTTGGTTAGCATAAATTAAAACGGCAGTAATAATAATGCCTAACACCGCAATCCCCAAAAGAAGCGAATTCTTATTCAAATTTATTTTAAACATTTTTTGTTAATTTTAATAATTTTCTATTTAATAATCCTATTATATTATAAAAAAAAAATTATGCAATACTAATTTTTGTATACTTCTTTCCGTCAAACTCGTATTCAGATAATCCGCCGAACGGCAGTTCTAAGTTTATTATATCTTCATCTGAAATGTTTTCAATATATTTTACCACAGCGCGCAAACTATTATGGGATGCCACTACTAAAATATTTTTACCTAATTTTGAATCTTTTTCTATATATTTTTTAAAAAAAGGCACTGTCCGCTTAAAGACATCCTTTTCACTCTCTCCTCCTGGTGGAGAAAAATTATATGACCTGCGCCACCCGTGAACCATTGGCTCTCCGTATTTTTCGGCAACCTGTTTTTTATTCAAACCCTGCAGCTTCCCATAATACCTCTCGTTTAAAGCCTCAGAAACATATGCTGGCACGTCATTTTCTGAAATATCCGTGTAATTCCCCCACCTCTGCATTTTACCGCCGTCCAAATGTATAAAAAAAGGGTACTTAATATCTATCGCCTCAAAAATTCTCGCAACAGTATCTTGGTTGCGAAATAGCGGAGAGGTATAGACAACATCAATGTTATTCACAAAAACTTTTTCAGCTAGTTCTATTGCCTTTATTGATTCTTTTTTCGCAATTGGCCCGTCAGTCCAACCCGCAAACCTGTCATCATCGTTCCACTGTGACTTCAAATGCCGCAACAAAAATAATTTAGCCATTTTTATTTTTTATTTAATTCTTGTTCTTATATTTTACACCCTTTTATATATTTTTTCAAAGTCGGGCGCGAGCTAATTATCATTCCATTGACATTGGCGATTATCGCTTTATTTCCTGCTCAATTTCTAATAATCTGGCATACTTTGCCATTCTTTCTTCTTTTGCGGGAGACCCAGATTTTATAAAATCTGTGGATAACCCTACCGCGAGGTCTGCAATAAAACTGTCCGAAGTCTCGCCACTGCGGTGGCTCACTATTGTTTTCCAGCCGAAAGATTTTGCCAAGATTGACGCTTCAATTGTTTCTGAAACCGTGCCTATCTGATTTAATTTTAAAATAACTCCATTGCAGGCATTTTTATTATGCGCCTCTTTTATCCTTTTGATATTAGTCGTTGTTAGGTCGTCACCGACAATCGAAATTTTATTTCCCAGTTGTCGCACAATAAGCTCAAAACCATTCCAATCCTCCTCTGCAAAAGGATCTTCAATTGAGATTATGGGAAAAGTTTTCACCAAACCCTCATAAAATTCCGAGAGTCCGACGGCTGTGAATTCTTGTCCGTCAATTTTGTATTTCCCATTTTGATAAAACTGCGAAGCCGCGCAATCTATGGCAATTTTACAGTCTTCCTGCCCAATCGCATTTCTCAACAAAAACAAAGCTTGCTCGGTTTTGGAAATTTGTGGGGCAAATCCTCCCTCGTCACCCATTTCCGCCTGCCCCGAACTCCTGCCCCGAGCTAAGTCTAAGGGTGCCGAAGGGTAATTTTTGGTTAAAATATTATTTAGGTTTTGAAAAACCTTATTACACAAAACCAAATTTTCAGCAAAGCTCTTGTTTTTGCGCCCGCCTGCCGGCAGGCAGGGAACTATCATAAATTCCTGTATCGCCAACTCGTTTTTAGCATGCGCTCCACCCTCTAAAATATTGAACATCGCAAGTGGCAATTTGTGGTATGTCCGACATCCCACAAATGTTGGATGTCGGACATCCGCTAAATCTGCGATGTGTTGATACAATGGACTTTTTTTTGAGGCGGCGCCGGCGCGGCACACGGCTAATGAAACCGCCAAAATTGCATTGGCTCCAAGTTTTGATTTATTTTCCGTGCCGTCTGATTCAATCATTATTTTATCAATTTCCTGCTGATTTTCCGGATTTTTACCTTTTAATTTCGGCGCAATAATTTTGTTTACATTTTCAATGGCTTTCAAAACTCCTTTTCCATCTGCGTCCCTCAACTCTAATGCCTCATTTTTACCCGTAGAAGCCCCCGAAGGCACAGACGCCGAAAACTCTCCCTTTTCAGTTTCCAAAACAGCCTCAACGGACGGATTCCCCCGTGAGTCCTTTATCTCCCTCGCAATTAAACTTTTTATTTTACTCATTTTATTTTTAAATTAACCATTCGACAATAAAATAATGGAAGTAAAAGCCAGAATGATTCCCGAAATACCGATAATGCCCAATAATAAATTTTGGATTCACTGCGAATTTCATAGATAATAAATTCATAAATTTATCAACAAAATTTTACTATAATTAAATTCTGCACATCTACTCATTGGTGTGTAGATGTGAGCGCCCAGACGATGGCGTGAAAAGCAATGCTTCTTTTTCTAGTTCTTTATCGCCGTCTAATTTTTCTATAACCGCATCAAGCAAACCTGACAAAATTATATTCGTCGCGCTAAATTTTTTGATAGATGATCCTTCTTTAGCATTTTTTTCTTCAGATTTCATCCGTTTTAATCTTTTCTTCCTACTTTCAATCAATCTTTTTATAATTATTTTATATCCATTATCATCTTGTTGCAAACATTTTTGAACACTTGCAATTTTATTGCTTCCAACACCGAGCATTTTTATTATTTGATTATAATTATATCTAGCGGTTAGAAGCACTGCTATTTCTATTCTTCGCATTAGCATTGCGATTTCTTCGGGACCCAATAAACTTTTTAAAAATAAACGCACTTCACCTCTATCTTTTAACGAGTCTATTGTATCATAGAACTCGCCAATCATTTGAATTCTTTTTTGCTTTGGCAAACTATTTAAATGAAACACTGGCATATTTTTTTACATCTACGCACCAACGCATGGGTGTGAAGGTGTTTTTATATAATATTTAAATTTTATAAGGCTTATTCTATTTACTTTGGTTTAGTTTGCGCAAGTAGTCATAGGCGGCGAGAACTGCTTTGCAACCTTCGCCGGCGGCTGTAACAATTTGTTTGTAGGGACCCGAGTTGTCGTCGCCGGCGGCAAAAAGACCGGGTGTTTTTGTGCCAAATGTTTCCGGCTCGACAATAATTTCATCTCTCTTTGTAAAATCAACCAAACCCTTTGCCAAAGCGGTTGCCGGCTGGCTTCCAATTTCTATAAAAACCCCTTGAACTTCCAGGGTTTTATTTTCCTTTGAAATATTGTCCTGATAAACTAAGGAGTCAATCATTGTTTTTCCCTTAATTTCTTTTACGGATACGTTTTTAATAATTTCAATTTTGTTTGATTTAGCAATATCGTTTTTATTTTCATGGTCAGCATTTATTTCTGGGCCAAATTCCAAAATATAAATTTTACTGGCGTAATTTACCATAAATAAAGCCGCTTCTAAACCGGCATTTCCCCCTCCGATTATCGCAATTGTTTTATTTCTGAACACAGGGCCGTCGCAGGTGACGCAATAACTGACGCCTTTGCCAATAAATTCTTTTTCACCGATCGCCTCCAATGGCATTGGGTCAGCTCCCGTCGCTATTATCGCGGCTCTGCTTTGGATTTTTTCGTTTTCAGTTGTTGTGATTGTAAAAATATCACTTTGTTTCTCAATTTTTTCAACCTCGGCAAATTTTATTTCAACAGATTCCTGTTTTTTTAAATGCTCAACAAACTTATCTATCAGCTCTATTCCTGAAATTTTTTCAAAACCAGGATAGTTGCAAATCTCTGTGGCTTTTTTTGCCACTTGTCCGCCGAATTCCTTTGTCATTAAAAGAGTCTTCATTTTCTGCCGGCCAGCGTAAATGCCGGCCGTAATTCCGGCAGGCCCGCCGCCGATAATAATTAGGTCGTAAATCATAATAATAAAAATTATTTAACAATATTTATTGCTTTTCCGATTAGAAATGCCTGTATGTTTTGAACCGTTGTCTCTAAAATTCTTTCCAATGCTTCCTTCGAGTTAAAAGCATTATGGGGAGTAATAATAACATTTTCCTGCTGCAGCAATATGTGATTCTGCAAAACGGTTTTTAGATCGCACGTTTTTGGAAACTCTTTTGATAAAAGCTGCCTTTCCTCTTTTACAAAACACTCTTCCTCTAAAACATCTAATCCTGCGCCAGCCAAGATTCCTTTTCCTAAAGATTCGATTAAGGCTGTTGTTTCTACCAATCCACCCCTCGCAGTATTTATCAAATATGCCCCTTTTTTAATCAGATTTATATTATGCAAATTAATTAGGTGATCAGTATCTTTATTGTACGGAACATGCAAACTTATAATGTCTGACTTTGCCAAAAGATCGTTTATATCTGTATATTGAAAGCCTAATTCTTGAACTAATTTTTTATCTTTATTAAGGTCGCTGACTAAAACATTCATTTCAAATCCTCTTGCGATTTTGGCAACGCGCTGGCCGATATGCCCCAGCCCGATTATGCCTAATGTTTTGTTCTTTAGATCAAACCCTCTTAATCCATCAAGCGAAAAATCTCCGGATTTTGCCCTATTGATGGATTGATATATTTTTCTGGAAAGATCTAAAATCAAGGCAAAAGTATGTTCGGCCACCGTGTTTTCTCCGTATGACGGAACATTAGAAACTAAAATATTTATTCTTCTCGTTTCACTCATATCTATGTGGTCAAAACCCGTAGATCGAGTAGAAATAAATTTAAGCTCCGATAGTTCAGACAAAATATTCTCGTCTATTTTAGAATATATAAAGGGAGAAATAATCTGGCAGTTTTTAATTTCTGCAATGTTTTCTGGCGCTACCGGCCCAGGAAAAAACGACAATTCCTGATTATTAATTTTTGAGCTAATATATTCTTTTTCCCAATCCTCTATTTCAAAAAAAGCAGCTTTCATAATTTCTGAAACTTATTTTATTGTTTTTATGTATTGTTTTAATTCGTTGCCGAACCTCGCGTCCTTTATGGAAAAATACAGGAAAGATTTCAGCCATTTTAATTTGTCGCCGCATTCCAGCCACTCCCCCTTCAATTCATATCCGTAAATTGTTTTTCCGTCTGAAAGCATTTTATCAAAAACTTCTGCCAGAATTATTTCTCCTTTCTTTGACGGTTTTGCCTTATTAAGATACTCAAAAACCTCCGGAGTCAGAATATGTTTTCCAATAACCACAAGATTCGATGTTACCTGGGACAAATCAGGTTTTTCAGTAATTTTTTTTATTTTATAAAGCCTGCTGGCAATTTTTTCTGCCGTAATCATTCCATATGCCGGAACTCTTTCCCTTGGCACAACCTTTAAACCCAAAACCGGAGCATTGCATGTTTTAAAAATTTCTGCCAGTTGCAACAAAGCCGGAATATCAGAATCAATAATGTCGTCGCCAAAAGAATTGGCAACCGACTCATTTTTGATAAATTTACCGGCCTGCAAAATAGCGTGTCCGTCACCGAGAGGTTTTTTTTGCACAACAAAGGAAAAAGAAACCCCCTCAAAAGAATTTTCGAGGTCTTTTAAATCTCTCAGTATATTTTCTTTTTTTCTTTTAATCAAAATTTTCTCTAATTCAGAATCTTTTTTAAAATAATTTAAAATAGTTTTTTGCCTGGGGCTTAAAACAAAAACTATTTCAGTAATGCCTGATTTTTTAGCCTCGTCAATTATATATTGGATAATCGGCTTATCAACCAAAGGAAAAAACTCTTTTGGCAGAGCTTTTGAAAGCGGCAAAAATCTTGTGCCTAAGCCCGCTATCGGTATTATTGCTTTTTTTATCTCCATATAATATTTAGCTTCTATATTTTACTTTTCTTAAAAACGCCGGTATCTCCCACTCCTTTTCCTGAAGCTGTTTTTTTTGTTCTTCGGCCTCCAACGCTTTTTTAATATCCATGGCATTTCGTCTTATCGCTTTTTTACCCGAGTCGGTTAAATCGGAGATTGCGCTCAATTTTTTATCTCCGACAGCAACGGGCTCGGTTTCCGTGTCTCTGTTAAAAATAGGTATTGAGCTTACACTCCGCTCGTTCTCCGGCTTTTCTGACTCTTGTTTTTTGTTTTCGGTATTTTTCTTTTTATCACTAACCTTTGGTTTTTTTCCGTTATTTTTATTTTTTACCGCGATTGTTTTCTTCTTTTTCGCCGGCTTTTCTACCGCCGGTACGGGTTTTTTTATAATGGCCTTAATCTCTGCCGGTTTTATTTCCGTATCTTTTGCCGGCTCTGATTTTTTTCTGGGGCCGGTCATTAAAACCGTCGCTTTTATTTTATTTTTTAATTTTGAATCTTTAGAAATGCCAAAAATAATTTTCGCGTTCGGATTCAGCCGGGAAATGTCATTGCTTATTTTTTCCACCTCGCGCATTGAAAGATTCTGCCCGCCTGAAACATTAAATAGAATATTTTCCGTTATGAAGTTGTTGCTCTGATACAAGGGATTAAAAAGAATTCTTTTCGCAATATCTTCTGCTCTGTTTTTTCCTGAACTTTCAACTGTGTTTAAAAATGCTGAATTGCCCCTGCCCGTTAAAATCGCCCGCAAATCCGCGAAGTCTATATTTATAAGGCCGGGGTTATAAATTAAATCAATCAGCGATTCTAGCGATTCAATTAAGTTTTTATTAACAATTGAAAAAGCCTGGGTTATAGGAGTATTGCTATCAATAATTTTAAAAATTTTTTCGTTGGGGATTGTAATTGAAACATTTAATGAGTTTCTCAAATCTTTCAACGCTTTCAGGGCTATTTTTGTTTTATTTTTCCCTTCAAATCTAAAGGGCAGGGTAAATATGCCTAAAGTAATGCCGCCAAAATCCTTTGCGGCGTCAACAAAAACCTTTGTGGCTCCAGATCCCAGCCCGCCGCCTAAGGAAGCTATAAAAATTATTATGTCCTGATCTTTAAAAAAGTTTGAAATTTTATCCTTATCCTGTTCCGCCGCCTGTTTTGCCAGCCTTGTATTAACCCCGGTTCCCAATCCATGGGTTAAATTTTGGCCGAAGCAAAAATATTTAATTCCGGTTTTTTTCTTTAGCGCCCGGACATCCGTGTCGGCAATGACAAATGTGGCTTTTTCTAAGGACCGTCCAATTTCAGAAACAATTGACCCTCCCCCGCCGCCCACTCCAATTACTTTAATTCTTGCCTTAAACATCGACTCCGCCGGAAATTCCGCAACTTCCTGTTTTAACAAAAATCCTCTATTTTTATGTTTAACGGCTTTTGCGGAATTTATTTTTTTAATTACTTTTTTGACTGCCCTTATTCTTCTCTTAACATTTTTTTTAATTCTTCTGGCAGTTGGCTTATTCCGTGGTTTTTTTCTCTGTAATGTTTTTTTCCTACTCAAAAACTTTTTTACGGTTTTTACCGATTTTTTTTTGGCTAATTTGGATTTCCTGGCTATCTTAATTTTTGGCCTTTTCACCGATTTTATTTTAGCTTTTTGGGCGGTCATTAATTTAGTTTACTCATCTAACTAAAAAAATCAAGATAAAGCCTTAAATTATGTTTTCACCAACAGGGTATTCTTTTGCAGTTTAGCGCCCCGTTATTATTTCTATAATTTTATTTCGCGAAGCAAAGCCGGAAATTATTTTTACAGAAGAAGAGCTTGTTTTAAAATAAACTGCTAAAGCATTTCTTATGGCATCGTTAGCCTTTCCTTTTACAGGCGGCTCTTTCACAGAAACAACAAAATTTTGTTCGTCTATTTTCTCTATTTTCTCTTCGCGCGAATTTGGTTTTACTTTGATAAAAATTTTCATACTTACAATATAATCGCCTCGCCCTTGCCGATTAAAATTCTTTCGTTTCCTTGAATTAAAATCGCCTGGTAGTCGGTTAAAATTCTTAACCTTTTTCTTCTTTTATCAGGATTTTTTATTTTTTGCTTTATTATTTCTGCGTGTTCTGGCCGATAATGGACAAAGATATTAAACGGCACAAGATTCATTCCTTTTAAATTTTTAAGTTTCACAAAATTTTTATCTCCGTCCTTCCAACCGGCAGTTTCTATTGTTTTGCCTGCCACAATGCTTCCGGCCGAAACTCCAACATATACCCTTCCCTTTTTTAATAATTTTTTTATTACTTTTTCAAAACCGCTTTGCCTTATGGCTTTTAATAAATAAAAAGTATTTCCTCCTTCCACAAAAATTATATCCTTGTTCTCAAACAATTTCATCAGCAGGTTTTTGTTTTTACCTTCAATATCAATTTCCTCAACATTAAAGCCCAGCTCCTTCATTATCAATAAATCCTTGGCCACATATTCCGGATTTTCTTCCAGTTTATACTTGTAGGCTGTGGTAATAAAAGCGACATTTACATCATAGGTCGGTTTTTGAAGCAGTTTTATTATTTCATCCTTCATCTGCATTCCCGCTGAAGTCAAAAGAATTGTCCTTACTGCACTGTTTTTAATTTTTTCCACAATCAATGCAACGAAATAATTTAAAACCGCTAAAATAATTACCAAACCAAAAATCACGCTGATTCCGGCAATTCCAAACGGCGTAAAAAAGAACTGTAAAACAGAGGTTTTAAAAAAATTAATTTTCAGCAGAGGTAGCTGCCAAAAGATATTTAAGGATTCGGGCAATGAAAAAACCTCTTGCTTGCCAACCGCTAAAACGTATTTTCCGAGATTGTCCTTGCTGAAAACCTCAACTTTGTATTTTCCGGCGGGAAACGTCTTATCAAGCTCGGGCCCTTTTAGGTAATAATCTCTTCCAAAAGGTTCGTAAAATTCTTCCCATTTTGTTGAAAATCCGTCTAGGGAATAGATAACTTTTTCCTGTTCGCTATTTATCACGACAACGTTTACCGAATATCTGCCTTTTGGATTAGTAAATTCCGGCGCCAAAAGATTCAAGTATAAATCAAATTCTTTATCGGATGTAATAAAATAATCTCGCGGCGCGCCTGCCAATTCGTCGTAAAAAGCCTGAGAAAATTCAGGACTGCTTATTTTAATATCCCCTTCTTTAGAATAAATCAGCCTGGGCATGTGAGCTGAAGCCTCAGAGGCTACTCCAAGCAGAATAAAAATGCTAAAAGCAAGAAATACTTTTTTCATATGAAGTGTTTTTATCCCAAATTCCAGAATATTCCAATGTTTTGGCGTTTTCAAACATTCCATAGTAGCGCAAGTTTTTCCTTACCTTTTTCGGCGCTCGAGTCCGCGCTTGTAAAACCTTCTATTAATATCTTTATTTTAGATGGCATACATTATATTACGTTTTTCTACCCTTTTTTACTCTTGTTTTTGTTTCTTGTATTAGAGTGTTCAAGCCGCGCTGCGTTTTGTTGGAATCTGTTCACGGATTTATCTGCCAATAATTTATATCTTGCATTTCCCTTTTGAACATTTCTTGGAGTATATTTTTGCATGATTATAACTTCTTAATAGTGTTAATAAAACCTTTAATGGGAATTAGTTTTGCTTTTGCTGAATTTCGCATTTTAATTTCAATTGATTTTACGGCCTCAGTTTTTTCGCTTACAACTAACCGCGCGGGTATGCCGATTAAGTCTGCGTCGGCAAATTTTTCTCCGGCGGTTTTATCTTGCCTGTCGTCAAACAAAACTTCTATGTTTTCTTTTAACAACGTATTATAAATTCTTTCAGCGGTAGCATATACTTTTGATGATTTTTCCCGCTTGGCAGGATCCCGCTGTGGCGGGACAACATAAATTAAATGAACCAAGAAAGGAGCAACTGGCTTTGGCCAAATTATCCCCTTTTCGTCGTGGCTTACCTCTGCTACTGCTCCCATTAGCCTTCCCAGTCCAATGCCAAAACACCCCATAATCACTGGTTTTTCAATGCCCTCTTTGTCCCTAAATTTCAAATCAAATGGCCGCGAAAAATTTGAACCGAGCTTGAATATGTTGCCAACCTCAACTGCTTTTTTTTCTTCAAACTCGGAACTTTTGCATTTTGGGCAAATCGGATTTTCATTTTTTATATCCTTGTTAATTGCCAGTCCGCACTTTTTACAAATATAAATTATGTCCTCGCCCGCCTCTGTTAATGTCTGAAACTCATCTGAATATTTTGAAAAACTTCCGCCCGAAGCCAATGCCCGATAAGTCAACTTTCCAATTCCGCATTGTTTAAAAACGTTTAAATAAACTTTCGCTAATTTATCATAATATTTGTCCAAATCTTCCTGTGTCGCATGAAAAGAATATAAATCCTTCATTAAAAATTCACGTGTTCTTAAAAGGCCGGACTTTGCCCTTAATTCGTCTCTAAATTTTGTTTGAATCTGAAAAACCGAAAAAGGCAAATCCCTATACGATAAAATATTTTTTTTAGCCAAAGGAGCCACAACCTCTTCGTGCGTGGGACCTAAGGCATATTCTTTATCGCCGCTTCCTTTTAAACGAAAAAGAACATCAAAATTATCCCACCTGTTTGTTTTCTGCCAATTTTCTTTTGGCTGAAGGACCGGCATTAAAATTTCCTGTCCGTTTACCGGGGATTTCACCATATTTTCTCGGATTATATTTTCAATTTTTTTCAGAACTCTAAAGCCCAAAGGCAAAAAACTGTAAACTCCGGCCATTAATTGGTCTATATATCCTGCGCGAACCAAAAGTTCGCGCGAAGAGGATTCTGCGCCAGCTGGCCTTTCTTTTATTGTTTTCAGAAATAATTTTGACTGCCTCATAGTTTAAAATAATTTATTTTTTAATTTTTGTTCTTCGTTTGCCTTTTCAAATAATTTTTGTAATTCTTCAAATGACAACTCTCTGCCCTCATTTTTGGCGGCTTTCATCGCCTGACATATAAGACAATCGTCAAAAAATTCGTTTTTACTAAAATTATTAGTAAACTCACCACTAACTTTTTCTTCTTGTTTCTTATTTTTCATATGCGTATTTTCGTATTGTCGCTATTCCAAAGTTCTCAAGAACTTAAGAATAGTCGAGCCCCTGTTAGTTATTTTATGACGGACATTGTGCCCTTCATATCTTTTTAAAACAAACCCTGCAGCCGCCAACCTTTTGATGTGCTCAGATATAGTCTTAAAATTAACGCTTAACTTTTCTGAAATATTGTCCAAAGACAATTCTGGATTAGTTTTTAATAATTCCAGAATCTCAATCCGTCGATGATTTGCCACACCCTTAACTATTCTCTCTAATTGATAATAACTTTTTTTCATTATAACACCCTTATCGCTTGTTCCAAAGTTCTCAAGAACTTTGGAACAAGCGATTTGATAATTTTTTTACTTTTTGCAGTCCTGCGGACAATCCTGCGGTGTCTCTAAACAAGCGCAATTCAATTTGTCTTCACATGATGGATCTGTTTTTTGGCAAACGCCGTCACCGCATTTATCTGCGCAGACAGTAAAACCGTCTCCCCCGCTGCCCCCATTAACCGGAGTTGAATTATCTATGCTTGCCCCGCCAAGAGAGTTTTGCGTTTCTATTCCTTTAATTTTATTTAGATATTTAAAAACAAAAAACCCGGCTAATAAAACTACTATCAACGCCACCGCTAAAATTATTAAAACTTTTTTATCTATTTTTGAGAACATATTTTTTAGGTTTTAATTTTAAAAAAAATCTTGTGGGCGATGAAGGAATCGGACCTTCGACCTCTGTCTTATCAGGACAGCGTTCTGCCACTGAACTAATCGCCCAATTGCCCCATTTTTTATATTTTATCAAAAATTAGAAAAAAGTCAAAAATAAAAGCCGACAAGAGTGTCGGCCTAGAGAGAAACTGATTCACCACAAATGGCGAATATGAGGGTGTTGTAAAAGTGCAAAGAAGAGTCAGCGGAGAGGAGACTAGCAACGATTCGCGAAGGTTCGCT
>LBSQ01000003.1 GCA_000992015.1 Parcubacteria group bacterium GW2011_GWA2_37_10
ATTGCTGGAATTGTTAAAAGATAAAATTAAAGATTAACGAGAACGGTGCGATAAAAAATGTTAGGAGAGAAATTTCGGGAAAATTTCAAAAATGAAAACAGTTATTGCGGATTGTAAAAATTTAGAAGGGCATAGTTTATTTGTAAAGTTTGTCAGAATTTTTACCGTGCCGATATTAAATAATTTGCCTGCAAACTTTTTGCAGATTTTTATGAGGACATCCAGTCAAGATGCGGAGGTCGTTTTAGAAAATGTTGGTTCTGCGAGGGCATTGGAGGTTATGTATGGCCGTTACCGCAGAAATATATTTTCCCGCGGAGTGATGCAAGCCGTCGCAGATTTATTTTGGCATCATTTTGTGTCTCAGCCAAAAGGAGTAAGGAACCGGCTGAAAATTGTAGAAAACAATTTAGAAAAAGAAATTTCGCGCATTCTAAAAGAAAAAAAAGAGAAGGAGATTAACATTGTTACAATTGGCGGAGGGTCAGCAAGAGGCATTGCTGAAGTATTAAATAAATATTCTGATGAATTAAAAGGGTGGAAAGTCTCAGTGATAAATCTTGATAAAAGTTTAAAAGCCATAGAGTTGGGGAAAGAATTAGCAAAAGAATTTGGATTGTTCAATAATTTTAAATGGATTAATGATTTGGCCCAGAATGTTAAACTTTATGTTGCCGACAATTCAGTTGATGTTGTGGAGATGGTTGGATTGTTAGATTATTTTCGCGACGAAAAGTCTGTGGAAACATTCGGGAAAATTTATGATATACTTAAAGAAAACGGATTATTTATGGTTGGTAATATTGTTTCAAATAAGGAACAGCCATTTATATCAAAATTAGGGTGGCCTAAAATGTATTATAGGTCAGCTTCGGATTTATCTCGTCTTTTATCAGAGTCGAGATTTTTAAAAGAAAAAGGAGAAATTATTTTTGAACCGCTAAAGAATCATATTGTGGCGGTTATTAAAAAATAGCATGAAACTTTTAGATATTTTTGCATTATCTGGGCTTATAAACGGTTTATTTGTTTTGGGACTGGGAGTTTTCATAATTTCTCACAATTGGCGCGACAAATTAAATCGTCTGTATTTTTTGATTGTGATAGCCATAAGCATATGGTCTTTTAGTTATTGGCTATGGCTGTTTAGCAATGACGCGGTCTCGGCATTATTTTGGGTAAGAATGTTATCAATTGGTTCAACATTAATTCCTGTTTTTTATTTTCATTGGGTTGTGTCAATACTAAAAATTGAAAGGCGTGAAAGGAACACACGTTGGTTGGTATATATTCTAGGCGTTTTATTTATATTGTTTTCTTTTTCCGATCTTTTTATAAGCGGAGTAGAGCCTAAATTGTTTTTTCCCTTTTGGCCTAATCCTGGAATTTTATATCACTTTTATTTATTTGTTTTATATATATGCTTGATAATTTATTCAAGCAACTTACTTATTAAAAGCTATAAAATAGCATGGGGCGAAGATAAAAAAAGATTAGCGTATGTAATAGCGGGAGCTCTTCTGGCTTTTTCTGGCGGATTAAGTAATTTTTTTCTATGGTACAATATCCCCATTGCCCCTTACGGGAATTTTTTAGTGGCTTTTTATCCGCTTTTATTTGGTTATGCCACTATTAAATACAGGCTTTTCAATATAAAGACCATTGCAACCGAATTATTCGCAATTGCAATTTGGATATTTTTATTTATCAAAATATTGTTATCTACTGGTTCTAACGATTTATTAGTGAATATTTTTTTATTTATAGTCGTAGTGTTTTTTGGAATTTTGCTGATAAGAAGTGTTTTCAAAGAAGTGAGGCAGAAAGAGCAGATGGAGAAGATGGCCGAGGATGTGAAGAAGGCGTATGAGGCGGAAAAAAGGGCAAAAGAGAGGATTGACGAGGCGCGGGTGAAAGACGAGGCGTTGTTGTCAAGCATTGGAATAGAAAATGAAAAGGGAGAAGCAATTAAAAACGAGGCAAGTCCTCTTTATCAAGCTCTGTCTTCCGGCAGAAAAATAGTTACCGGCGCAACGGGCGGTTCTGACAGCGCCGAAAGTGTTAGCTCAACAGTTAGCCCCGCCGCGGCATATTATTTTGCGCGAGGAGACAAAACTAAGTTTCCGGCGGCTGTCACTGTGGCTCCGGTCGTGCTTAACGGTAAAATAATCGGAGCTGTAGCCGTGTTCCGAGATGTTACTATAGAAAGGCAGATTGACAGGTCAAAGAGCGAGTTTGTGTCTTTAGCATCCCATCAGTTAAGAACTCCGCTTACCGCCATAAAATGGTATTCAGATGTTTTATTTAAAGAAAAACTATCTGCCAAACAAAAAAAATGTCTTAATGGAATATATGACGGCAACGAGCGGATGATAAAACTTATTGATGTCATGCTTAATGTTTCCAGGCTTGAAGCGGGTAAAATAAAAATTAACCCTTCGCCAACGAACGTCAAAAAGATATTAGAAGACATCATAAATGAGCAAAAATTCACCGTTAAAACAAAAAAGCAAAAATTTATTTTTGAATGTCCAGACGATTTGCCGGAAATTTCTATTGACCAAAACCTTGTAAGACTTATTTTTCAAAACCTTATATCTAACGCTATAAAATATACTCCTGACGAAGGCGAAATTTTATGCAAAGTGGAAAAGAAAAACAACCTTTTTTCATTTGAGGTTAAAGACACGGGAATAGGAATTCCGCAAAATCAGCAAAAAAGAGTTTTTGAAAAATTATTTCGCGCAGATAACGCATTTTCGCATACGGCCGAGGGCAATGGTCTGGGTTTATATGCCGCCAAAATGACAGCAGAAAGTTTGGGCGGTAAAATATGGTTTGAATCAAAAGCGGGGAAGGGAACGACATTTTTTGTGGATCTGCCAGTTAGCCCCGCCGCAAAATAACACCTAAAACTTGACAGCTGATTTTGTGGTATAATAACCTTAAATCACAAAACTCCAAGATTTTCGTCATTGCGAGCCAGCAGGCGAAGCAATCTAACTGAGAATGAGATTGCTTCGTCGATTGTTATCTCCTCGCAATGACGAGAATATAACATTTCGTAATTCAAGGATAATAAACTTGTTGCGTAAAAAGGATTTAAATTAAAAAACATGTTTAATATAAAAAATTTAACGAGCGCGTATTTTTTGCCGGTTTTGGCTTTTTTGCCGGTCTCGCCGGCGCCGGAAAACGCCCGAGGGCTTTTTGCTCTTATTGTTGGAATTTTTTCAATTTTAGTTGTTATTTTATTGGTTGCTTTTATAAGCGGGTGGTATTTAAGCAAATGGGCGGAAAATAAACGTTACCGCAGAATTTTAATGTCGCAAAGAGATACAATTGCCGCTTATAATGTTATAAAGAAAGACACGAAAGAGGCGTTAAAGTCTATAAGTGGCAAGGAGTTTGGCGAAGGGAAAATTAATGAATTAGAGTTTTTTTTAAGGCGCATTGATGATAATCTTGAAAAAATGAACAAATATGTCGTAGGGGGCATTAACGTAATAGGCAAATATGATATAATAAACAAAATATACAAAACTAATAAAAACAAAAAAACATGAAAGTTCTTATTGTTGAGGACGAAAAAGCATTAAATTTAGTTGTAAAAGAAGAGTTGCAATCCAATAAATTTGACGTAAGGGTTGCCGAAGACGGAGAGGAAGCCTTAAAATTGGCTAGAAGCTTTAACCCCGAGCTTATTCTTCTTGACCTGATTTTGCCTAAAAAAAGCGGATTGCAGGTTTTAGAAGAATTAAAAGCCGATGATAATTTAAAAAAAATACCGGTTATTGTTTTGTCTAATTTAGCTGAAGACGAAAACATTAAAAAAGCCATCAGCATTGGCGCCGAGGATTATTTTGTGAAAACCCAGCATTCTATTTATGAGGTGATTGAAAAAGTCCAAAAATATTTAAAAAAATAGGGCATTTAAAAAACTGTTTAAAACTATTACTTACAATGAGCAAAGAAGAAGTGTCCTTAAAAGCTGTGTCTCCGGGCTTCGGCTTAATAGATTTTATAATTATTTCATTTGTTGTGGGCATTATAGCTTTTGTGGTAATTTCTAATATTATAGCGCATAATTATTAAGAGTCATCTTAACAAACAATTATAAATAATATGGAAGTAGACAGAAGAACGTTTGTCATAGTAATAATAATTGTGGCAATTGCTCTGCCAATTATTGTTTTGGTTTTCCGCAAGAGTTTTTTTCCTATAATACTTTCAATGAAAGAAAGCATTACCTCGGCCGCTCTTACAAACGGAACCACGGGAGTGCCGCCGGCTATAATGAACCTTTTTAAGTAGGGCAGTTTGATAGAAATGAATTTTACCTGCGGGCTTTTGTTTATTTAAAAAACAAAAGCCCGCAGTTTTTGTTATTTGAAAAATTTGCCTTTTTGTGGTATATTCATATCAAACGGGGGCATGGTTTAATGGTAAAATATTCCTCTCCAAAAGGAATGATCAGGGTTCGATTCCTTGTGCCCCCGCAGTAAATGCATAAAATTTTGTGCAGAACAAAAAAGGTAAAATTTTTAAAAAATAAAAATGATAAACCATCTAGTAGAAATTTTTAATGATTCAGAACTCATAGATAAAATTAAAACCCGCTTGCCGTATTTATTTCAAATTGCCGAAATGGAAAGCTCGAGAGCCGGTAAAGTTGGAATGGAATTAATTTAAAAAAGATGAAGAAAACTATGCAAAAACAAAAAAATTATAATATAAAACGCTGTAATTTTTGTAATAAAACATTAGATAAAATATGGTTCACTGCGTTGATGACAGAAGAATGGAGATGGAACGGAACTAATTGGGAGTGTGATGCAAAACATAGTCTTACTACCGATTCCGAACAGAACGTAGTATGTCCTAATTATGGAAGAGTGGCAGGAAAAGGAATAGATTTCGGTTTTTAAAAAAGTTATAAATAAAAAACATGATTTACAAAAGGAGAAATCAGAGAATTCAATAATTTTATGCAGAAAGGATTTGTAAAATTAAAATTTATTGATTTTTGCGCTGGCATTGGCGGAGGACGTTTGGGTTTGGAAAATTTAGGCTGGAATGCGTTGGTTTTTCCGAGATAGACAGATTTTCCGAATACACATACAGGAGATTTTTTGGAAACGAAGAAAAAAATTTCGGAAATTTAATGAGGATAAATTCAAAAAATTAGACAGACCGTTGCGGCAGGGAAACTTTTATAATTATAACTATGAAGTTTTATATGGTAATCAGCGAAATAAAAAAGCAGATAAAAACGAATCCAATACTCCGCTATTTTTTTTATGCTGCGGGTTTTTTGTTTTTCGTTTTTTGTCTCCTTGCTGTTTGGGAAATTTATGTGCCGAGATCTCCTGCGTCAAACAATATAATCACATATATCGCAAAAAGCGGGTTGGGCGATGATGAAATTGCGAAAGATTTGGAAGATCAGGGGATAATTAAGAGTAATTATTGTAAAGCAAAAAATTACTATTTTAGAGGGCTGGGACATAAAAGATATTGAAAAGTATCTTGTAGCCAACGATATTTTAAGCCAAGAAAATTTTGCAAAAACAGTAAGCCAGGATTTCAGTTACAGATTTGATTTTTTAAAAAGCATGAACTTAGAGGGATATCTTTTCCCAGATACTTATGAGGTTTATGAAGGGGAAAGCGGAGACGAGATAATCAAAAATATTTTATCTAATTTTGATAAGAAAATTACGCCCGATATGCGGGAGGAAATTGTTGTTCAAAAAAAATCAATTTTTGAAATAATAACCATAGCGTCATTAATTGAAAAGGAAGTAAAGACATTGAATGATAAAAAAATCGTTTCCGGTATCATTCAAAATAGATTAAGGTTGGGCATGCCCCTGCAAATAGATGCGACCATAAACTATATCACAAATAAAAGTGATCCGAGAGTCGCCATAAAAGACACAAAAATAGATTCGCCGTATAATACTTATAAATATACGGGTCTGCCCAAAGCCCCTATTTCAAATCCGGGGATGGATTCTATTCTGGCCGCTATTTATCCAAAAGCCAGCCCATATTTGTTTTATCTTTCCAGCCCCGGAGGTAAAGTAATTTTTAGCAAAACATTAGCAGAACACAACCTCGCCATAGCAAAATATCTGAGGCCGCAAAACTATTGACATATTTCTACATATAGATTAAGATACATTATATTAATAAATAGCCGCAGACGGCAGGGATTCCCGGAGTTTTTGGGAAAGTAAAAATCCTGCTCAGGCAAAAAGAGATTTTCTCGTTTTGTGTACTGTGGCTAATAGCCACGTTTTTTTATCGCTACGGTAAATTTAAAATTTATATCGCTACGCTACGTAAACTTATGGCATTAACAAGAGACCAAAAAACAAAGCAAGTAGAGAGTTTAAAAAGCAATATCTCAAAGCAGAAATCAGTGATTTTTGTTGATTTCGCCAAAGTGGCATCAAAGGATCTGTTTAGCCTGAGAAGGAACCTGAAGGAAGCCGGATGCAATTTAAAAATTGCTAAAAAAACCTTGGTCAGAATTGCTTTCGGACAGTCAAACATTTCCTTCTGGAGTAAAATAAAAGAAAGCATTCCGGGCCAGCTGGCGCTGGTTTTTGGAATAGACGATGAAATAGCTCCGGCAAGAATTGCAAACACCTTCGCAAAAACACAGGAGAATTTTAAAATTTTAGGAGGAATTTTTGAGAATAGATTTATTGGCAGAGAAAGAGTTTTAATATTGGCCAATATACCGACAAGGAATGAATTGTTGAACAGATTGGTGGGTTCCCTTGCCAGTCCGATGGCAAGATTTGTAAGAGTTTTAGACAGGATACGAGAAAACAAAAAATAATTAATTAAACGCTCGGAAATAAATTTTAGTCGGCGCCGGCGTCAAAATTTCCAGCGAAATTTTGCGCCTCATTCTCGGCAATTTTTTCGCTTCGCGAAACCATGCAAAATTGCCTCCGAAGGCGCCTTTAAAATTTATTTTCTCGCTTAGATATAAAAATATGGCAGACGAACAAAAAGTAGACTCAGAAAAATCCGCTGCCGCGGATAACGGGGTAAAAGTTCCAGCCAAGTTTGAGAAAATGGTTGGAGAAATAGAAAAAATGTCAATTGTTGAGTTGGCGGAACTTGTAAAAGTTTTGGAAAATAAGTTTGGCGTTTCAGCCGACGCTCCGGTAACCGCAACAGTCGCAGTCACCGCTCCGGCCGAGGAAAAAACATCATTTAACGTTGAGTTGAAAGAAGTGGGAGCCCAAAAAATTGAGGTTATTAAAGTTGTAAGAGATGTAACTGCAAAAGGATTAAAGGAATCTAAAGATTTGGTCGATGCCGCCGTAGCCGGTACTGCCCAGATGGTAAAAGAGGGTGTGAAGAAAGAGGAAGCCGATGAAATAGCAAAGAAATTCACAGCTGCCGGCGCAAAGGTTGAGATAAAATAAAATTTAGAAAAAAAATAAGACACACCTGCGCACTAATGCATGGGTGTGTCTTATTTGCGCCCAGAGAGGGCGGATTCAAGAGTTTCTTCGTCGGCGTATTCAAGTTCGCCGCCGGCTGGTATTCCTTTAGCTAAGTGAGTAATTTTCCCGGAATAATTTATTTCTTTTAGCGCTCTCTCAATTAAAATAGAAGTTGCTTTTCCTTCCTGGGTCGGATTCAAAGCGACTATAATCTCCGAGAATTTATTTTCGACCCTTTGTTTTAATTCTTCTAATCTTAGCCCGTTAATTTCTTCTGTTTTCATCGTTCCTACCGTTCCTCCTAAAATAAAATATAATCCGGTAAATTTTTTTATTTTTTCTATGGCTTCCAAGTCCATTTCTTTTTCAACAATGCACAGCAAGTTTTTGTCTCGCCTTGTATCAGAGCAAATAGGGCAAAGATTTGCAGAGACCTGATTTTCGTTAGTTTCAAACGGATTAAAGCAAAATTGGCATAACTTTATTCTGTTTTTTAATTCCTGTATGACGTTTATAAATTCGTCTGTTTCTTCCTTCGGCTGTTTTATCAGGTAATAAACAAAACGGCCGGCTGTTCTTTTGCCAACCGTGGGAAACTTTGTAAATAATTCGGCAAGTTTTTTAATAGAATCCATAATAAAATTTATCCGGCTTCACTGCCGTAATCCACTTTGTCTAAATTTCTAAAACTCACTCGTTCTTTATCAAAATATAAATCTATAGAACCTACCGGGCCGTTTCTGTGTTTTTCAATTAAAATTTGAGCTTGTCCTTGTTTTAAACTGTTTTCATTGTAGGCGTCCTCTCTGTAAATAAACATTACAACGTCGGCATCCTGTTCAATTGCTCCGGATTCCCTTAGGTCGGATAAGCGGGGAATTTGCGGAACGCGGGATTCAACGGCGCGGGACAGCTGGGACAAAACAAGAACCGGCACGTTTAATTCCTTTGCCAAAATTTTCAAAGCGCGGGAATTTTCGGAAACTTGTTGCACAGGAGAAGCAAACCTGTTCATAGGTTGCATCAACTGCAGATAGTCAACAATTATTAAAGCCAGCCCCTTATTTGCCTGAAGTCTTCTTGCCATAGCCCGCATCTGCAAAATGTTTACGGAACCGGCATCGTCAATATATATTGGAGTTTCAGATAGAATTCCCATTGCGTGTTGTATTCTTGAATAGTCGTCATTTTGCAGTCTGCCGGTTCTCAAATGCCACGAATCAATGTTGGCAACGCTTGATATCAACCTGTCGGCCAACTGGTCTTTCGACATTTCAAGGCTGAAAAGCCCGACGGGCTGGTTTGTAAAAATAGCAACATTTCTTGCAATATCTAGCGCCAAAGATGATTTTCCCATTGCCGGCCTGGAGGCCAAAATAATTAAATCTGATTTTTGAAGCCCGGCTAATCTGTTGTCTAAATCTTTAAATCCGGTAGGAACTCCTCTCAATCCGCCCTGATGTTTTGAAAGCATATCCAGCCTTTCAAAGGTTTCTGGCAAAATTTCTTTAATTGGAATAAATGTTTGGGTTAAAGCCCTTTGGCCAATGTTAAAAACTATTTTTTCCGCTTTGTCCAATAAAATATCAACTTCTTCCGATTCATCAAAAGCCGATAGGCCGATTTCTTCTGAGGCGGAAATTAAATCCCTCAGAATTTTTTTTTGCCTGACAATTTTTGCGTAATTGTAAACATGCGTGGCAGTTGGAACAGAGTTTATAAGAGAGCTTAAATAGGCAGAGCCCCCCAGGTCTTCTAATTTATTTTTTTCTTTTAATCTTGCCGATACAGAAAGAATATCAATCGGGTCAGACCTTTCATAGAGGTCGGCCATTGCCTGAAAAATTTCAGAATGATTGCTTTTATAAAAATCTTCTGCTTTTATAAAGTCAATTATTTTTACAATAGCATCTTTATCCAACATCAAACAACCCAACAGACTTTGTTCTGCTTCTGTATTTTGCGGAGGAAGTTTATCGGGTAATTGATTTGCCATGTTTTAGTGTAGCGATGTCTTCGCGTAGCGATATATGTTTTATGGTTAAGTTTAGCAAAACCACAAAAACAGGGCAAGGTCTTGACAATATTTAGTATTGGGTTTATAATAAACTATACAATGGCATTGTGTGTCATTGGTGTAAACTCCTGACCTTTTACAATCAGAGGACTAGTTATGGACGCTAAAGACGTTGAAATGGTCACACCATTTCAACTGCATCGCGCGCTGGACCGAGCACAGGCGTTGGACGCTGAAGGGCGGATCAATGTTCTGAAGCAGATTCTGGGAACTGGCATTCTTGCGGTAATCCACAGGATTCCGCAGACAATGTCTCCTTTTTCTGATGAAGAGAAGGAGATGGTTGTTCAATGGGCGAACAATCAGGCCAAAGGCGCGGATGTGTCTGGCCGCGACTTCGCATTTCATCTGATGGCGGGTTGTAATGTCCCGGCTGAGAGGGTCCTCGCGATCCTTGAAGAGAACCGGACTTTCAGCCGTAGCGCGCTGGAGCACATCCAGACGATCTTCGGCGCGAACGATCCGATCCAGCAACTCAACGAATACCTTTTTGGGGTAGCCGAAGAGCTTTTGATCAATGTCGAAGTCCGTCCACGTGATCGTGGGCGGCATATGCTTATGACGTTGGCTAGCACTGATAGCGACTGGCAAGGCATCGCGTTGCGTTTTTCGACAAACGAAATTTCCGATCTTCGTCAGCGGGTGATTGAACGATTCTTGCAGGAGTGCCCTGACGTCGTCGCGTTACGTACTTTTGCAGACAATGTCGTCAGGATGTGTTTAGAGAAGATAGAGACGGCTGATTTGGAATCTGTGCACGGTGAGGCGTCGCATATGCACTGGGTATTTATTTGCCTTGAGCGAATAGAGGCGACAGATCGGATTTCGTCGGTTGCTTATTTGTTCGCCAACAAGTTTGGCACCGCTCTTCCGTGGTCTGTTCGGCGGAGGGTTGATCAGTTTATTTCGACCATCCCGCACATGACGCAGCGGATTGCGCGAGTTCCATTGATGGCAACCAAAGCAGCCGTCCGTTACTGGGGGAAGCCGGTTTTGCCGCCGATTGTGTGGCAACCGCGTCCGATACTGGGCCCAGTTCCGTTTATTTCCGACCATTTTCCTTGCAGTTCATCTGGGAAGCATGTGCGGAGTCAGGTACATCCGCTTCCGGTGATTGTTCATCGCCCAGTAGATCCGTCCTCTGTTGAGGGCGCATTGAGAGAAGGATGGACTGTCCGCAAGGAGAACGGCAGGCAAGTCATTTTGGTGAAGGACGGCAGGGCCATAACCCGTTATCGCCCGAAGTAGGGGCGTGCGGGCCCGCTGGCTGACAACCGCGCCTCGCGCCGCGAAAAATCAGGCGCGCAAGCGCAAATCAAAAGCCGATTGAGAAATTCTCTATCGAGAAAATCTCATCGGCTTTATTTTTTTTACAATTTTTAGTGTGGCTAAATTTCTACGATCGTAGAAATTTAGCCACACTCGTTTTTATTTTACAATACAAACGTTTGACATGGAATTATCTTGGACTATAATTAAAATGTAAAATAATTTTTTAAATATTATGGCAAATAAAAAAATTACATTAGAGAGTTTGGCTTTAATGATTGGAAAAGGATTTACGGGTGTTGATAAAAACTTCAAAGAAGTTGATAGAAATTTCAAAGAGATCAGAGAAGAAATAAAGGGTTGTTTATCGCCACGAATTTGAAGAACTGGAAACCCGCGTTAAGGAATTAGAGGGTCTTCTTGCGATGCCCGGAAGAAAATAACAGTTAGATTTTTTTGAGAACTGGGCCTGACGAGGTGTCTTCAATTATAAAGCCTTGTTTTTCGATTTCTGCGCGAAGTTCGTCTGATTTTTGCCAGTTCTGCTGTTGTCTGTATTTCTCGCGCTCTTTTGCGAGTTTTTTTATTTCAGTTGGAATTATTCTTCTCTCTTTTATATTTTTAAAATTTATAATCCCGAATATTCTGTTTATTTTCTCAAAGAATTTATAAATTTTATCTGCGTCTTTTTTGCCAATCGGATTTTGGTCGATAATTTTATTCATTTCTTTTATAAATTCAAACAAAACAGCAAAGGCTTTCGGCGTGTTAAAATTATCGTCCAGTTGTTTGTAAAAGTCATTCTTAACTTTTGCCAAAAGTTTAGGGATTTGGATTTTTAGTTTTGAGTTTGTTTGCGCCTTGTAATCTGCGGCTTGTAATTTTCCGAGAAATTCTTCTGTCTTGTCTATAGTTGATTTTATCTCAATCATTATGGAATCGGAATAATCAAGCGGTGAAGACCATAAATTTTTGACGATCAAAAATCTTAAATATTCAACGGAATGTCTTCTTAAAAAATCAACAATTGTCATAAAATTTCCCAATGACTTTGACATTTTTTGTCCGTTCACTGTTAAAAATCCTGTGTGCATCCAATACTTTGCCATCGGCCGTTTTCCGGAAATTGTTTCCATCTGGGATATTTCAGCTTCGTGGTGTGGAAATATTAAATCGCGGGCTCCTCCGTGAATATCATATTGCGAGCCGAAGAATTTTTCAGCGATAGCCGTATCTTCAATGTGCCAGCCCGGACGCCCTTGGCCCCACGGGCTTTTCCATTTTGGTTCGCCCTCCATAGAAGAAAATTTCCACAAACAAAAGTCGCCCCTGTTTTTTTTATCCTTGCTGTAATCGATTCTGGAAACAGAATCTTCTGCCTGCAAAACGGTTCTGCCGGCAAGTTTGCCGTAATTTTTAAATTTACCGATGCTGTAATAAATTCCGTCGCCCTCTATTTTGTATGTGAAGCCTTTTTTTTGAAGCCTTTTTATCTGGCTGATTATTTGCTTTATATAACTGGTGGCCTTGGCATATTTTGTAACGCTGTCAACGCCTAACGACTTCATATTTTTTAGGTGTTCTTTTCCGAAAGCATCGGCTAAATCTTTTGGAGGCACTCCTTTTTCGCGGGCGCGGGCTATTATTTTATCGTCTAAATCTGTTATATTTTGCAAATAAAAAACTTTATAACCAAGTTCCCTTAAATACTTTACGAAGGAATCAAAAGATACATAAGTCCTTGCGTGGCCTATGTGGGAATAATCATAAACAGTTGGCCCGCATACGAAAAGGTTTATTTTTTTACCCTTGATCGGCTTTAAAATTTCTTTTTTTCCAGAAAGCGTGTTATATATTTTCATAGTTATTAAGCTGTTTAGCAACGGTTTTATTTTTAATATGTCCCTTTGCGTTTAATTCTAGCACTTTTGTGAAGATGCTCAAAAACGAGAAGGGGATTGTCGCCCAAAGAATATAAACAAACAACTGTGAAGGCAAGCGCGGCCAGATTATTAAAATTACAGCGAACACAACCGACAGCATCACCATTTTCGTTTTGCCGAAAATATCTGACTCAAGATATATTTCCTTTGATTTGTAGAATATTGATGCCAGCGCGTTAATAATTTCCACTAACAATAAAATTAAAAGAAGCCATTTGTGAAATTTGAATAAGCTGTAAAAAGCGATTGGAAGAATTAAAATTTTATCGGCAGTAGAGTCCAGCATTGCGCCAAATTCAGTCACTTTGTTTGTGCCCCTTGCCACCGGGCCGTCCAAAAAATCGGTAAGGACGCCCGCGATAAACAATGAGATGATTAAAGTTTTATCCTCAATTGAAAAAAAGAATAGCAAAATAAAAAGTAAAACCCCGATGGCGAGCCTTATATAGGTTATGTGATTTGGCATTATTCTACGGGGCCAATACGGCTTGATAAAAACAAAAAGAATTTTGTCGCGGTAGCTGTCTATTTTTTCTAAAAAAAGTTGTAAGTTGTTTATTATATTTTTCATATTAATCAATTTTATCAGACTTTTAAAAGAATTTAAAGTGTGATAAGTTTAATTAATGAAAGTTGTTATTTTTCAAGCAGTAAAGCATTTAATTGTAGGGGGTCTGGCTACTTTGCTGGATTTGGCTATTTTTACTGTCCTGTTTTGGCTAAATCCGTTAGTTTCAAAAAGCATTTCTTTTCTAATTGCTACCGTGGTAAAATATTGGGGAAACAAGCATTGGGCATTCCAAAAACCGGAAAAGGAAGATATGCTTAATGAGGTCGCGCAATTTTTTTTGGTAACAGCCGTTGGGCTGGCAATTGACGTGGCTGCATTTTATTATTTTTCGCAATATTTCTGGGGCCAATTGAGTGTAATCTTTGCCGCAGCCATCGCCGCTGTCTGGAATTTCACGGCATACAAATTTTTAGTCTTCAAAAAATAATGAAAACAAATCACAAAATTATAACTGGCGACTCGCGCAAAATGACGGATTTACAAGACAAATCTGTTCATCTTGTTGTCACTTCTCCGCCATATTGGCAATTAAAGGACTATGGATCCGATAATCAGATTGGTTTTAATGATAACTATGAGGATTATATAAATAATTTGAATTTAGTTTGGAAGGAATGTTTTAGAGTTTTAGAAAACGGTTGCCGGCTTTGCGTAAACATAGGTGATCAGTTTGCTAGATCCGTTTATTACGGAAGATATAAAATTATTCCAATTAGAACAGAAATAATAAAGTTTTGTGAGACTATCGGGTTTGATTATATGGGCGCAATTATTTGGCAGAAGGCGACGACAATGAATACGACTGGCGGAGCAACCATAATGGGCAGTTTTCCACATCCAAGAAACGGAATTATTAAACTAGATTATGAATTTATTTTAATTTTTAAAAAAATAGGAGATTCACCAAAAGTATCAAAAGAAATAAAAGAACAATCTAAAATGTCCAAAGAGGAATGGAATCAATATTTTACCGGACATTGGAATTTTAATGGAGTAAAACAAAATGGACACCTGGCAATGTTTCCGGAAGAATTACCAAGACGACTTATAAAAATGTTCAGTTTTGTCGATGATACTATTTTGGATCCGTTTTTAGGGAGTGGAACAACAACGCTCGCGGCGAAAAATTTGAATAGAAATTCTGTGGGATATGAAATTAACAAAGAATTTTTACCCAACATAAAAGAGAAGATTGGAGCGATGAATCAGAGTTTTAATTTCGAATTTATAAATCAAGACAGAGTAAAAGTGGATTATAAAAAAGAAATATCTAACTTAACCTATATCTTCAAGGATACAATAAAATTCAAAAGGAAAATCGATCCTAAAAAATTACAATTCGGTTCAAAAATTGATTCAACAAAAAAAGAAGTTATAAATTCTTATTCCGTAAAGGGAATTATGAGCCCGGAAAGATTATTGTTAAATAATGGTTTAATAGTAAAATTAATCGGAGTAAAAACTAAAAAAGATAAAACCGAAGAGGCTATAAAATTTTTACAAAAAAAATTAAAAAATCAGCAAGTTTTTATTAGATTTGATTCTTTGAAATATGATGAAAAAAATAACCTGCTTTGTTATTTGTATTTGAGAAATAAAACTTTTATAAATGCCCATTTGATAAGAAGTAAACTTGTCGATGTTGATCAGGAGTTTGATTATAAATATAAATTAAAATTTTTAAATTTAACAAAATATTATGCCTAAAGAATGGATTTTAAACAGTGTGATGAATCGGTTTCAATTAAATTTTAAAAGAAATGTTGGACCAACATCTGAATCAATAAGAAAATGTTCTCCCAAGACAGTTGATGAGTGGCGCGAATACTACTTCTTAAGGGTAAAACCAAGAGAACATATCGTTGAATTAGGAAAAAAACTTTATGTAAAAATTACAGAAGTTATTCAATCGGAAGTAGCCGAAGTAACAGAGCAAGATTGCATTGATTACATGATTGACAGAACTTTTGATGGGTATATGACCGAGATACAAACAGTTTATGGACAACTTGAAAATATGCTTGGTGTTAAAATTGAGCCAGCTCCAGATAAGTGGGACAGGCTTTTTAATGTAGATTTTTTTGTTAAAATAGGAGAAAAATATATTGGTTTACAAATAAAACCCGTCAACGATAGAATCCAACTCGCCGAAATATTCAAAGAGCATGGTTTACAAATAAAAACACACAAAGAATTTACTAAAAAATATGGCGGTAAGGTGTTTTATATTTTTTCTGTAAAACAAGATGGTAAAAAAGTAATTGCTAATCCAGAGGTTATAAAAGAAATTCAGGAAGAGGTAAAGAGATTAAAACAAGGCATTATTATATGGCGAATTTAGTTTTATACAGAAAATACAGGCCGCAGAGTTTTTCAGAGGTTGTGGGACAGGAGCACATTGTGCGAACTTTGACCAATTCAATTTTGGCGAAGAATATCTCGCACGCTTATTTGTTTTCGGGGCCAAGGGGAAGCGGCAAAACAACAATTGCCCGGCTTTTTGCAAAGGCAATTAACTGCGAGGACGGCTCGTCTTTTGAGCCCTGCAACAAATGTTCTTCTTGTTTGGAAATTATGGGAGCTAAATCAATGGATTTAATTGAAATTGATGCCGCTTCCCACAGAGGAGTTGACGACGTAAGGGAATTGCGAGAAGGAATTAAATTTGCTCCGATAAAATCAAAATACAAAATTTTTATAATTGATGAATGCCATCAGCTTTCAAAAGATGCGGCAAACGGTTTGTTAAAAACCCTTGAAGAACCTCCTGCCCACGCGGTGTTTTTGCTGGCAACAACAGAAGCCCATAAAATGATTGCGACAATAACCTCAAGATGCCAGCGATTTGATTTTAGACGTTTGAAGGTTCCTGAAATTATAAAAAAGCTGGAATTTATTTCGAAAAAAGAAAATATAAAATTTGACCCGTCGGCGCTCTCCTTAATTGCTTTAAACTCACGAGGATCTTTTCGTGACGCAGAGTCGCTTTTAGATGAGTGCATAAATTTTTCCGGAAACAGCGGAACAGTAAAAACAGAAGACATAAAAGAATTATTGGGAGTTGTTGAGGTCAGCCAGGTTTCAAACTTTGTTGATTTTTTGATTTTTAAAAATACTAAAGAAGCAATTTTATCTCTAAATTCAATGATGGATAACGGCGTTGATTTGCCGGAATTTACAAAAACCCTGGTTTTTTATTTAAGGCAGGCGCTGCTTTTGAAAATAGATCCTGATTTTCTTAACCCCCGAACATCAGGATTTTCAGCAGAAGAGGTTGCAAAAATGAAAGCCCAAACATTAAACCTTCAGGAAAGAGACATACAAAAAATGCTGGAGTTATTTATTGACGTTGAAAATAAAATAAAGTATTCAGCGCTTCCTCAATTGCCCCTGGAGTTGGCGATATTTGATATAACATATAAAGAATATTGAAATTGTGATATACTTAATCAACAAAATTAATATATTTTAATTTTATGGCTAATTCACAACTAAATGAACTCGTCGATTATATAAAAAAAGCGAGCCAAGCAGGTCAATCTGACGGGCAGACTCGGCAGATATTATCCAAAAACGGCTGGTCGGATGCGGAAGTGGATGAAGCATTCGGTGTCTTGTCTGTAAATAAAACGTCGCAACGGCCGCAACAACGTCCACAACCAACACAAGTTCAACAGCAAACTGCGAGCCAAATGCAACCTAAACCGCTACAACCACTGCAACCGCAAAAGCCGGAAATTAAAATACAGCCCCTGCAAACACAAGCGCAACCCGCAAGCCTCCCGGAAATTAAGCCTCAAGCCCAATCTAAATATCAGCCGATAGAGGCAATAGAGAATAAAAAATTTAGACGCGGAGAGCATTCTATTTTTAAACTTTTTGCGTTTTTATCAATTATACTTATCATAACTGCAATCATCGGCGCGGGCGTAGCTTTGGCGACAAGGGTTTGGGATCCTACGTGGAGCCCGTTCAGGCCGGCTCCGGACGCAGTAATATCAAAAGCGTGGAATAACTTAAAACAGGTAAAAAGCGAGAATTTCAGTTCAAGATTGTTGTTGAGCGGAAAAGATATAAAATCGCATGGCGTCGGAGGAATTTTTGATATTACTATGGAGGTTAACGGTGGAGCGGATATTTCTGACCCGCGAAATAAATTAGTTTCAATGCAGGCAGAGATTGGCGCATCCGGAACCGATGATACAGGATATAAATATGATTTATCGTTATCGGGTGAAATAAGGCTGATAGGGGAAAGCCTTTATTTAAAATTAGACAACATTAATCTAGGAGAACTCTGGTTCTTTTTATCAATGTTTGATATAGACGTCAGCAAGTTGGAAGGCCGCTGGATTAAATTTGATTCAAAGGGGGTATATTCTGATGTAATTGCCGGTCAGCAAACCCAATCACAAAAAGATATTCAGGATAAAAAAGTTTACGACATAAAACAACTTCCCGATAATCAGGGAAGTGAAGGAAAAGAATATCATTATTCCATTTCTTTGAACAGGACAAAACTTAACTCTGCTTTGCCGGATATTTTTAACTTTTTGCAGGAATATATCAATAAAAATTCAACGGGCAATTTTGGCAATTTTCCAGGCGAATACACCCTGGACGGATTCAAGAAAGATGTAAATAATACGTTTGATAAAATCGGAGATTTATCTGTAGGTTTGTTTATTGGAAAAAGCGATATGCTTTTTCATAAAATTAGTTTTGATAAGGGCGTAGACATCAGTAAATTTGATAGTAAAGCCAGCGGTATAATACAGATAAGCTATAAATCGGAGAAGTCAGGCATTAATCAGCCGCTTTTAATATCTGCGCCAAACGATTACGAAAACTTTGAAAATGTTTTTAATGAAATAGCCGGTCCCATAATAAAAACTCGGCAGGTGAGGTCGGATATGACCCAAATCGCCGGTTTAGCCGCCTTATATTATAGCTCAAACAAAAGTTATTATTCTTTTTGCAGGGGTGGCTATCTGAATGGTTTTTTAAAGACTTATGGAGCCGAGCTTGCAATGCTTAGCAAAGATATGGTAGCGCAGGGGACAGGTTGGGCTAATTGTTTTTCAAACGCTCAAAGTTTTTGTATTTCCGTGCAATTGGCAGACAAAAGCTGGCTATGCGCAACCCAAAATGGCTACTCCCTCGGAACAACGAAATGCACATCAGCCGCGACTCTTTGCAAATAAAATTATTCATGATTGAAAAGCCGCTATGAATCAGCGGCTTTTTGTTGTTTTAATAAAAAATAAAAAAATAACGAAATATTGATAAAACTGTAAAGAAATGATACTATGGCAGTATATTCCGGGGTCGTCTAATGGTAGGACATGGCCCTTTGGAGGCCAGTATTTTGGTTCGAGTCCAAGCCCCGGAACAAGCACAACAATAAAAGTTGCAGATTGAATTCAGACACGGGCTCATTGACACCTGAATTTTGGCGTGTTATTTCACGGATATGTGTTGCTATTAAAACCCTTGCTATGGAGAAAACCCATGATAGCCTTTGTTTTTCCTCCGGCAGAAGAAGAGAAGTTGAGCGCGGAAGAGCTGGATGAAATTGCTAATAGGGTTGCTTTCAGCGAAACCTTCGAGCGGCTACTGACTCGTCTTGGCCCGGATGTTTTTGTTGCCATTGGGAATGGATTACTGAGGCATGACCTTATAAATGCAATTTGCGAGGAGGCAGACGTTTCCCCTGCTGAACTTCGGGAATGGGCGAGAGTTTATTTTGATTTGTGATCTGCTTCCTAAACTCTACCCGGCGGGCGATTAATCATCAGAGAGCGGCATGGGTCGCTCTTTTTCTTTTACATAAATTTCTGGTAATATATATTAATGGCTTTAGATTCATCAAAATTAAATAAGGAGCAAAAAGAGGCGGTTCTGCATGGCAAAGGACCTATGCTTATTGTGGCGGGAGCTGGAACAGGAAAAACGACTGTAATTACGCAGAGGATTGTAAATTTAATTGAGAAGGAACTGGCAAAGCCAGAAGAAATTTTGGCTGTAACTTTTACGGAAAAGGCGGCGGCTGAAATGGCAGAACGTGTGGATAGGCTTCTGGACATTGGATATGCTGATTTATGGATTTCAACATTTCATGCTTTTTGCGAAAGAGTTTTAAGAGACTATGCTTTTGATATTGGCCTGTCGCCAGATTTTAAAATTTTAGACCAAACCGCAGGCTGGCTTTTAGCGCGGCAAAATTTGGATAAATTTGAATTGGACTATTACAATGCTTTGGGAAATCCCGCAAAATTTATTCAGGTTTTGATTTATCATTTTTCTCATTGCAAAGACCAGGGAATTTATCCAAAAGAATATTTAGAATATGCGGAAAAATTAAAAACAAGAGACGACGCTCCGGAAAACGAAGAAACAGAAAGAATAAAAGAAGTTGCAAATGCATATCACGTTTATCAAAAAATACTTTTAGACAACAATGCCCTGGATTTTGGCGATTTGATAAATTATTGTTTGAAATTGTTTAAAAAACGTCCATTAATTTTAGAAAAATATAGGGAAAAATTTAAATATATTTTAGTTGACGAATTTCAAGACACAAATTGGGCGCAATATGAGGTTATTAAACTTTTAGCGGAATCCAAAAACAATTTGACTGTTTGCGCCGATGACGACCAGGCAATTTATCGATGGAGGGGAGCTTCTTTTTCAAATATCGTGCAATTTCAGAAAGATTTTCCCGATGCTAAACAAATTTCTTTAATCAAGAATTACAGATCAACCCAAAACATTTTAGATTTGTCGCATAAATTTATAAAAGCCAACAACCCCGACCGATTAGAGTTTATCAACAAGATAGACAAAAAATTAATAGCCGAAAATCTGGGCGAGGGACTGCCCGCAGAGGCAGGGATTATAGAGCACATTAGCGCTAAAAATTTAGACGAGGAAGCTGGCAGTGTGATAAAAAAGGTTTTAGAAATTTTAAAGAAGGACAAAGAAGCAAATTACAACGATTTCGTAATTTTAGTAAGAGCAAACGATTCTGCCATTCCATTTATTAAAGCGCTGGAAAGGGCGGGGTTGCCGTATCAGTTTTTAGCTTCAAGGGGGCTTTACTCAAAGCCGGTAATTTTAGATGTTATTTCATATTTTAAACTTTTGGATAATTACCACGAAGGTTCGGCTGTTTACAGAATTTTAAATCTGCCATTTATGGAAATTTCTGATTTAGATATCGCAAAAATAACCCAGTACAGCCACAAAAGAACAAAATCTCTTTTTGAGGCGTTAGAAGAGCTTCCGTTGATTGGCGGAATATCGGCAAAGACACAGGAACAGATTGCATTTATTTTAGGCTTGATTAAAAAACACACCCTGCAGGCAAGGGAAAAAGGCGTTGCGGAAATTTTGGTTTCGTTTTTAGGGGATTCGGGATATTTAAAATATCTTGTAAAAAATAATAGTGAAGAGAAAATTGATTTGTTAAACCAGTTTTATAAAAAAGTGAAAAATTTTGAAGAGGCAACGTTTGAACCGACGTTGAAAAATTTTATGGAGGAAATCAGTTTAGAGCTGGAATCCGGAGAAGAAGGGAAGTTGCAATTTGACCCGGATCTTGGTCCCGAAATGATAAAAGTAATGACAATTCACGGAGCAAAAGGCTTGGAATTTAAATACGTTTTTTTAGTAAGTATGGTTGATAAAAGATTTCCCACGATTGAAAGAAAAGACCCGATTGAGCTTCCCGAGGAATTAATCAAAGACATAAAGCCGAAAGGAGACGCGCACCTGCAGGAGGAAAGGCGGATTTGTTATGTTGCGATGACAAGGGCAAAAAAAGAGTTATATTTTACTTCAGCGAAAGATTATGGCGGACAGAGAGAAAAAAAGCTCTCCAGGTTTTTAACAGAAATGGGATACAAAGATGAAAAATCACATGCTCTTGTACCTAAAAACCAAAGCGGAATACTTGCAGAAAAAATTAAAGCGCCGGAGTTTAAAAAAAAGGTAAAGCCGGATTTTTTACCTGAACACTTTTCTTTTTCGCAATTAGCCGCCTTTGAAAAGTGCCCCCTGCAATATAAATTCGGCTTTATTCTGAAAGTTCCGGTCAAAGGCAAATCAGTTTTCTCTTTTGGAAAAACAATGCACAATACGTTGTATGAATTTTTAAAAAACGTAAACGAAAATAAAAATACAAAACAGGAAACATTGTTCGTAAAAAACACCCTTGAAAATGCCGAGGTTCTTAGTTTTAAGGAGTTGACGAAGCTTTACGAGAAAAATTGGATTGACGAATGGTATCCCGACAAGTCGAACAAGGAGCAGTATTACAAGCTTGGTAAAAAAATAATAAAAAAATTCCATAAGCAGTTTGCCGCAAATCCGCCTAAAATTTTGAAAATAGGCGATTCGCCGGCGCTTGAACTTCCTTTTAATTTAAAAATCGGCGGCTATACATTATTCGGCGTGATAGACCGCATAGATGTGGTAAAAGGTAGCCCTTCGTCGCCTGCGGGCTCTTCAGGGCGACAATGTTCCATTGTCGATTACAAAACAGGGCAATCAAAAGATAAACTGGATTTTGAAAATAAAGAACAACTTTTAATTTACCAAATAGCGGCAGAAGAGGTTTTTAAAATAAAACCAAAAGAGTTAACCTATTATTATTTAGAAGACGGTAAAAAAGCATCATTTTTAGGCACAGAAAAAGAAATTCAGGCGCTAAAGGAAAAAATAATTGAGGAAATTGAGAAAATAAAAAACAGCGAGTTTGAACCGACTCCTGGCTGGCAATGCCAATATTGTGATTTTAAAGACATCTGTGATTTTGCCCAACGGTAAGTATAAAAAAACCGCATTTATCTTACTGATTTATATCCGCCTGGAATTCCGTTCTGAGATAAAACAATTTGCCATAATGGAGTTTGCCTTGACCTAAAATTTCCGGCGCAGGATAGCAGGTAATAACTCCACATTCTGAAAAATTTTTCGTCATAGTTTTTTTTAAGTTTTTCCCAGTTCCTTGTGAAATTTTTATGCCACGCCATTAAGGTTTTGTCATAGTCGGCGCCAAAATTATGCAAATCTTCAATAATAAATAATTTTTCTGTCCCGGACGCAATTTGTTTTAAAAAGGGAAGTTCGCCGTTCGGAAAAATATATTTATTTATCCATGGGTCATTGCTGTATCCTGTCGTCAGACCTATTGTGTGAAGTAAAAATAGCCCGTCGTCTTTCAAGCAATTTTTTACCGTTTTAAAAAATATTTTATAATTTTTTGAGCCGACGTGTTCAAACATTCCCACTGAAACGATGTGGTCAAATTTTCCATGTGACTCTCTGTAATCTTGCAGTTTAATTTCTACCGTCAAACCTCGGCATAACTTTTTTGCGAAATCTGCCTGTTCTTTTGATACGGTTGCGCCCAGTCCGGAAACCTTGTAATTTTCTGCCGCGAATTTTAGAAAACCGCCCCACCCGCAACCAATATCTAAAATTTTCTGGCCTTGTTTTAAGTTTAGTTTTCTGCAAATTAAATCAAATTTTGCATTTTGCGCCGAGTCTAAATTACTGCCTGCCCTGAGCCGCGTTGAAGGGGTATTTCTCCAATATCCGCAACTGTATGCCATTGTTTTGCCAAGCATTGCAGAAAACAATTTATTATCTAAATCGTAATGTTTTTTACCAATTTGGAAAGCGCGGTTTTTTGCCTGCAGGTTGAAAATTTTTGCCGAAATCACGTTAAAAATCAGCGGTAAGGAGAGGCCGATTTTTTCAGGAATTTTTGCCATGAATAGTTTATAAAATAATTGGTCAAGGCTCTCGCACTCCCACCACGCCTGCATATAAGATTCTCCCAAGCCAAGCGAACCTTCTGCCTTAACTCTGTTATAAAAATTAGGATTAATAATTTTTATGTCCCAGGGATTATCTCCGTTTATTTTAATTCCGGACGGCTCTAACAGTTTATTTGCCCATATTTCATTTTTAGATAATTTATCAGCCATAATTTATCATATCAAGTTAATAAAAAATTTCAATAAAAAGCATTGAAAAATAAGAATTTTACCGTTAAGATATAAAATATGGACCCAACAAAAAATATTTACGTTGTGCACACCATATTGCTACGTTAAATTTTAAAATTTATGGCGCAAGATACTTCTCCGGGGGTCAGTATAAATAAATATAATTCGGTTTGGGTTTCGCATTCGTCAATTGCCGACTTTCTAAAATGCCCGCGGCTTTATTTTTTACGCAATGTTTATAAAAACGAAAAAGGCAGAAAAATAAATATTGCCAGCCCCAGCCTCTCCTTAGGAATAGCGGTGCACGAAACATTGGAAGGATTATCAAAATATAAAGCCGAAGAAAGATTTAAAAAGTCATTGGTGGAAAGTTTTGAAAATGAATGGGAAAAAGTCTCGGGAAAACAAGGCGGTTTTAAAACAGAACAAGAAGAAAAGGAGTCAAAAGAACGTGGAAGGAATATGATTATAAGGGTTGCTAATAATCCGGGCTTACTTGCGCGAAAAACAGTGAAACTCCCGCCAACGCGCAATGGAATGCCGCCAAATTTTTTTCTGTCTGCGGAAGAAAATATTATTTTAAACGGAAAGATTGATTGGTTAGAATATATTGAATCTGACGACAGTATTCGGGTGATTGATTTTAAGACCGGTAAAAATGAGGAAAAAGACGGTTCGTTGCAACTTCCAATTTATCTTCTGCTTTTAAATAATTTACAAAAAAGAAAAGTTTCCGGAGTAGCGTATTGGTATTTAGACCGCGATATTGAGCCCGTTTCAGTTAAATTGCCGGACTATAAAGAAGCTTTTAATGACGTGCTTTGCATTGCCAGAGAAATAAAAAATGCAAGAGAACAAAAAGAATTTAATTGCCCAAAAGGAGTTGGAGGATGTTTTGCCTGCCGTCCTTTTGAAAAGATTTTAAGAGGAGAAGCGGAATATATTGGAATTGGGGGATATGGACAAGAAATGTATATAGTGTAAAATAAAATTAAAATAAAAAATAAAAAAAATGGACAAAAAGGTTTTAATAACAGGAGTTATAATAATATTAATAATTGTAGTTGCGGGAGTTTATTTCCTTTTGCAGAATAATTCGCCCTCTAACAATTACGAGATGATTCAAGGTATGAAGGTTGAAATACTAAAACAGGGAACAGGAGCTCAAGCGAAAACAGGCGATACGGTTACGGTAAACTATGTGGGCGCGTTGGAAAACGGAATAAAGTTTGACTCAAGCATAGACAGAGAAACGCCCTTTCCTTTTACATTAGGCGAAAACAGAGTTATAAAAGGTTGGGAGCTGGGAGTTTTGGGAATGCGGGCTGGTGAAAAAAGGAAATTAACAATTCCGCCGGAATTAGGCTATGGTTCAGCGGGAGCAGGCGGAGTAATTCCTCCAAACGCAACATTAATATTTGAGGTTGATATGTTAAGTATAAAAAAGTAAAGTTGTACAATAATTTAATATAATTAAATATAAATTTTATGTTTTTTGCAATTGTTTTTATAGCAATAGGATTGGCATTATTGCTTAACGCATTGGGTTTGATGAGCGGAAGTTTTTGGGGATTTTTTTGGGCAATTTTTTTTCTTGCAATAGGTTTTAGAATGATGATGAAAAAAGGCAAATGCCCAATGTGCGGATGGGGTAATTGGCAGGGAAAAATGCATGACAAAATACACGCAAAAATGCACAGCCACTGTTGCGGCCACGGTGAGCACGAGGCGCATGAGCATGAATAATTAAAATAATTTTAGCATTGTTGTCTGAAAAAGCTCTGTCTAACGGGGCTTTTTATTTATTGTTGATTTTTTATGAAAAAAGAATAATATAATAATAAGCGTGATTGCGTTTTTCGGCTCGTTGAAAATGTGGAAATTTTGTCACAATGGAGGCGCGAAGATGAACGGTTTAAAAGACTTGACTAATGAAGTATTGATTGACGGATTGGCATGCTCTGCTGATGACCCAGGGGCGAGCTTCATTGACTATGCCATTGAAATTTTTGAAAGAATGGAGGCGGTATCGGGGCATCGTTTTGAAAATTCTGACCTAGTGATGATTCGCAGAATGCTGGCCTTGGCAAGGGAGGTTGCTAAAGCAGGTTTTGATATTTCTGAGAGATCTGCAATAGGCAGCCGGCTCTGGGGAGAATACAGCAAGCTGAAAAACGAGCTGTTAACCCGTATGACATCAAAAAACGCTCAGTAGCGCACCCGCAAAAAGCATGGGCTGGTAAATGCATCAGCCTCAAGTCCCCCTTGGGACTTTTTTTATATTTTTATCACTCTTGACAACGGACTGATAATTTTATAAGATGTGAATATGCTAACAGAAAGGCAAGAAAAACTTTTAGATTTTTTAATAAAGGAATATATAACCACAGCCGAACCTGTGAGCTCAATGGGTTTAAAAAAGGTTTCTGATTTAAATGTAAGCGCGGCAACAATAAGAAACGATTTTCAGGAATTAACTAAACAAGGGTTTATTGAACAGCCGCATACGTCGGCTGGAAGAGTTCCAACAAAAAAAGCTTACAGATATTTTTCTGATAAAATAGAATCGGAAGAAGAAGATGTGTTCTCAAATTTTATTTTTCAGGAAGCAACAAGTGTCAGGAAAAAGATTGAAGAAGAAATGCAACTGGCAGAGGAGCTGATGAAATCCCTATCAGAAGTTTCAATGACATTAAGTTACACCAGAATTCAAAAAAGAGATAATCTTTTGGAGATACTGGAAATACTGGGCCCGTCAAAAACCGCTCACGATAAAAATATAAGCATTATAAACGAATTAATAAAAAAATTGGAAATATGGCAATAAAAGTAGGACACAGAGGAGCCGCAGGCTATGAACCGGAAAACACCTTGCCTTCGTTTAAAAAAGCGCTGGAGTTAGGGGTTGATATGATAGAGTTAGATGTTCATTTATGCAAGAGCGGGGAACTGGTAGTAAGACACGAATATTTTGTTGACGGCACCCAAAACGGCAGAAATTTTATTTCAGAAAAAACTTTGCCAGAGTTAAAGGAGTTGAATATGGGGCAAGGAGAAAAAATTCCAACTCTGAATGAGGTTTTGGATTTAATTGATAGGAAAGCAAAGGTAAACGTTGAGTTAAAGGGGAGAAATACTGCAAAACTTGTATCAGATTTAGTTGAGGAATATGTTAAAAATAAAAAATGGGAATATGATGATTTCCTTGTCTCGTCGTTTCTTTACGATGAATTAAAAAAAATAAAAGAATTAAATCAAAAAATAAAAATAGGAGTTTTGACCATAAATGCGCCCGAAAGTTTTTTTAGGTTTGCAAGAGAAATTCATGCCTATTCACTGAATGTGCCGATGGAGAAATTAACTAAAAAATTTGTTGATAAAGCGCGCGAAGAAGGATTTAAGGTTTATGTTTTTTGGACTCCGAATACAGTTGAAGATATTAAAAAAGCAAAAAAAATGGGGGCAGATTATATTTGTTCTAATTTCCCAGATAAAATATAAGCATATGGACGAAGAAAATAAAAATATAAATGAAAACCCTTCGGCGGGCTCAGGGCAATTCGTCCAAAAAGATTTGGACGAATTGAAAACAAAGTGCGAAGAATATTTAAACGGCTGGAAGAGAGAGCGCGCTGATTTTTTGAATTATAAAAAAGATGAAATGGAAAGAATTAGCCAATTGGTAAAATATGCCAACGAAGAATTAATTTTAAAAATAATTCCAATTTTAGATAACTTTTATTTGGCAGAGAAACATATTCCTGAAAATAATGAATTTAAAGACGGATTTACGCAAATTAAAAAGCAACTCTACGACTTTCTTTCAAAAGAGGGGATTGAGGCAATAAAAACCATTGGCGAAAAATTTGACCCCAACACAATGGAAGCCGTAGAAGAAATTGTTGTATCTCCGACATACAACAATCCTGGCACGGTGGCTAAGGAGGTTCAGCGCGGCTACACCATGCACGGCAAAGTAATCCGCCCAGCCAAGGTAAGGGTAACGAAATGAACACTTATGCTGAACCCGCAGGCGAAGTATAAAAATTACAAAGTGGTAAGAAATTTGTCGATCGACAAAAACGCTACCACTATCAAATTTGGGAAAAATTAGTAAATAAAATATTTTATGGAGAAAAAAGAATTAATAAAAAAAATTGAAGAGCAAAGAAAGTCAAAGGTTATTACTTATATAACCAGTGACAGGCAGGGGCCGGTTAATGCGAGGATTGCAATGGATGTTGTGCCGATTATCAGCAAACAATTACAAAAAATTGGGAAAGTAGAAAACATTGATTTATTTTTATATAGCAGTGGGGGAGATACGATGGTGCCATGGAGATTGGTTTCAATGATTAGAGAATACTGCGATAAATTTTCTGTTATTATTCCATACAAAGCCCACTCTGCGGCCACAATGATTTCTTTGGGAGCCGATGAAATTGTAATGAGCGACTTGTCCGAGATTTCGCCCATTGACCCGTCAACTGCCAATGTTTTTAATCCTGCTGACCCAACAAATCCGCAAAATAAAATTCCAATTTCAGTGGAAGATGTTATGGCATATTTTGATTTGGCAAAAAATAAATTTGGAATTAAAAATGACGAAGAATTGGCAAAAATTTTCAATAAATTTGTAGAATCAAATCCGCAAATACATCCTTTGGCGCTTGGAAACATTAACCGCACGCATAACTTAATTCGCATACTTGCAAAACGATTATTGAAAAGCCACAAAACGCCGATGAAAGAAGACGAGACTGATAAAATTGTTGATTATTTTACGGAAAAGCTTTATTCGCACCAGTATTTTATTGGCAGAAAAGAGGCAAAAGAGGATTTGGGTTTGAAAAATGTTGTTAGCGCCGACGAAGCTTTAACAAAAGCAATGACGGAACTTTACGAAGCATATCAACAAGAAATGGGGCTCGGAATTGGTGTATGGAGCCCAGAAAACGAACTTGGGTTAAATGTGAGCCAGAATAAAAAGGACTACAAAATTGCCAACATTGAAAGTGTTGAACTTTCCAATCATTTTGCGCTTTCAATAGATTATAAACGTCAGCAAGTTAATATGGTTCAACAAACGCCTCAAGGCCCGATTCAAATCCCACAAGAACAAGTCACATGGCGAGTCGTCGACCAGGGTTGGAAATAAAAAAGCAATATGCAAAAAAACCATAATGCGAACAAAAAATCCATCAATTTATGACAGATTATTTGGTGTGGACTCGACGAGACTTGCACTCGTTTCGTCGGGTGCTAACGCCGACATGTTACTCTATACGCCACGAGCCCGAGTCCACGACCTAATTATAAACAAAAAGGACTCCTCTTTCAAGGAATCCCGTTTGTTTAGCACCCGACTTTGACTCGTTTTGTAGAGCCATATGAAAATTGTCATTTGAAATGCAACTTCTGTAAAATGAAGTTGTATGAAAAAAGAAAACTAGAAAAAACGTAAAAAGAAGCGGAGTTTCCGCCACTTAAAGCAACCTGACCGAGATAGAATTCAAGCATTGTTGAGTTCTGGCCATAACCAAGAAGAAA
>LBSQ01000004.1 GCA_000992015.1 Parcubacteria group bacterium GW2011_GWA2_37_10
TTTCTTTGGGAATTACAATTGAGGATAGGTTAGTAAGCATAGCGAGGTTGGCAACGGAAAAATTTAGCGCGCAAACAGCCGATATTTCAAAATTACAAATGAGGGACGAGGATACAGGCGAAATTTATTGTGTTTTGATAAAAGCCGGAGAGTTGATAAAAACAAAGGGCGAGTGCGGCTCAACTGTTGTTTTAACAACAGGGCAGTTGACACAAACAACTGAACAGACTCAGCAAGTCGTTAATCAAGCCCAACAGGTTGTCCAGCAGGCTCAACGGGCGGCAAATAATGCTTTAGAAACAACAGAAAATGCTAAACAGGCAGTTGATGAAAGAGTTCAAGAGGTAATACAACAAGCGGCCGAAACTGCCAATAAAACAGCCAAAGAAGCGGTTTCTAATGCAAAAGAAGAAATAAAACAGGAAATTAAGCAGGAGATTAAACAAGAACAGGCAGAAACTAATAATCAAGCGCCCGGAAACATAAACAGCAATACGGCAAGCCCTGCGCTAGAAAATCTGCCCGAAGCCCAATCTGCGCCGGTTACGCAAATTGAGCCGCCACCGACCGAATCTAATACTAATACTCAGACCTTAACTCCTAAATCCCAAGAAGAACAGCCGTCACCCGCTTCATCTGGAACTATGATAAGAAATGCGGCGGCAGGACTGGTAAAATCAATGTGGGAGTTTGCGAAATGGATTTTTAGAGTACCTTTTAAAAAAGTGTCAGAATTATTGCCCGAGAGCGCCAAGGAATCAAGCGCCGCATTAATGCAAAAAACAGGTGATTTTGTTGAAAAGGCGTTAAATACGGATTTTAAAACGATGTCATCAGGCATCAAATCAATCGCCGACGCGGTGTTTTATCCTGCGCAAAAAATATTTAGAAAATAAAATAATATTAACAAATTATTTATGTTAAAAGAAACATCGCTTACAGTAAAAATTTGCGGCTGGATAACAAAATATAGTATTTACGTTTTAGTATTCCTGATGCCGATTTTGTTTTTGCCGTGGACATCAGAGGTTCTTGATTTTAACAAACAAGCACTGCTGATTTGCTTGGCTTTTATTTCATTTTTTAGCTGGATGTTAAAAGTTTTAATTTCCGGAGAGTTTAAAGTGAATATAAACAAAGTTCATATATTTTTAATAATTTTATTTCTGGCTTATTTGTTGTCAACCGTTTTTTCAATTGACAGGTACGGCAGTTTCTGGGGCTGGCCGCGCGTTACTTCAGACAGTCTGTTGTCAGTAATTGGCCTGGTTATTTTTTATTTTGTAGCGAGCAATGTTTTTTCAAAGAAAGAGATTACAGCGTCGGTTTATATATTTTCGGTTTCAGCCTTAATTGCTGAGATATTCGGAGTTTTGCAGTTTTTTGGATTATTTATCGTTCCGCTGGGTTTTACTAAAAATGTTGCTTTCAACACAATAGGAAGCGCGGGAGGGTTGGGTATTTTTGCCGCAACATTGCTTCCATTGACAATTGTTTTATTGATTAGCGCAAGAAAGTGGTCAAAACTGCTGTTTGCCGCAGAAATATTTTTTTCAGCGGCGATATTGTTATTAATTAATTTTTCCATGGTTTGGTGGACAGTTGTTTTTGGAACCGCCCTGCTTATGATATGCGGGCTTTTCAAAAGAGACCTTTTTGACGGACGATGGATGGCTCTGCCGATGTTTTTTATGGCAGTATCCCTGTTTTTTATAATTTTAAATCCCCAAATAAATTGGCTTCCGCAAAAAATAAATGAAGTTTCCTTGTCAAAGGATGCTAATTTTCAAATAGATATCCAAATCTTTAAGGAAAAGCCGGTTTTTGGATCGGGGCCCGGAACATTTTCCTACAATTTTTCAAAGTTTAAAAGTCCGGATTTTAGTAAGACAGCTCTGTGGGAAGCGGTTTTTAATAACGGAAATTCAAAAATTATGACAAGTCTGGCGACTGTCGGAGGATTTGGTATTTTGGCTTTCTTGGCATTGTCTGCCGCGATTATTTTTTATGCCGGAAAATTTCTTTTTGTTAATAAAAACGATTCAGGCCAGGATATATTTTATTCTATTTTGGGTCTGGGGTTGTTTATTTCTTTAGTCACAGAAATTGCATCATATTTTTTGCACAATTCAAACCTCTCTTTGGATTTCTTATTATTCTTTTTAATGGCGGTTTTGGTGGGTTTAATTTTCGGTGAAAGAAAAGAATATGATTTAAAGCCGTCTTCATTATTAACTCTGTTCGTTACCTTCACTTTTACGTTGGTTTTTATTTTCGGATTGGGACTTTTAATTTTAGGCGGTCAGAGATATGCCGCAGAAGTAAGCTACTATAATAGCTTGAATGCCCTGCAATCTGGCAGATTGGACGACGGAATCAAAAACCTAGAGAACGCCGCCTCTGCAAATTCAAACGTTGATTTGTATTTTAGGCAATTATCTCAGGTTTATCTTTTGAAGGCGCAAGATGTGTTATCAGATAAAAGCAAATCTCAAGGCGACAAAACGAATACAATCCAGGTTTTAGTTTCAAATTCCATAAATGCGGCAAAAATAGCGACTGATTTAAATCCGAAAACCGCTGGTAATTGGCTGGTCAGAGGATATATTTACCAGAATTTAAATGGTTTGATAAGCGATTCTTCAACATGGGCGATAAATTCATATAATGAAGCTTTAAAATTAGATCCTAACAATCCTTACTCTCTAACTCAGTTGGGAGTTATTTATTATCAGAATAAAGATTATCAAAACGCAAAAACAAATTTAGACCAAGCTCTAAATTTGAAGCCCGATTATTCCAACGGATTATATTTTTCCGGATTGGTATTTGATCAGCTTGGCCAAAAAGCCAAAGCTATCGAACAATTTACTGTATTATCTAAATTAAATCCCGCCAGCTCGATAGACATACAAAAAATTATTGATAATCTAACGGCCGGCAACGGCGCGTTAGACGGTTTAGTTCAGCAAACCCCGACGCCCGAAACTCCGGAAACGTTAGCGCCAAACCAAAACACAAATCCGCAGACAATACCCAAAACCGAAGCCCAGCCAATAAAAAAATAAATTAATTTCCGCAACAATTTTAGGGTTGCAAAATAAATTGGAAAAACAGTCTTTATTTTTAATTATTTTTCTTACGGTGTTTCTTGCTTTTTTTTCAGCTGAAGCAGTCTTGGCTGCTACGGGGACTATAAGCAGTTCTTACAAATATGCGTGGGGAAATTCCTCTGGCTGGATAAATTTTAAACCAACCAATGGAAATGTTTCCATTACCGATAATGCTCTGACCGGTTATGTCTGGAGTGAAGTTTACGGTTGGATAAATTTGAATCCAGCAGGCAGCGGGATAAAAAATACCGCATCGGGCGTGCTTTCTGGATCTGCCTGGGGTCAAAATACCGGCTGGATAAATTTTAGCGGAGTAACTATAAATTGTTCAGGAAGATTTGTCGGTACCGCTACAGGAGACGTTGTCGGCACAATTATTTTTGATTGCTCAAATTGCAATGTTACAACTGACTGGCGTCCAAGTTCTGGTTGCGGGGGAGGCGGGGGCCCGCCCCCGCCGCCTCCGCCGCCAGATTCGCACAATGAATGCAATGCTCAAAAGCAGTGCGTTGCAGTAAGCGGGTCGGGAACCAGTCAATGCGCCAATGGCAATGATTGTAGCGCCCCAAAACATAACGAATGCAATGCCCAGAAACAGTGCGTTGCGATAGACGGAGAGGGCGATGAACAATGTCAAACAGATGTTGATTGCGCCCTTACGCACAGTGAGTGCAATAATAACGAGCAGTGTATATTTGTGTCGGGTTTCGGCTTAAACCAATGCGCAACAGACGTTGATTGCGGGCCCACTTACAATATTTGCAGTTCAATGCAGTGCGTTATTGCGCAGGGAATTGGCGCTGATCAATGCCAAAAAAATGAAGATTGTGTTTTTGAAATTTCGCCTGAATCTCCGCCAGTATTGCCCCTGGAAATTCCCCCAGTAATACCGCCTGAAAATTCTCCGGTAATACCACCAACAACACCTCCTGCATTGCCACCCGGGAACACAGGAATAATAAATACATCTGTAAAAGCAATTGAAAATATAACACAAACAGTAAATAAACAAATTCAGCAAACCATACAAGCCTCAGCAGAAACAGCAAAAGTTGTAACAAAAAATATTCAAAAAGCAATTGAAACCAAGCAGGGTTCTCTGATAACCAAAACAGTTTCAACCGTTGGAGCTGTAGCGGCAACTGCAGAAGTTGCAATAGCGATTGTTTTTTCTCCAATGGAAATATTTTTGTTTATTTTTAGGTTGTCGGGCATTCTTTTGACTTCACTTGGTTTAAAAAGAAGAATCAAGCCTTGGGGAGTGGTTTATGATTCCGTCACAAAACAGCCGTTGGACCCAGCATATGTTGTTTTAAATGACCCCCAAGGAAAAGTTATTTCCTCTGCAATAACAGATATAGACGGCCGGTATGGTTTTTTAGAGCCTTCGGGAACTTACCAAATATCTGTCAATAAAACAAATTACGTCTTTCCGTCGCAAAAACTTGCCGGCAAAATAAACGACGAACTTTATAACGACCTTTATTTCGGAGAAAACATAGATATAGAACAAGGCGGGGAAACCATTACAAAAAATATTCCTATGGACCCTCTGAGGTTTGACTGGAATGAGTTTGCAAAGCGGGACAAAAAATTAATGAATTTTTATTCGCGAGCGGATATAGCCCTAAGACGAATTTTTGATTTATTTTTTATAGTTGGGTTTGTGGTGGCTATTATAGCTTACTTTGCCGCCCCTTACCCATACAACCTTATTATATTGACAGTTTATTTAATATTGCTTTTGTTAAGAACAATAGGCGTAAAGCCAAAAGCATACGGCAGAATATTTAGCAGCGCTAACGGCAACCCTGTGTCCTTCGCTATTTTAAGAATAGTGATGCCTGATTCAAATGTGGAAGTCGCCCATAAAGTTGCAGATAAATACGGAAGATATTATTGCTTGGTTCCAAAAGGAAAGTATTTTATAAAAATAGAAAAAAAGAACGATGACGGATCTTATTCTTTGGTTTATACTTCTTCCGTAATTGACGCGTCTAAAAAAGGAATTATTAAAAACACTTTCCGGATATAATTTGAAATTTAAAACAATGTTTCGCGCTCTAAAAATTATTTACAATATCATAGCGGTGGTTCTCATCAACGTGTTTTTGATTTTTTTGACGGTTATAAACTTTTGGCTGTTTGCCAACGGCGAAGCAAAATTGATTTATATAATTATAGTTATTTTTTCAATCGTCATATTTTTTACCGGCAGTTTTTTTATCATAAAAATAAACGGCCTCAAAAGAGAAAAAACAGCGCTGGTTAGGCTTTTGGAAAAAAATGAGGAAAAATTAAAAATTTCGGAAATAGAAAAAAATATAATCTCTGAAGTTTTTTTTAATATCGGCGAAGGCATTTTAGTCATTGGTGGAAACGGGAAAATTTTAATGATAAACCCGAAAGCTAAAAAGATTTTGGGTATAAAAGAGAAAGACATCAAAGGTTTGCCGGTCATAGATTTGGCGCGCCTGCCCGATATACAGCCGATTGCGCCTTATTTATTATCTCAAAACATTGTTTTTAGGAAAGAGATAAAATTAAAATATTTTATTGCCGAGCTTTCCGTAATGCCGATATTTTTTGACTCAAGCCACGATGATTATAAAAAGGACGTTAATTTTCAACCAGAAAAAAATATGGGGAAATTGATAATTTTACGCGATATAACCCGCGAAAGTTCATTGGAAAAAATAAAAAATGATTTTATCCTTTCAGCCGTTCACCAGTTAAAAACATCCGTAGCTTCGGTAAAGTGGTCGGTAAAAATGTTTTTGTCCGGAGATTTCGGAAAAATTAGCAAAGAACAAAAAGATGTTGCCAAGAGGCTTTATGAAAGGAACGATGCGCTGATTTTTCTAATTGATAATTTATTGGATGCGGCGAAAATAGAAGACGGAGCATTTTTTTATAAAAAAACCTTAATTGACGTTCAGGATATTGTTGAATCTGCGATAATCTTTTTTCAGGATAAAATTAAAGGCAAGGAGATTAAAGTTAAATTTGAAAAGCCCTTGCAAAGATTGCCCAAAATAATAGTAGATAAGGAAAAAATAAGGTCCGTAATCCAGAATCTTTTTGACAACGCTTTAAAATATACAAATGTCTGCGGGAGTATAAACGTTTTTTTGAAAAGTGACCAAAATAGCATAAAGTTTCAGATAAAAGATTCGGGCATAGGAATTCCCATGGAACAACAGTCAAAAATTTTTAATAAATTTTTTAGAGCCGCCAATGCAAATAATATAGAAACTAACGGTTCTGGCCTCGGTCTGTTTATTGCAAAAAAAATTATTGAAGACCACGGCGGCAGTATTTGGTTTGAATCAGAAGAAAGCAAGGGAAGCGCCTTTTTCTTTACTTTGCCAATAGAAATGGTAGAATGATAAAATAGAATTATTATAATTTTAAAATTATGCCAAAGAATGTTTTAATCATTGAAGACGACGAATTTTTAAGAGGTTTGATAAACAAAAAACTTACCGCAGAGGGCTTTAATATGATTTCTGCAATTGACGGGGAAGAAGGAATAAAAAAAGCCAAAGAAGAAAAACCGGATTTGATTTTGCTTGATTTGGTTCTGCCTAATGTTGACGGTTTTGAAGTTCTGTCAAAAATAAAAGAAGACCCAGTTTCCTCGTCAATTCCCGTGATTATTTTATCCAATCTTAGCCAGAAGGAGGACATAGATAAAGGAGTAAAATTGGGAGCAGTTGACTATATTATCAAGGCGCAATTTACTCCGGAAGAAATTGTTGACAAAGTAAAAGCCATTCTGAAATAAATAAATAAAAAAACGCCGAAAGGCGTTTTTTTATTGTCGGGGAAGGGAGAATCGAACTCCCACCATGCGCACCCCATGCGCATATCCTGCCGTTGGACCATTCCCCGTTTATTTTATATTACACCAAACCCCAAAAAAATAAACACTTGTAATTATTTTGCGATGGGGCTATTATCTACTTGGAAATCAGAACTTTGAAAAGGAGACGCGAAATATGGTGGCTTATGCAAGGCGGGGAAAACTGGGAGGACAAAAAGTACCAGACAATATTGAAGTTTGTTGGGATGCTGTTTTTCCGGCTGAGGCCAAAAGTTGGCTTGAGAACAACTACGGATTTAAAGTTCAAGTCGTTGACGGCGAAATAGTTGTGCCGCTATTATGTGAATCCGACTGCCAAGATTTAGTCTCGCGATGGAATGAAAGAAACTAAAGCGGCGTTTCAGCCGAAAAAACAGACACCTTACCACTGATTTCGGTCAGTGGTTTTTTTCTGTCAGAAAATAAGCTATCACAAAGAAAAATATAATTGTCAAATTTAAATCTCTGACCTTGTGGCTACGATCGTGAGTACAAGGTCAGAGATTTTATTTACTTCTTTGTAGAAATTAAAAACAGTACCGTGGACTGGTCCACGGTACTGTGAAACTTTTATTAGTCGGTTTTTATACTTTGGATAAGCGTTTAATGCACTTGGCACAAGCGAGAACTCTTTTGCCTGAAGGCCTGCCTGCGCAGGCAGGCAAACGGACCCATTGCAAATTCGGGTATTTTCTTACTTTAGAAGTTGGGTTGTATTTTCCTCTTAATTTAACAAGGGTGACTCCCATTGCTGAATGTTTTTTGCAAATTGAACAAATTTTTTCCATAGAGTATAAAATTGAAATTTAATAAATTTATGCTAACATTATATTTATTTTTTTGCAAGAATCTGTAATATGGTGTAATATAATAGAAGTTCATTCGTCATCAATTTAACATGTTTACTTTTGATATTATTTTAATTTTCCAATTAATTATTCTAATTTTTTCTGTTATGATACATGAAATCGCGCATGGAAGCGTGGCTTATTCTTTGGGCGACCCGACAGCAAAAAACGAAGGAAGATTAACGTTAAATCCACTTAAACATATAGATGTTTTCGGTTCAATTATCTTGCCTCTTCTATTATTAGTCAGTTCTTTTGTATTGGGCGGCGGAGGCATAATTTTTGGTTGGGCAAAACCGGTGCCAATAAATCCTTACAATTTTAAAGATAGAAAATGGGGTTCGCTAAAGGTTGCGATTGCCGGTCCCGCAACTAATTTTGGCGTGGCGATATTTTTTGGGTTGATGATAAGATTTCTAAACTTGCCCGTTCAAACAAATTTTTTCCAATTTATCAGTATTATAGTAATTTATAATTTTTCTCTTGGCATATTCAATTTACTTCCTATACCTCCGCTTGACGGGTCGCATATACTTTTCAGTATTTTACAGGTTCGTTCTCAAAAGGTAGTTATGTTTTTCCAGCAATACGGCCTTCTGATACTGATATTTGTTCTTTTTTCCGGCGGTTTTTATTTTTTGAATAATATTATAGGTTGGTTTTTTTATTTAGTAACAGGCGTAAATTTGTTTTAAGTCGGTTTTTACAGATGAAAAATGTTGACTTCGTTACTTTAATTTGCTAACATAATCAGTATTAGGCGCCGAGCGCTTATATTTTTTATTTTTATGTGCCCAACAATACATCAGTTAATTAAGAAAAATAGAAAGAATATAAAAAAACGTAAAAAGACAGTTGCGTTGCAGTTTGGTTTCAACGTTTTAAAAAATAGGCCTTCATATTATTCCTCTCCGTTTAAAAGGGGAGTTTGCACAAAGGTTTTTACACAAACTCCCAAAAAACCAAACTCTGCTTTAAGAAAAGTTGCCCGTGTTAAATTATCAAATGGAATGGAGGTTACAGCTTATATCCCGGGAGTCGGTCACAATTTACAGGAACACTCGGTCGTATTGATAAGGGGCGGAAGGGTTAAAGATTTGCCCGGGGTAAGGTATCATATTGTAAGGGGAGTTTTAGACACTGCCGGAGTTGAGGGCAGAAAACAGGAGAGAAGCAAATACGGAGCCAAAAAAGCTAAATAATTTGAAAATTCACGATGCGTAGAGCTTACAAAAAACATAAAATAGCGCCAGACCCCATTTATAGCGATGTGGTGGTTTCGCAATTTGTAAATAAAGTGATGAAGCGGGGCAAAAAAACAACTGCGCAAAAAATTGTTTACAGCGCTTTTAATATAATAAAACAAAAAACAAACAAAGAGCCATTAGAAATTTTTAAACAGGCAATTGAAAATGCTTCGCCCATTTTGGAAGTGAAGCCAAAAAGAATTGGAGGAGCCACTTATCAGGTTCCAATGGAAGTGAGGGGAGAAAGAAAATTGGCGTTGGCTGTCAAGTGGATTCTTGACGGAGCAAGAGCCAAAAAAGGAAAACCAATGGCTGAAAAGTTAGCGCAGGAATTAATTGACTGCGTGAATAATCAGGGAAACGCAATTAAAAAGAAAGCAGACACCCACAGAATGGCCGAAGCAAACAAGGCTTTTGCGCACTTTGCCCGCTCCCGATAAAAAAAGACACGCGAAATCCTTTTCGCGTGTTTGCTGTTTGACGGCCGTTTAGCCGGAGTTAGCCGATGACATAAACTTCGGCGCCGCTCCATCCCTCTACGCTCCACTTTCTAGTATTTTTGTTATAGGTTACCTCGGGGGCGCCGGGTATGTGCAAAACGCAATAGCCAACATAGTTTCTCCGGCTGGCGATTTCGCCCTCAAAGCCCGTCAAGAGTGAGGCCAAAGGAGATAGTTCGGGTTTGATGCCGAGTCTTACAACCCTTATTTTCTGTCCGCCTTGCAGTAAGTCCGGCGAAAAAATTTGTTCAAACATAGCTGAACTCCTTGATTGGTGGTGAAAAGGACTAATAAAAATACATTACAAAATAAAATAAAAAAATCGCAATGACGAAATAAATATAATTTGAAAATATATGTCTAGAGAACACGCTTTAGATACGTTAAGAAATATTGGAATTATCGCTCACATTGACGCAGGAAAAACTACGTTCTCTGAACGGTTGCTTTTTTATACAGGAGTTTCGCATAAAATTGGAGAAGTGCACGAAGGAGATACAGTTATGGATTGGATGGTTCAGGAAAGAGAGAGGGGAATTACAATTACCTCGGCCGCCACAACAATGTACTGGAGAAATCATCAGATAAACCTGATTGATACTCCAGGCCACATTGATTTTACAGCAGAAGTGCAGAGGTCTTTGCGAGTTTTAGACGGCGCAGTTGTTGTTTTTGACGGAGTTGCCGGAGTAGAACCGCAATCTGAAACAGTATGGCGCCAGGCAGACAAATATAATGTTCCGCGCATTTGCTTTATCAATAAATTAGACAGAATGGGGGCCAGTTTTGAAAAGAGTTTTCAGTCAATTTTGAATAAATTAACTCCGAATGCGGTGGCAGTAACCATTCCAATGGGATTGGAAGAAAAACTATCCGGAGTTGTAGATTTAATAAAAATGAAGGCGCTTTATTTTGAGGGAGAAAAGGGAATTGATGTTGTTGAAAAAGAAATTCCCGAAGAGTGGAAAGTTGAGGCCGAAATATGGCGCAGAAAAATAATTGAAAAAGTTGCCGGCGAAGATAATACTTTGACGGAAAAGTTTTTAGAAGGAAAAGAAATTTCAGTTGAGGAAATAAAAAATGTTTTGAGAAAATCAGTTTTAAATTATAAATTGGTGCCGGTATTTTGCGGAAGCGCCTTGAAAAATAAGGGAGTGCAGACAATTTTAGACGCGGTTGTTGAATTACTGCCTTCGCCGCTGGACGTAGTTTCACAAAAAGGAACCGACCCAAAAACCGGAGCTGTAATAGAAAAAAAAGCAGATGACAACGAACCGTTTTCAGCTTTGGTTTTTAAGGTAGCCACAGACCCCTATGTCGGAACTTTAACTTATTTTAGAGTTTATTCCGGAGCTTTGAATAAAGGTTCTTATGTTTTGAATGCAAATACAGGAGAACAAGAAAGAATTGCCAGAATTTTGAGAATGCACGCAGACGAAAGGCAGGAGTTAGATGTTATTTATGCGGGCGAAATTGGAGCAACTGTGGGATTAAAAGCAACAAGCACGGGCCACACATTGTGCGACAAAGACCATCAGGTTATTTTAGAAAAAATTGTATTTCCAGAACCGGTTATCGGAATTAGGGTTGAGCCAAAAACAAAAGCAGACCAGGAAAAACTCATTATGTCTATTAGAAAGTTAACCGAAGAAGACCCAACTTTTAGAATTAAGGAAGATATTGAAACCGGCGAAACAATTATTTCCGGCATGGGAGAATTGCATTTGGATATTATTGCAGACAGATTAAAAAGAGAATTTAAAGTTGAGGCTAATTACGGCAAGCCGCAGGTGGCATATAGAGAAACAATTACAGCCGAAGCAAATGGAGAAGAAAAATATGTGAGGCAGTCTGGCGGAAAAGGACAATACGGACACGTATTATTAAAAATAAAACCAAAAGAAAGAGGAGCCGGTTTTGAATTTATTGATGAAATTAAAGGGGGAGCCATTCCAAAAGAATTTATTAAACCGGTAGAAAAAGGAGTTATTGAAGCGTTAGATAAGGGAATTGTAGCCGGATATACAATGGTTGATGTTGAGGTTACATTATATGACGGGAGCTATCACGATGTTGATTCGTCTGAATTCGCTTTTAAAATTGCAGGTTCAATGGCTCTTCAAAAAGCCGCCAGAGCCGCAAAACCGGTTATTTTAGAGCCGGTTATGAAAATTGAAATTGTAACTCCTGAAAATTTCTTCGGGCAGGTTATTTCTGATGTAAGTTCAAGAAGAGGAAAAATTGAAGAAACAAGCGAGAGGGTTGGAATGAAAGTTGTTGATGCCTTTGTGCCGTTGTCTGAAACATTCGGATACGCAACATCTTTGCGTTCGCTTACAGAAGGCAGAGCAAGCGAGCGTGGCAATCTAAGGTTTTTGTGCGTTAACTCTGGATTGCTTCGTCGTTTTACTCCTCGCAATGACAGTTACGAGATAATTTTGCAAATAAAAAGCGCCTCGGTCTGAAATTTCTGTTTCAGCCCTCGGCGCGCGAGAGTTGCGAGAACTCTTTACAGCCGGCTTTGCGAAGCCCCTATTGAAGTCTTGCGCAATATTTTTTGCGGGTCTCAGTGTCGTTTTAATTTGCGACTCTCTTCGATGAGATCAATAAGGATATCGGCAAGATCGACGAACCTTTGCGGCTCGGAAACTTTTTCCGGCGGCTCGGGAATTTCCCGCTTCATGACGGCTTCGTAGATTTTCCGTGGCTCAACCTTGCCGGGTGATGTTTCGACCAAAGTTTCCGTCTGTTACCAGCCAGTGCTTTCCCAGCCGAACTTGCCGCGCCCGTTCATCGCCATCACTAACGACTTGAGGCAGCCTCTGGAAACCTCATCGTATTTCCACCTCTTCATTGTAACGCTCCTTAAAATAGGGGTTGAGATGTCAAAAAGCGAACTTTGACCCGATTTTTAATTATGCACCCGATATGGGTATTTGTCAATCGTTTGACAAGCGTTTGTGAAATGATAAAATTATAGTATGAATGTATCAAAATGCGATTTATGCAAAAAAGAAATTAAAGGACAGCCATTAACTGTCGGTCGTGGATTTTTTCATGACGTAAAAGAAATATGCGACGACTGCGGTAAACCAGTTTTAGAGTTTTTAAGAAAAAATAAATTTATTAAAGAAGAAAAAAATAATAAAAAAAATTAAAAATATGCTTGATGAGCAGGATATAAGCAAAATAAAAAAACTTCTTGAGCCTCTCGCGACAAAACAAGATTTGGAGCAAGAAAGAGATTTTCTGGCTAGAATGATGAAAAACAGTTTTGATGTAACGCCAACCAGAAACGAAATGGCAGAGGGTTTTAATATGATGCGAAATGAGTTTAAGTCTGTGAACGAAAAATTAGACAAAAAGTTGGAGGGCGTAGACAAAAGAGTGTCACATATTGAAGAATCTTTGGTTATAAAATAAATGTTTTTTTACAAAAACGATTAACTTCGCCTTTTTTTATTAATTGGGAGTTGACTTATTTTAAATAATATAATAGAATACAATAACATTATTATAAATTAAACGAAGCAGGGCATATCCTTCGCCTGCGGGCTCAGGATGATTTACTCGCTTCGCTCATAAATCATGGCAACAGAAAAATTTGAGAGGTCTAAACCTCACGTAAACATTGGTACCATTGGCCACGTAGACCATGGAAAAACCACATTGTCAGCCGCAATTATGAAGGTTTCAAAATTGCGCGGTTTTAAGTCTTCAGACAAAAACGTTGACCAAATTGACGCTTCGCCTGAAGAAAAGGCAAGAGGGGTGACAATTTCTATTACACATTTGGAATGCGAGACTCCAAAAAGGCACTATGCTCTAATTGACTGCCCCGGACACGCTGACTACATTAAAAATATGATTACGGGAGCCGCTCAAATGGACGGCGGAATTTTGTTAGTTTCAGCTCCAGACGGACCTATGCCGCAAACCAAAGAGCACATTTTGTTAGCCCGCCAAGTTGGCTTGCCGAGCTTGGTTGTGTTTATGAACAAGTGCGACATGGTTGATGACCCTGAAATTTTGGACTTAGTTGAATCTGAGGTAAGAGAACTTTTAAAGAAAAATAAATATCCTGGAGATGAAACTCCTATTATAAGAGGTTCTGCCCTGAAAGCTTTAGAAGCCACATCGGTTGATGATCCGGCCGTAAAACCTATTATTGAATTAATGGATGCTGTTGATAATTTTGTTAAGGAGCCCGTAAGAGAACTAGATAAACCGTTTGCAATGGCAATTGAAGACGTGTTTTCAATTGAAGGAAGGGGAACAGTTGCAACAGGAAGAATTGAAAGAGGAGTTATAAAACCAAACGAAGAGGTTGAAATAATCGGTATAAAGCCAACACAAAAAACAGTTGTTGTTTCGGTTGAAATGTTCCAGAAATCGCTTGATGAAGGAAGAGCCGGCGACAATGTCGGAATTTTGTTAAGGGGTTTGAAAAAAGAGGATATTGAAAGAGGCCAAGTAATCTGCAAGCCCGGAAGCATTACTCCTCACACTGAATTTGAAGGAGAAGTTTATGTTTTATCTAAAGAGGAAGGCGGAAGGCACACCCCATTTTTTACAGGATACAAACCTCAGCTTTATATCCGAACATCAGACATAACAGGTGACGTAACTTTGCCAGAAGGAACAGAAATGGTAATGCCAGGAGATACAGCTAATTTGAAAGTTAAATTGATTGCGCCGATCGCTCTGGAGGAAAAAGGAAATTTTGCTATTAGAGAAGGAGGCAAAACAGTGGGAGCAGGAGTGGTAACTAAAATAACCAAGTAGAAATGCCCGTTAAAAACCCAGCCGTAAAAAAGATAAGGGAGCGGAGCGAACACTTACCCCGAGCAACAGCGAAGGGAAAAAAAGATGAAGACGTAAAGGTAGAAAAAGAAGCCCCGGAAACGAGGCAGAAGCTTAGGATAAAACTTAAAGCATATGACCACAAAATAATTGACAATTCAGCCCGCCAGATAATAGATATCGCAAATCGTTACGGGGCTGAGGTTGTGGGGCCGGTTCCCTTGCCAACTGAGATATTAAAATTTACGGTGAACAGGTCAACCTTTGTGCATAAAGACGCGAGGGAGCAGTTTGAAATGAGAGTCCACAAAAGAATTATTGATATTATCAGTCCTAATGCAGATATAATAGAAGCCCTGCGCGACTTGAATTTGCCTTCAGGTGTTGACATTACGATAAAAATTTAAAAGTTTAGAAAAGTCCGAAAGTCTTGACAACAGGTTTGGATCTGCTATACTTAAATAAAGGCAGAGTAATCTATATAAACTATGGGTTATACTGTTGCTTGTCAGACAAAAGAGTCCTTCACGGGGCTTTTTTGTTTTTATATTTTTGATATAATAAATTTGTGGATCTGAGGGCCCGTAGTTTCATATAGTTAAAACTTTGCCTTTGACAAGCAACGTAGCGGGTGCAACTCCCGCCGGGTCCACCCCAAAAAATCTGTCATTTTCTGACGGATTTTTTGTTTTCACCGCCTAGTTGGATTATTCTATTATTTTTGGTAGAATAATATAAAGTAAAAAATTATGTCAGAAGAATTAAAAAATTATTGTGAAGTTATTTTGACGGATTCAGAAAAATCAAAAGCCGAGCTGAAAAAAATTTTAACAGAACACAAATTATCAATTCCCATTTTGCTGAAGTCAGAGTGGGAGAGGTAACCAGCAAGGCACTTGGACTGTTGACACGGAAACTAAAATAGACTATACTATAAAATATACAATAAAGTTAGTTATTTACGCGATTGTTAACTTCCCAGCCTAAAGCTAAAGCATTATGGCGGGTAACAACATTGCTCCGAAGAATCGGGCAAGCGCCCGATTTTTCATTAGCAAAACAAACATGAAATTTATATTAGGTCAAAAAATAGGAATGTCCCAGTTGTTTGATAAAGACGGTAAAATGATACCGGTTACTTTGGTTTCGGCCGGGCCTTGCTATGTTCTGCAGAAAAAAACAAAAGAACCCTTCGACGCGGCTCATGGCAAGAAAGACGGATATGACGCAGTTCAGATTGGATTTGAGAAAATTACAAAAATGAATAAGCTCAGAAAAAGCTGGAAAGCGAGACCGTATAAATATGTTAAGGAATTTAGAGCGCATAATTCGGAAACAAAAGTGGGCGATGAAATTAATGTATCTGCTTTTTCTGAAGGTGAAAAAGTAAAGGTTTCGGGAATGTCAAAGGGAAAAGGTTTTCAAGGCGGAGTCAAAAAACACGGATTTTCAGGAAGAAATGCCACTCACGGAGTAAAACACGAACACAGAACAATTGGTTCAACAGGATGTCGTTTTCCCCAGCACGTAATGAAGGGAAGAAAAATGCCCGGACGCATGGGATATGAAAGAATATCGGTTAAAAATTTAAAAATAATGAAAGTTGATAAGGAGAATAATTTATTAGTATTAAAAGGGGCGGTTCCAGGGCACAAAGGAACATTGCTTGAGATCCGAGTTTAATATTTTACAAAAAAAGAGCGCCTCGGCTGGAACTCGATAAATCAAATTTCAGCCAAGGCGCTTAACTGACGGTCACACGTTTGTGAATGGCACGGACCGCCCTTCATGGGGTCTTTCGCCTGCGAAAGTCTGGGATTCCCTCCTCGTCGATGTCGGCAGAGACGCGGGGTCTGGTTTTTCGAGAATGACCTCGATGGTGTCACTCTTGATGCCGGCAATTGCGAAGCCCTGATCTTGCTCAGTCTTGAGCCTCTCTAAGGATTCGATACTGAAGCAATCCATAAAGTGCTCCGTAAAGCAATGCTTGATTCGTAGCTGGATTGTTTTCCACGACATAGTGAACTCCTGTAGAAATGCAGGGTAATGCAGAGTGAAGACCAATAATAAAAGTATAATAGAATATAAAAGAAAAGTCAACCATATTAAAAGATTAAAATGAAAGTCGATTTATATAATCAAAATGGGGAGGTTTCAGGAAGCACAGTATTGCCAAAGGAAATTTTTGAGGTAAAACTCAACGTTGATTTGGTGCATCAGATTGTTGTTTCTCAAATGGCAAACAAAAGGCAGATTTCAGCTCATACTAAAAACAGAGGAGAGGTTTCTGGCGGCGGGAAAAAACCATGGAGGCAAAAGGGAACAGGACGGGCAAGGCACGGGTCAATTCGTTCTCCATTATGGAGAGGCGGCGGAATAACCTTTGGTCCCAGAAAAGACAAGGTTTATGAAAGGGAAATTCCCAAAAAAATGAGAAGAAAAGCATTATTTATGGTCCTGAGCCAGAAGGCGAAGGAAAAAAATTTAATTGTTTTGGACAAATTAGAAATGGCGGTTCCCGCAACAAAAGAGATGGCAAAATCATTATCTAAACTTCCATGCAAGAGTCAAAGTTTGTTGATTGCTTTACCAAAGTATGATAAAAACGCATTTTTGTCAGCAAGGAATATCAAAAAAACAGGAATTTTTGAAGCAAGAAATTTGAATATTTTAGATTTAATGACATATAAATATTTATTATTGCCCAAGGAAGCAATTAAAGTTATAAAAGAAACATTCTTAAAATAAACACTTCGTCATTGCGAGGAGCCCGCAGGCGACGCGGCAATCTGGAAACTCTGGAATTGCTTCGTCAGTCGCTAAAGCTCCTTCCTCGCAATGACAGATACGACTATGGCGCTATTTGATTTTTTAAAAAGAAAAAAGGCAGCGGAGAAAGCAAAAAATCTCTATTCTGAATCTTCTATTCAGACGGGGCGTCGCGCCGAAGGCGCGAATATGCCGGTTAAAAAAACCGAAAATATTTTAATTAAAAAAGAAAAAAAGATTGAAAAACCGGTTGAAAAAAAATCAGTAAAAGGATTTTCTTATGATATAGTAAAAGAGCCGCATATTTCAGAAAAAGCGACAATTTTAGCCGAAGGTAATCAATATGTATTTAAAATTAATGCCGACTCAAACAAAACAGAAATAAAAAAATCGATTGAAGGTGTTTATGGAGTAAATGTTTTATCAGTAAACATAATAAAAATTCCGAATAAAAAAAGAAAAATTGGAAAAATACAAGGATTTAAAAGCGGCCATACAAAAGCAGTAGTTAAAATTACTAAAGGCCAAAAAATAGAAATTCTATAATGCGATGCCAATATACGAATGACATACTAATAATACGAATAAACGAAAAACGATAACGTATTAGTATAATTAGTATGAATTAGTATATTAGAATCGCACTAAAATGAAAATATACAAACCTACAACACCATCAAGAAGGGGAATGACAGGGATAGATTTTTCCCAGTTGACAAAAAAGAAGGCAGAGAAAGGGCTTTTAAAATACATAAAAAGAAATGCGGGGAGAGGAAGCTCCGGAAGAATTACAGTAAGGCACAAAGGAGGCGGAGTAAAAAGACTTTACAGAATTATTGAATTTTCACAGACAAAACAGAATTTACCGGCAGAAGTTATTGCTTTAGAATATGATCCTAATAGAACAGCATTTATTGCCTTGATAGAATATTCTGATAAAAAAAAGCAATATATTATAGCTCCGCAAGGATTAAAGGTTGGAGATGCGGTTAATTTTTCCGGCAATGAAAATACTTTATTAACTCCGGGGAACAGAACGAAATTAAAAAATATACCCGTTGGAACAATGGTTTATAATGTTGAATTGGATCCGGGAAAGGGTGGAAAAATTGTGAGGTCAGCTGGCAGTTCGGCGCAAGTATTAGCCCGTAATGGGGATTATGTAAACCTGAAGATGCCGTCAACAGAAATTAGAAAATTTTTAGGCGATTGTTTTGCTTCAATAGGAATGGTTTCAAATCCGGAAAATAGATTTTATACGTTTGGAAAAGCCGGAAAATCTCGCCTAAAAGGCAGAAGACCGCACGTAAGAGGCTCGGCAATGAATCCCGTTGACCATCCGCATGGAGGAGGCGAGGGCAGACAGCCAATCGGTTTAAAACATCCGAAAACTCCTTGGGGCAAGCCAGCTTTGGGGGTTAAAACAAGAAACAGAAAAAAGTGGTCAAATAAATTGATTATTCAAAGAAGGAAGAAATAAAATTTCGTTATTGCGAGGAGCGTAGCGACGAAGCAATCTAAACAATGCGTGAGATTGCTTCGTTACCGCTCGCAATGACGGTTATACACTTATACAATGAGCAGAAGTTTAAAAAAGGGTCCGTATATTGACCAAAATTTGTTGGAAAAAGTGCTGAAGCTGAGAAGGGATGAGAAGGTTATTATAAAAACCTGGGCAAGGTATTCCACAATTTCCCCGGAAATGGTGGGACATACCTTTGGAGTCCATAACGGGAAAGAATTTGTGCCGGTTTACGTTTCAGAAGATATGGTCGGCCACAAGCTGGGAGAGTTTTCCCCAACAACAAAGTTTGTAAGGCATGGAGGAAAAATGCAGAGAGAAATAGAAGCCGGAGTTGAGCAAAAAGAGGCTGTCAAAACTGAAGCCGCGGTAAAATCCGGACCTAAAAAATAGACATATCGCTACGTTAAAAACATATCGCTACGCTAATTTGCTAATTATGGAAATTAAAGTAGAATTAAACAATTTAAGAACGGCGCCAAGAAAAGTAAGGCAGGTTGCAGACTTGGTCAGAGGCAAAAAGGCTTTGCAGGCGCAGACAATTCTTTCGTTCACAGTGAATAGATCCGCAGGAAATGTGTTGAAGCTTTTGAACTCGGCTGTTGCCTCTGCGAAACACGACTTTAAGCTGGACGAATCAAATTTATATGTTTCCAGTATTTTTGTAAATGAAGGCCCGAAACTGAAAAGGTGGCACCCTATGTCCAGAGGAAGGGCGTATCCCATACAAAAGAAAACATCGCACATAACATTGGTGTTGAGCGAATTAATTCCGAAAATTTAGAATTATAAATTTAACAACATGTCACATAAGGTTCACCCAAAAGCATTCAGAATAAAAGGAACAGAAGATTGGAATGTCCGCGGTTTTTATGGTAAAAAAATGTCTCAATACCTTGAAGAAGATTTTTTGATAAAAGATTTTTTGAAAGAAAAATTACGCGAGGCTTCAGTAGCCAACATTGAAATAGAACATTCAGCCAATAAATTAAATATCATTATTGAAACTGCGCGCCCCGGCTTAATAATCGGGAGGGGTGGAGAGGGCGTTGAAGTTTTAAAAAAAGTATTAGAAAAAAAGATACAGGAAAACAGGAGAAGAAACCGCTTGACCGTTGTACAAAAAAGAGAAATAAAAATAGAGATAAGGGAAATAAAAAATCCGTGGATTTCAGCTTCATTGGTGGCTCAAATGGCTGCCCAGCAAATTGAAAAACGTATACCCTTCAGGCAGGTTTTAAAGAAAACAATAGAAAGAGTTATGTCTAACAGAGAGGTAAAAGGCATAAGAGCAGAGGTGTCAGGTCGATTAAACGGCATTGAAATTGCCAGAAAAGAATGGCTTCGACAAGGGCGGCTGCCAAGGAATACGATCAGGGCTGATATTGATTATGCGCAGACCGAAGCGCATTGCACATACGGAGCGATAGGAGTAAAAATTTGGATATATAAAGGAGAAAAATTCGAGTAAAAACATCAACGTAAATTCGCTATCATCAATGTAATCAAAAAAGATATTTTAACACATATATGGGAATATTAATGCCGAAAAAAGTAAAACACAGGAAGTGGCACAGAGGAGTGTCCAAGGGAATTGAAACAAGAGCTACAGAGCTTAACTTTGGAAGTTTTGGTTTGAAGTCCTTGGGAACAAAATGGATTACAGCAAGGCAGTTAGAGGCTTCAAGACGTCATATAATAAGATACCTGAAAAAAGGCGGAAAGCTTTGGATAAGGGTTTTTCCTGATAAACCGGTAACTTTTAAAGGATCTGAAGTGGGAATGGGCGGCGGAAAAGGAGGAGTTGACCATTATGTTTATCCAATAAAGCCCGGCCGTATTATTTTTGAGTTGGACGGCATAAAGGAGGAAATTGCAAAAGAGGCCCTTGAAGGAGCTGCCAATAAACTGCCTATTAAAACTAAATTTATTAAAAGAGAAGAATAAAAAATGAAGACAGCAGAGCTTAGAAAAAAAGATAAAAAAGAATTGGAAAAAATAGTTTTGGATTTGAGAAAAAAGCTGAGCGATATCAGGTTTAAATTTTCCTCCAATAAGTTGAAAAATGTTAAAGAGATAAATAATACAAAAAAAGACATAGCCAGAATATTAACTATATTAAAAGAAAATGTCTAAGAAAATATTAACAGGCAAAGTGGTTTCCGATAAAATGCAAAAAACTGTTGTTGTGCAGGTTGAAAGGGTAAAAGAGCATCCGAAATATAAGAGAAGATATAAAATCCACAAAAAATATAAAGCCCACGATGAGAAAGGTGAATTTCATATCGGAGATACGGTTGTCATTGAAGAGACAAACCCGATTTCAAAAGATAAAAAATGGAGAGTGATAAATAAAGTAAAATAGCATGATTCAATTACGTTCAATGTTAAAAGTCGCAGATAATACTGGAGCAAAAATTATCCAATGTATTAATGTGCCCGGAGGAACACGCAGGAGATATGCTCAGCTGGGCGATATTATTGTTGCAGTTGTAAAAAAAGCAGAACCAAGAAAATTGGTAAAAAAACACGAAAAAGTAAAGGCAGTAATTATCAGGCAAAGAAAGGAATATAAAAGGAGTGACGGTTCTTATATTCGTTTTGACGATAACGCAGCAGTGATATTAGGCGACGGAAAGGCTCCGAAAGGGAGCAGAATTTTAGGGCCTGCGGCAAAAGAATTAAAAGACAAGGGCTTTGATAAAATTGCCATGATGGCAAGCGAATTATTATAAAAGGAATATCCCTCGCCTGCGGGCTCGGGATGATTTTTTCACTTCGTTCACAAATCATGAAAATTAAAAAAGGCGATAACGTTTTGATAATATCAGGCAAAGATAAGGGCAGGACCGGCAAGGTGTCAAGGGCTTTTCCTAAAGAAGGGGGTATTTTAGTAGAAGGAATTAATTTAAAAAAGAAGCACGTAAGACCGAAAAAGGAAGGAGGAAAAGGGCAGGTCGTTGACATTCCGGCAGCGATAGAAGTTTCAAATGTTAAAATAATTTGCCCGAAATGCGGAAAGGCAGTGAGAGTTGGATATAAAATTGACCCTTCGGCAGGCTTCGGCGCGGCTCAGGGCAAGCGCTCAGGGCAAGCGAAAAAGAGAATTTGTAGAAAATGTAAGCAAGAAGTATAATATATCGCTACGTTAAAAAATGGAAAAATTAAAGGAAAAGTATAAAAAAGAGGTAATTCCCGCCATGATGAAAAAGTTTGGATATAAAAATCCGATGGCTGTTCCGCGCATAAAGAAAATTATGTTGAATAGTTCCTTTGGCAAGGAGGTTGCAAGCAAAACCGCAGGAGAGCGGGAAAAAATACAAAACTTAATTATGCAGGATTTATCTCTAATAGCCGGGCAAAGAACAAAATTAGTGAAATCAAAAAAATCCATCGCGGGATTTAAATTAAGGGAAGGTCTGGAAATTGCCGCAACGGTTACTTTGAGAAAGAGCAGAATGTGGGATTTTTTGGAAAGGCTGATTTTTCTGTCTCTGCCAAGATCCAGGGATTTTAAGGGGCTTGACCCAAAAATAATAGATAAAGGGGGAAATTTAAACATCGGATTCAGAGAGCACATTTCCTTTCCGGAAATTTTTACTGAAAAAGAGAAAACTATTTTCGGTCTGCAAATAACAGTGGTCACAAATGCGAAAAACAAAGAAGAAGGATTAGAGATGTATAAATTAATGGGATTCCCAATGAGGGAAGCAAAATAAAAAAGAACACTTCCGCTTCGGTAAAAACCTCAGTGTAAGTGTGATTTACTCGCTTCGCTCATAAATCATGGCAAAAAAATCACAGGAAATAAAAGCAAAAAAGAAGCCTAAATATCCATCGAGAAAAATTCGGCGCTGTTTTAAATGCGGAAGGCGGCATGGTTTTATGAGAGCATTCGGACTATGCAGAATATGCTTTAGGGAATTAGCAAATAAAGGCGAAATTCCCGGCGTTAAAAAATCTTCTTGGTAACCCTTCAATAAATTCAGGGTAATAACAAAAACTATGATAGACCCAATAACAGACATGTTAAATCAAATAAGGAATGCCCAGGCTGTACAGAAGCCAGAAGTTTCTATTCCTTTTTCAAACCTGAAATATGAGGTTGCAAAAGTTTTAGTTCAAGAGGGGCTAATAAGCGAAGTAAAAAAGGCTGCCAAAGGAAAGAACAAAATAATGAAAATTGTTTTGAAATATGATAATGGAATTTCTGCGATTTCCGGTTTAAGGAGAATATCAAAACCAGGTCAGAGAATTTATGGAAAATGGTCAGAAATAAAAAGAGTTCGCGGAGGATATGGAATATCGGTAGTTTCAACCCCAAAAGGATTAATGACGAACAAAGAAGCGCGGAAACAAAAATTGGGGGGAGAAGTTTTATTAGAAATTTGGTAATAAAAATTATGTCAAGAATAGGAAAAAAACCAATTGAAATACCAGAGGGAGTCACCGCAACATTAGCCGGCGAGGTTTTGAATGTTACGGGCCCCAAAGGAGAATTAAAAAGGGAAATTAACCGCAATGTAAGAATTGAAATTAAAGACGGAAAGATTTTGGTTTTATCTGAAAAAGGAAATTTATGGGGATTGTATAGGGCTTTAGTTTCAAATATGGTTGAGGGGGTAAGCAAAGGATTTGAAAAAAAGCTGGAGATCGAAGGAGTCGGTTTTAAGGCAATGGCGGACGTTGAGGGTTTGACATTAAATGTCGGTTTTACAAATCCGGTTAAAATAAAAAAACCGGAAGGCATTGATTTTTTGGTGGAAAAAAATGTCATTACGGTTTCCGGAATAAATAAAGAGCTGGTGGGGCATGTTGCCTCGCTGGTGAGAAAGGCTAAAAAAGCTGAACCTTATAAAGGAAAGGGAATAAAATATCAAGGCGAAAAAATTAGAAGAAAAGAAGGTAAAAAAGTTGTAGCGGCAAAAAAATAACATGATAACAAAAAAAGAAAAAAGACAAAGAAGGCATAAAAAAATCAGATCAAAAATAAGCGGCACTTTAAAAATGCCGCGGCTTTGTGTTTTCAGATCGCTTAATCACATTTATGCGCAATTACTTGATGACGGCAAAGCAAAAGTTTTATTATCAGCCTCCGACAGAGAAATAAAGGACGCAAAACTCACAAAATCTGCCGTTGCAAATGAAGTGGGAAAATTAATTGCAAAAAAATGCGCCGAAAAGAAAATTGAAAAAGTTGTTTTTGATAGGGGCGGGATTGTCTATCACGGCAGAATAAAAGCGCTGGCCGACGGAGCAAGAGAAGGCGGACTCATATTCTAATTTCAAATTTACAATTTACAATTAGAACCACTTCGCTCCGCTCGTTGTAATTCTGCGGAATTAAGTGAAATCAATTTTAAATGTTTAAATAACTAAATTTGAAAACACAGCGTGTTTTAATCATTTCAAATTAGATAAATTCGAATTGAATTCAAATTTAAAATTATCCCTACGGGGAGCAAGCAATCAAATTAAAAATTAAATATTATGGCAGAAGACAAAGTGGTCGTAGACCAAATAAAAAAATCAAATGATGGTTTTGTGCCTATTCCTACCGGCGAGCCAACAGCTCCTCGTGTTGGTTTTGGTCATGGGCAAGGGCAGAGAGGCGGGGGATTCGGGCAAAATAGAAAACCCGGCTTTGGACGCGCAGGCCTTGGCAGAGGGGCGCCAAAAGACGAGTTTGAGTCAAAGCTTTTAGACTTAGCCCGAGTTACAAGAGTTACAGGAGGCGGAAAGAGGATGAGTTTTAGGGCAGTTGTGGTTGCCGGAGATAAAAAAGGAAAAATTGGTATCGGCATAGACAAAGGAAAAGATGTTTCTCAGGCGATTGAGAAAGCCACCCGCAAAGCGAAAAAGAATTTAGTAAGTGTTATTATTACAGAAGGAACTATTCCTTATCAGGTTGAAGCAAAGGCGGGACCTGCGCAAATTTTACTGAAACCTCAGAAAAAGGGAAGAGGTTTAGTTGCAGGCGGAGCTGTGAGGACTATTTGCGAATTGGCCGGCATAAAAAATATTTCTTCAAAAATTCTTTCCGGTTCTAAAAACAAACTTAACAATGCAATGGCGACAATGGAAGCATTGAAGAAATTAAAAGCAAAGAGTTAGGTAACCCTTCGTCCCGCCTTATGGGACTCAGGGTGATTTATTCACTTCGTTCATAAATCATGCAAATACACGAACTAAAACCAAAGCATAAAAACAGGGATAAAAAGCGGGTCGGCAGAGGAGGAAAAAAGGGTACTTATTCCGGAAAAGGAAATAAAGGCCAAAGTTCAAGAGCCGGCAGAAAAATGGTGCCCATAATCAGGGAATTGATAAAAAGGTATCCAAAATTAAGAGGATACAGAAGATTTGTTCTGAAAGATTTTTCAGTTGTAGTAAGCCTTGACGTCCTAGAAAAAAATTCAAAAAACGGCGAAATAATCAATCCTGAAAATTTGATTAAAAATGGAATTGTCCGTATGATAAAAGGAAAGGTTCCAAAAATTAAGATATTGGGTTCCGGAAAACTTACAAAACCGCTTACTGTTGAAAATTGTAAAGTTTCAAAGTCGGCGAAAGACGCAATTGAAAAAGCCGGCGGTATTATAAAGTAATTTTAATTTTTATTAAAAAACTAAAATGGAAATTACTGATAAAATTAAAAATATAATTGATGAAATCGTCAGGCAATACAGGCCAGAAAAAATCATACTTTTTGGTTCTTTTGTATGGGGAAATCCAAACAAAGATAGCGATATTGATTTATTTATAATAAAACAGAGTCAGAAAAGTAGAATTGAGCGCCAAAGAGAATTGAGGTTAAAACTTTTTGGCTCTGACTTCCCCGCAATGGATATTTTGGTTTACACCCCAGAGGAAGTTGAAAAAAGCATCAATGAATATAAAAATCTTTTTATAGAAGATATTTTGCGCCATGGAAAGGTTCTTTATTCTAAACCAGGAAGCCTATTTAATGTAGCGCTTCCTAAAAGGCGATTAAATATTTTGCATTAAATTATTATGCTAACAGATTATGTAAAAAGCTGGTTTCAGCGGGCAGATGAAGATTTAGCGCTTATTGAAGTTATCTTAAAGGAGGAATCTTTTTCTCCTAACCCAGTTTGTTTTCATGCTCAGCAGGCGGCAGAAAAATATCTGAAAGGATTTCTAGCTTATCACGATTTGCACACGAGAAAAATTCACGATTTGGAAGCGCTTGTTGAGGACTGCGTAAAAATTGATAAATCTTTTGGGGCGCTAAAAGATAGCGCAGGATTTTTAGATCAGTTTTATATTGGATCGCGCTACCCAGATGATTATATAGAATTTTCCCGAAATGACGCAAAAAAAGCATACGAAGCGGCAATTAAAATCAAAAATTTTATTTTAGGAAAAATTAAATAAAGATTATCAAAAAAGTAAATCATTTATTTTGGGGTTATAGTTCAGAAATGCCAAATTATAAAATTTATAATCAAATTCTTTCCACTTTTAAATTTATAAAATAAAAATTAAAAATAGCAAGGCATACCCTTCGCCTGCGGGACTCAGTGTGATTTTCTCGCTTTGCTCGTAAATCATGTGGTACGATAAAATATTATTTTTATTTAAAAGCAAAGACCTTAGAAAAAAATTTCTTATTGTAATTTTTCTTTTTGTTGTTTTTAGGATAGCTGCCAATATACCTATTCCGGGAATTGGACTGGAAAACTTAAGGAAGTTTTTTGCCGAAAATCAGGTTTTCGGTTTGTTAAATATATTTTCAGGCGGAGCTCTGAGTAATTTTTCCATTGTTTTGTTGGCGCTTGGGCCATATATTACAGCTACGATTATTTTGCAATTGCTGACAATGATTTTTCCTGCGCTGGAAAGAATATACAAAGAAGAGGGCGAAGCCGGCAGGCAAAAATTTAATCAATACTCAAGGCTTTTAACCATTCCGCTAGCCGTTTTTGAAGGTTACGGAATGATAACTTTATTCCAACGCCAAGGAATAATTTCATCTCTTCCAATATCTGTTTTGATAAGTTCAATTCTAACAATTACCGCGGGCGCAATGTTTATGATGTGGATCGGTGAAATTATTACAGAGCAGGGAATGGGAAACGGAATTTCACTTCTGATCTTTGCAGGAATAGTTGCAACACTGCCGATTAATATTTTTCAAACATTTGTCGCATGGGATCCGTCAAAAATTCCCTCGTATTTTTTATTTTTTGTATTATCCTTGGTTATTATAGCCGGTGTAGTTTTAATTACTGAAGCCAGAAGAAATATTCCGGTTTCTTATGCAAAAAGGGTAAGGGGAAATAAAATGTACGGCGGCGTTTCTACATATCTGCCTTTAAATGTTAATCCGGCCGGAGTTATTCCAATTATTTTTGCTCTCTCTATACTTTTGTTTCCGGGAATGATAGCAAGTTTTTTGGGCGGAACCCCCGGATTTGTTGGAACAGTTGCAACTGCCGCCGGAGCTTTTTTCAACAACATTTGGGTGCACGGAATATTATATTTTTTGCTGGTTATTTTATTCACCTATTTTTATACCGCGGTCACTTTTGACCCAAAAACAATTGCTGAAAATTTGCAAAAAATGGGCGGTTTTATCCCGGGCGTAAGGCCAGGAAATTCAACGGCCGTTTTTCTAAAGCATATACTAAACAGAGTTTTGTTTACCGGGGCCATATTTTTGGGACTAATTGCTGTTCTGCCGTCAATTATTGCCGGAGCGACAGGCGTAACCGGTTTTACATTCTTAATCGGAGGAACATCTCTTTTAATCGTGGTTTCAGTTGTTTTAGACACAATGCGCCAAATTAACGCGCAATTGCAAATGCGCGAATACGACACTTTCTAAATGCAAAAACAAGTCATCATTATATTTGGGCCTCCAGGAGCTGGAAAGGGAACCCAATCTGAACTTCTTTCAAATAAATTGGGATTGTTTCTTTTTGAAACAAGTAAAATTTTAGAAAGGCAGTTTAGAGAAGCAGAAAATCCTAAAGAAAGATTTATTGAAATTGATGGTAAAAAATTTGACGTTTTAGAAGAAAAAAAGCTCTGGGAACAGGGAACATTAACTAGCCCCCCATGGGTGACTTATTTGGTAATAAACGAAGTAAAAAATCTTTTTAATGAAGGTAAAAATTTAGTTTTAGCCGGCTCGCCAAGAACCATCTACGAGGTTGAAAGAGTAATGCCTGTTTTAGAAAATCTTTACGGAAAAGAAAATATAAAAATAATTTTACTTGAAATAAAACCGGAAGAAACAATTTTCAGAAATTCCCGCAGAAAAATTTGCGAGCTGATGCGCCATTCTATTTTATCTAATAGCGAAACAGAAAATTTAACCGTATGCCCATTAGACGGGTCAAAATTGGTAAAAAGAAAAAACTTAGACGATTCGGAAACGATTAAGATTAGAATCAAAGAGTACGCTAAGAGAACACATCCCATGGTTGAATATTTTAAAAAAAATAATTTTGAGGTAAAAAAAATTAATGGCGAACAGTCAGTTGCAGATGTGCACGAAGATATTTTAGTTGCAATTAAATGATAAAGATAAAATCGGAAGAGGAAATCAGAATAATGAGAGATGCCGGAAAAATTTTAGCAACAACCCTGAGGGGAATTGAAAAACAGGTAAAGCCGGGAATTACTACCTTGGAATTAGACAGAGCCGCAGAGGCTCTTATTTTGTCTTTGGGAGCTAAACCAGGTTTTAAGGGCCACGAAGGATTTCCTTATTCTTTGTGCGCCTCGGTGAACGAAAATGTTGTTCATGGTTATCCGTCAAATTATATTCTAAAAGAAGGCGATATAATTGGTTTGGATTTGGGAGTTATATATAAAGGATATTATTCAGATATGGCTATAACCGTTCCTGTTGGCAAAATTTCTTTTGAGGCAAAAAGGCTAATCAATGTTGCAAAAAAATCTTTAAGGCTTGGAATTAAAAAAGTAAAACCGGGAAACACAATCGGCGACATAGGGAATACAATTCAAAGACTTGTTGAGAGTCAGGGTTTTAATGTTGTCCGGATCTTGTGCGGACATGGCATAGGAAAAGAACTGCATGAAGAACCAAAAGTTCCTAACTTTGGCAAAAGGCATGCGGGTGAAACCTTAAAAGAAGGCATGGTAATTTGCATAGAACCAATGATAACAGCCGGGGATTATAACCTAAAAAAATCAGCAGACGGTTTCGGCTTTGCCACAAAAGACGGCTCGTTATCAGCCCATTTTGAACACACAATTGCCGTAACAAAAAACGGCGCAAAAATATTGACTGAATTATAGAAAAGTAGTAGTCTAAAACCAGCATACGAAACTGTTTTCCAGAGTTGGATTCTTCCTTCTCGGCAGTTTCACAAAATAGAAACAGAGGCGTTTATGTTGCTCGTCAGTATGCTTCTTGTCTGCTTCGCCATAGTTTTAGTGGTGTCATTAGTCCAAAACCTCACTGTGGCTCGAAAAGAAATTGAGCTATGGAAGGAAATCGCACGCATCGCCGGTGTAAAACAGTTCCACGAGCTGGCCGATGGTGAATATCAGATGGGTGTGTTTTTTGGAAAAGTTGGCCAGTGCATGATTTATAGAATTTACGAGGTGGCCAGGCTAGGCGTGGACGACGAAGCAGTTGTTGTTTTCCCGGCAGGCGAATATATAGAATCGGAATTTACCGTTAAAAACGGCAAAATATCGTAGACTCTTGGCTAATCTCTCGCAAAAACAAAACAACGGTTGTTCAAAGCATAAAAGCTGTTTTTGAAGGCAATGCCCCTCTATTTTTATAGACCCTGTTTGGATTCGTTTGAACAGGGCTTTTTTATTGATTTTTTTATTTCAGTTTTGTTTATTGGTAGCGTTTTTGTCGATCGACAAATTTACTACCAGTATGATTTGCAGTATAATTAAATAATAAAGATAAATAAAAAAATTATAAAGAATTAAGATAATGAAAAACTCTGTAATTGAGGAAATTTTATTGCATTTATACGATTCTATTGATTATGGTTTTAGTTATAGAGCAAAGAAAGGGCTTTGGATTTCGGAATATTTTGACCATTGGAAAAATGAAGTTAGTTCAAACAAAATAAAAGATGGAATCAGGGATTTAAATAAACAAAAATTTATAAAGAAAAAAGAAAATTATAACGGTACGGTGCTCGTTTCCCTTACAGAAAAAGGGATGCTGAGGGCGCTAAATATTATTTTTAGAAGGCTTGAAAACAGGAAAGAAAAATGGGATGGAAAATGGAGAATATTTGCTTTTGATATTCCGGAAGAATGCAGGAAGGGAAGGAACGCATTAAGGTACAGATTCAAGTCGGGTGGATTTTACGAGCTCCAGAAAAGCTTGTTTGTTTACCCATACGATTGCCAAAAAGAAGTAGCGGCGCTGGTCAAGATGTTCAAATTGGAAAAATATGTTAGATTTGTTTTGGCGGACTTTATTGATAATGAAGAGCGTTTGAAAAATAGATATAAATTGAATTGATAATTGGCGGTAGCGTTTTTGTCGATCGACAAAAACGCTACCGGTGTCTCAAATATTTTTTTTATTGTCTTTTATTATTTTTTTATTATCTCTATTTGTTATTATTTTTTGTTGTGATAATATTATAAAATAATGATATTTAATTAAATACGTTTTAATTATGAAGAATTTAATTGCGGCGAATTGGAAATTAAATCCAATCTCGCAAAAATCAGCAGAAGAAATTTTTTCCGCCCTATGCGGACCAGCCTCGGGTTGGGAGGAAACAGAAGTAGTTATTTGTCCCCCTTTTTTGTATCTGCCAATTTTTAAAAAAATATCTTTTAAAAATTTGGCGCTTGGCGCGCAAAATTGTTTTTGGGAGGAAAAAGGGGCGTTTACCGGAGAAATTTCTCCGGCAATGATAAAAGATTTGGGCGTTGAATATGTAATTATCGGACACTCAGAACGTAGAAAATATTTTGGTGAAACCGATGAAATAATAAACAAAAAAATAATAAAGGCATTGTCTGCGGGACTTAAAATTATTTTTTGCGTTGGTGAAACAGCGGAAGAAAAAGAGTCAGGGAAAAGGGACGAGATTTTGCAAAGACAATTACAACAAGGGTTAAAAGACATTGTTGATATTGACAATATAAATGTCGCCTACGAGCCGGTTTGGGCGATTAGTAATGGCGATCCATATAAAACGAAAGAGTTACCGACCGTAGAAAAAATTAAAGAAATATCTGATTATATAAGAAAATTTGTTAAACAAAACACCAGAATACTTTACGGAGGTAGCGCCAACGTTGAAAATGCGCGAGGTTATTTAAAAGACGCTGGCATGCAAGGACTTTTAGTCGGCGGAGCTTCGCTGGATGCCGAAGAATTTGTAAAAATAGTAGAAAGTGATAGAATTGCAATATGAACGACGAGATAGTAAATAGCGGACATTTTTTCAGCCCAAGCAAGGGGAATTTAAGTTTTGACCAAGTTATCAAAGAAATTAAGAGCTATATTCAGGAGCAACCTGATTTTTTTTATGATATTGTGGTGGGGTGCGATTCACCGTCTTCAGATAAACCATTTTTTCCAATTGCAATTGTGGTTTTGCGCACGGGAGCGGGCGGCAGATTTTTTCTAAAAAAAATGCAATATCCGGATAATTTTTTAAAAAGATTTGCCAACATAAATTGGAAAAATAGAATTTTGCAGGAAGTTTATTTGTCTTGCGAACTTGCCTTGTCTCTGCGTGAAACTTTAGAAAAAGAATTTGGACAAGCCACCTTAACCTTTAACTATCAATTTCAATATATTCACGCCGATGTGGGGGAGATTGGCAAAACAAAAGAAATGGTAAAAGAGGTGGTGGGCTTAATAAGAAGCAATGGTTTTGAAGCGCGCATAAAACCCCAGTCATTCGCCGCAACAGTAGTTGCAGACAGATATACATAACAAATTTTTGCGCAACACCGGGTGTTACGCAATCTTGACTTTAGAAAAATAAAGTGCATGATAGAAACTAGTATCTCTCCCTTAACCTTTTTTGACCTTTGACAAAAAGGAGAAAACGTTATGCCAGTGAGAACTATCATGATTTTTGGTTCACAAGAGGTTATGGCCCCTCTCGTCGAGCCGGGTGAGTTTTATCGTGGCAAAAGGGTGAACATCGAGGTAATCAAGGTGGCGACGGACCAAGACACCCCTTTGATTGTCCGCGAGGCTTTGGTGGGTCTCGTGATTTCTACCATCTTTGACTATAAGCAAATGGGCAAAAAACTGGGAACTCCAGTTGGCTCCCGTTTGTCGTATGTCAAAGAGGTGGTTGAGACCCTTAAAGTCGCTGGAAAAACCGAGGTAGCTCAAGTCCTAGAGGCCATGAACAGCGGAGAGCTCGCCCTGTATAATTTCAACGAAGACGAGTTCGTTATATCTTGAACAGGACGAGTAGCGGCACTATTTTCGGGGTGGCTAGGTTGGGTGTTATCACCCAATAATCAAATACGACCCGCGCCTTTATAGGTGGGCGGGTCTCTTTTTTTACACAAAATACAGCAGTTTGAATAAATTTATTTTTATAGTATAATAATCTAATGAAGTCGTCAGAACTGAGGACAAAGTATTTAAATTTTTTTGAAAAAAGGGGACACAAAATAATTCCCAGCGCTTCTTTGGTTCCGGAAAATGATTCTTCAACTTTATTTATTAGTTCTGGAATGCAGCCGTTGGTGCCGTATTTGTTGGGCGAGAAACATTCTCAAGGAAATAGGTTGGCTAATTCGCAAAAATCTTTGAGGACAGAAGATATTGATGAGGTGGGAGATAATCTTCACACAACATTTTTTGAGATGCTGGGGAATTGGTCTTTGGGAGATTATTTCAAGGAAGAACAATTAAATTGGGTTTATGAATTTTTGATAGAAGAACTGAAGTTAGACGCGAAAAAATTGTATTGCACTGTTTTCAGAGGCGACGAAGAAATAGGAGTTCCAAAAGATGAAGAATCGGTGAATATTTTAAAGAAAATTTTTCAAAAGTATAAAATTGAAGCAAAGGATGTTGATTTTTCGGAAAAAAATGGAATGCAAAACGGAGAAATTTTTTATTATCCAGCCAATAAATGTTGGTGGTCAAGATCTGGCGCGCCAGAAAAGATGCCGTTAGGTGAGATTGGCGGATCTGATAGTGAAATTTTTTATGATTTGGGAGCAAAATTAAAAAGACATGAAAATTCTGAATTTAGAAATTTACCCTGTCACGTTAACTGCGATTGCGGAAGATTTGTTGAAATAGGAAATAGCGTTTTTATTGAATACAAAAAAACCGAAAAAGGTTTTGAGAAATTAAAACAGTGCAACGTTGACTTTGGTGGCGGACTAGAGAGAATGGTAATGGTTTCTGAAGGAAAAAATAACGTTTATGAGACAGATTTATTTTTACCAATTATACAAAAAATTGAGGAATTATCCGGCAAGAAATATCAAGGCTACAAAAAAGAATTTAGAATTATTGCAGACCATATCAAAGCCTCAACGTTTCTCTTGGCCTCTGGAATTGAGCCGTCTAATTTAGGCAGAGGATATATTTTGAGAAGATTGATCAGGAGAGCCATAAGATATGGAAAACAATTGGGAGTCGAAGAAAATTTTATTGTAAAAATTTACCCTTCGGTTTTGGAAGTTTATGACGGTTTTTACTCTGAGATAGAGAGTAGCCGCGATTTTATTGTGCGACAATTTGAGATTGAGGAAGAAAAATTTGAAAAGACTTTGCAAACAGGACTTAGTGAGTTGCAAAAAATGTTTGACGGGATTAGGGCTCTGGATTTGATTACAAAAGATGTGATAACCGGTAAAGAATTTTTTGATTTATTCCAGACGTATGGTTTTCCGGTGGAAATGAGTTTTGAAGAAATCGAGAGTATGGCGACGAAGGTAAACTATAATTTAGAAATAGATAAAGAAAAAATCGAGATAGAATTTGAAGAGGAATTTAAAAAACATCAGGAGTTGTCGCGGACAGCCAGCGCGGGAATGTTTAAAGGGGGATTGGCGGATAATTCAGAACAAACTACAAAACTACATACAGCCGCGCACTTGATGTTGACCGGATTAAGGAAGGTTTTAGGGGACAATGTTGCGCAGAAAGGAAGCAATATAACCTCTGAAAGACTGAGGTTTGATTTTTCGCACAAAGAGAAAATGACCAGTGGACAAATAGGGGATGTGGAAAATTTTGTAAATGGTATAATTAAAAAAGACCTGCAGGTTTGGTTTAAGGAAATGTCTTTAAACGAAGCAAAAAAGATAAATGCTATGGGAGTTTTTGAGTCAAAATATGGCGAAAAAGTAAAAGTTTATTTTGTGGGCAAAGGGGATGAAAACGTGAGCAGGGAAATTTGCGGAGGCCCTCATGTGGAAAGAACAGGAATTTTGGGGCATTTTAAAATTACTAAAGAAGAGAGTTCCTCGTCTGGAGTACGTAGAATAAAAGCTATACTTGAGTGAAGCAATGTTATCCTTCACTTTCAGGCAATGAACAATTTTTCTCAGCCTGAAGTTCAGGATGATTTTATTCGCTATGTTTATAAAATCAATGGCAAAAAAAATATACGACATTAAGCCGCCCAAAATAGCTAAAAAAACAGAGGACGATATAAAGCCCTTTATTGATGGCGATAAAAAAAACCATATTAAAAAAGAACCTTTGAAAAAAGGCAGTAAAGATAACCGTCGGAGAAAAGAAAAGAAATTTCCGCTTGGAAAATTTTTGGCCGGGACGGGAATTTTGGTTGTTGTAATAGCCGTATATTTATTTTTTAAATTGCCCAGGGCAGATATACAAATTTGGCCGAAGACGGATGTTTTGAGTTTTAAGGAGACAATAACTGCGGACAAAACAATTGATTCAAACGATTTAACCAACAAAGTTATTCTAGCTCTGTATTTGGAAGAAGAGAAAGATGGTTCACAAGATTTTCCTGCTACAGGGTCGGCTTCAAATGAAGGTAAAGCAACGGGCACAATAAAAATTTATAATAAATTTGATCCGCCTTCGTCAATTACATTGAAGACAGGCACTCACTTTTTATCTGATTCCGGTAAATATTTTGTGACATTGCAAAAAATTGTAGTGCCGGCAGGGAAAAAACAAGGAGCAAAAATTACTCCAGGCCTAATAACCGTAAAAGTAGAAGCCGCAGAATCCGGGCCAGGTTATAATATAAAATCGGCCAAGTTTTCTGTGCCAAAATTATCGGGTACGCCATACTATTATAGTATTTATGCAGAATCGACAGAGGCAATGGCCGGCGGATATACAGGCAAGGTGAAAAAAATAACTGACGACGATATTCAGGGGGCAAAAGATGTTTTAACCAGAAAAATATTAGAT
>LBSQ01000005.1 GCA_000992015.1 Parcubacteria group bacterium GW2011_GWA2_37_10
TGATCTTCCAGCATATTTAAAACGCTGGGCATGTAGAAGCTATCTGGACGCTCGCGAAGAAGCTGGTCAGCTACCTTACGCAGTCCTTTAAAATCCTGCAATTTTCTAAATGCCTCTATGGCCCAATATTCATTTTTTTTAACCTGTAAATAATGGTAGCCCAATTCAGTAAAGCGCTCTCTTTCTTTTTGAGATAATACATCAATGCCTGAATCAGAACGACGCGTTAAATCGAGATATTCTTCAAAATGCTTTTCATATTTTTTGTGAAGCTCAAATGGACCGAGATCGCCACTCTCTATTGGTTCATCGGTTGGTTGTTCGCCAAATTTTTCAGGCATATTTTAATTTATTTTTATTGCACTATTCCTTTACCCGCAACCGTAGGATCGTCGGGCATACTTGTATTCACAGCCGAACCTTTTGATGTAACAGTTGCGCCGGTTGCCTGATCTTCGCCAGAAATAGTTGCCTCGCTTATAATGTCGGCTATAAAGTTTTTTTGATAAACAGCCGGCGTTAAGGAAACCTGAAAAGATATTGATTTTTGGCTTCCTGAAGATGCCGTGATGTCTCCAGCCGACCAAACAATTTCCCTGCTTGAACTGTCAAAAGAAAATTTGGACGACTCGCTTTCGGGAGAAATTAACCCGGTCAGAACAACGTTCTGCGCAAGGTTTGCCTTTACTTTAACATTTTTTAAATCATTAAAATAATTATTAATCGTCCATACGATGGTGTATGTAGTAGACTTGTCGGCTATCGGAGGAATTGGTCCTGAGTTTGAAACGGTTGAATTTTGATAATAGCCTTTTTGAGAGATACCCAAGTTTGAGTTAATTTTTGTGATAAAATCTTGAGTGATTTGCGAAATGTTTACACTGTCTCTTACGGTTATATTGTTCTTTTCGGAATCAGAAAGCGGCCAGCTGTTTTTTAGCCTCACATCAAATCTAACACTCTCTTCCTGTTGAACGGCCAATCTTTTTAATCCCTGAACTTGTTTGTAATCCCAAACGATCAAATTATCATTGGGTTGGGATTGGCCTTCTTCGGCTTGTATGGTAGAAGCATCAAATGCCGGACTATCTAGTTTTACCACCATAAATAAATTATCAAAAGGGGTAGAGCCTATGTTCCTAAAAAATATTTCGTAATGCAGAAGTTCTCCTGGCGACGCCACATAATTTACAGAGCCATTTATCTGTTGGGAAATAAAAAGCAACGGCTCAATTACTTCTACATCTATGTTCGTATCCTTTATCTCAATAAAACTTCCTGCTATTCTCATACCAAGCTTTGCTGTAAAATTTAAACGGCTACCGGTATCAGCCGTAATTCTTCCTTTAATATTAATTCTTCCTCCCTGCGCCTTATTCAATGTTTGAAGCTTCCATTCGTAGTTATCTAAAGAAGGCGGAGCAGATGTTTCAAAACTAAACCCGTTCACAGAATCAATTTTTATACTGAGATTTTCCAGAGGATAATCCACGTTTGAAAAATAGTTAACTGAATATTGTATTTCTTTCCCCTTTTCTGCTTTTAACGGCAAATCAAAATCTAAAGTCAGAGGAACAATATCAATTTTTGTGGTGAAGGTTGTGCTTGATTCATAGCGGGCGGTTATATTTTTTGGTATATAAGAAAGGTTCGCTTTCGTCACCTTCAAGTCTCCCTCCTTTCCTAAAAGCCTTGCTTTAAATTTCACGAATTCTTCATCCCCGGGATAGACGTCTTTTAAGTCTTTGGCGATCATTGTTTTTCCGTCCTCTGTTAAAGAATTTTCCGGAAGTTCAAAAATAAGTTTCGGTTGTTCTAACACAAAATTACCATTATTTTTATATTTAATAGTATATTCAATCTCGTCTCCCACTTTTGCTATATCAGGCCCTAAAATTTCAATCCTCAAAATTTCTTTTGAAAAAATACCCTCTCTATAAAACCAAAAAGCTATGGCTCCAAAGATTACTACTACCGACAGAATAATAAAAATTATTTTCTTAGGCATATTTTTTCATCAACCTTGAGTTATTAAATGATTATACTATAAATTATGAAAAAGAATGGCTTGACAACATATATAAATAGTAATTTTCTGACAATTGATTTAACAGGTTCAACGATAGGTGTTCTATCTTCAGCCTGCTCAAAACTTGCCAATCTTTATTAAAAATCAACCTTAATATCTTTACAACGTCTGAATTTATCCTACGGCAACCTTCAGAACAAGTTTCTTTATCATAATAATTTTCTGCCGTACAGTTTTTGCATACAATCCCGCCGTCTTTATTAGAAAAATAAAGATTATAAGGATTTAATTTTTCACAGCACTTAACGCACTTTTGGGTTTCCGGCATATACCCTAATTCAGAAAAAAAATTCCACATAAAATAAAAATATAATAATCGCGTAGCATCGGCCGTTAATTTTTGGCTGTTAATCTTTTTGAATATATCTGATATTAAATTCCAAAGTTTTTCGTCTTTTTCCTGACCTTTGATAAATTTGTCTAAAACCTCTGCAATTTTATTGTAAATTATCATTTTTTCAAAATTTTGCGAACAATCATTTTTTTCTATTGCAACAACATCGGTTAGGGTTTTATGGTTTTTGCCCTGGATAAATTCAACTTCCGAAAAATAAAACTTATCAATTCCCGCCCTTAATTTCGAGGTGATTTTTCTTATAGCGCGGGCGCGTATCTCTATTTTTCCAAAATCTTTTGTAAAAATAGAAAAAACTCTGTCCGCTTCAGACCTGTCGTCTTTTTTAAAAATAAAGCCCTTTGTCCGGTAATATACTGCCATGAAAATTTATTTTATCCCGCCTATTTTCTTGAAAAACTTAATTTCTTTTCTTATTTTCCCTTTTTCAGCCGAATCTTTCGTATTAAGCATCTTCTGATTCAATTTTTTAATTCCCCATTTTAAATCTGTTTTAGATATATTTCTGCCATAGGTCTGGGGAAAAACCTCTTTTTCCAATTTGCCTCTTTCCGCTGAATTTAAGGTCAAACCGACCTGCTTTTCTGCTAACCAAACCTTAGGGTCTCCTCCCAGCTTTTGCCTCAAATCTATGCGGGACACCTCCGATTTTCCTGAAAATATAGAGTCATCTTTCTTAGTATTGCTATTTGGACGAGAAGCCAAAGCATCTTCGTGAATTTCTGAAGAAATTTTTTCACCAGTGTTATACGAATCTTTTTGCGCGCCAAATGCCCTTTCTGCGATTTTTTCCCGCGGTATTTTTATTTCAGACCCTTTTAACATTTCCATTCTGTTTTGCTGTATTATAGATTCTTTGCCAGAAGAAACCGGCTGATAACTTTTTTCCGCTCCTGTGGCGCCGTTTTTTTCATCCAACCCCTCCTGGTCAATATTTGAATCCTTTGCAGGACCGCCATCTTTTTCCGCTACCGTTTTTCCGCCGCCAGCCCCTGTCCCCCCGGTTGCAAATTTTTTAGATACGGGTATCTTAATTTTAGAAAAAACCGTTGATTCTTCCTCTTTTTCGCCTATTGCGGATTTTTTTAACGCAACCAAACCCTCTTCAATATCTTTTTTTTCTTTTTTGCCAAAAGCTTGTTTTTGGTCTTTTTCTGCCGTATTTTCTTCGCTAGGCTTTTTGATGTCCATGTATTGCATCTTCGGCGCATGGGTTAAGTCCTTCCCAAATTCCTGCTGTTTTTCTGCGATTTTTTCCCGCTCCTGCCTGCTCTCTTCTAACTCTGGAACTACGACATCAAAATTCCGATCGTACTCTAAATCCTCATTTTTGAAAAATATTTTTTTTACCGTTTCCTTTATTAATTTAAAAACTGAAACAATAATAAAAACTACAATTGCGAGCGCAACAAGGACAATTAAAAAAATAATTAAAATAAACAGTAAATTTTCATTATTTTGAAAAATAGAAAAATCAATCGTCATTTTAAAAATTATTTAAAACCATTTTAATTGTTTTTGTCTATTTTGGGTATTGCAATAAAATCAATTTTTCCTTCTTCGTCTTTAATTTCCTTCACGATATAATTCTGTGGTATTTCTTCTTTTTTAGAGACCTTGGTGATATTGCTAATGCCGACTTCTTTTAAAAATTGGGGATCTTTGGCAAACGATATGACCGCTGTTGAAGAAAGATTACTAATAATCATTTGCGGATTATATCCGCCTATTTTTCTAAGATCCTTGATACTTCTAATTTTTTCCCTTCGTTCTCCCTCTTTTTTCAATTCCTTTGTAATATTTGTGTCTAATTCAACTTCATTTTCAATGTTTTTATCAAAAATGATTTCTTTTATGTTTGTTTCATCTTTCACCAGTTTCAGCAACTCTTTTTCGTTTTTAATTTTTGATTTATCATTTTTAATTTTCAATGAAGCCAGCGGCTGCCTAACTTTCAACCCTTTCAAAACTCGCTCTCCGAGCGCAAAACTGACAACTTTTCTAACCTCGTCCATTTTTTCCTCCAAATTTTTATCAATCAACTTTTTATTTTGTTCAGGCCAATTTTCCAAATGCACAGATTCTCCATCGTTTTCTGTTTTTATTTTTCTAAAAACAAACTCTGCCGTAAAAGGCAAAATAGAAGCTATGGCTTTTGAGAAGTTAAACAAAACAATTCTCAAAACACTTTCCGCGTCTTGTTTATCTTCTCCTTCCTCTTTAAATCTGCCGCGAGTCCTCCTCACATACCACAAAGACAATTCTTCAATAAAATCTTTAACGAGCCTACAGGATTTTACGGTATTGTAGCCATTCATTTCTACAGTTATTTCTCCGATAAAATTGTTCAGCTTGCTCAAAATCCATTTATCTAAAATATTTTTAAACTTTTTAGGTGTATCTTCAGATAATTTTTTTGAAACGTATGTCCCGTAAAATTCGACCACGTTGCACAGAGTGTTTACTACTTTATTATAAGTATCTTTTACGTCTCTCTCATTAAAAAATAAATCTTCCGACTGCATCACAGAGCTGGACATTAAATAAAATCTCAAAGCGTCTGCTCCATATTGGTTTATTATGTTCCAAGGGTCGGGATAGTTCATCTTTGACTTTGAAAGTTTTTCTCCTTTTTCATTTAAAATTGTGCCCGTACTGACAACATTTTCAAAAGAATTTTTTCCAAACAACAAAACAGACAAAACATGCAAATAATAAAACCACGTTCTTGTTTGAGCAATGTACTCCGCGATATATTGGGCTGGAAGCCTCTTTTTAAACTCGGCATTGTTTTCAAATGGAAAGTGCAATTCCGCAAAAGGCATCGCGGCTGATTCAACCCAACTGTCAATGACCTCTGGAATCCTTTGCATATCCTTATCGCATTTTTTGCATCTTAACCTTATTTTGTCTGCTCTATCTTTATGCAGGTTTACTTCCTCAACATTTTCAGACTTATAAACTTCACTAAAATTGATTGACTTTTCTTTTAACTCTTTTACCGAACCGATACACTCTGAATGCCCGCATTCGCACTTCCAAAATGGCAGAGGGGTCGCCCAATATCTATTGCGCGAAATATTCCAGTCGGGGGCGTCTTTTAAAATATTTAAAAATCTTCCGCGCTTTAAATGTTCAGGATACCAGTTTATTTTTTCATTAAATTTTATGAATTTATTTTTATCTTTTTGTATATTTATAAACCAAGCAGAAAGCGCCCGATAAAATAATTTTGAATTGCATCTCCAGCAGTGCGGATAACTGTGCTCATACATATCACCGCGTAATAATAAGTTTTTTTGCCTCAAATCATCCGCGATGGTTTCGTTTAATAATTGCGCTTTTTTACCGGCAAATTTTGTAACGTCTTTTTCAAAATAACCTGCCGAATTTACGTCCACAATAACTGGTAAATCAAATTTTTTACCCGATTCAAAATCTATTTCTCCATAGGCCGGGTTTATAGTTACTATTCCCGTACCTTCAGCTAACTCAATGTAATCAACGGCAAAAGTTTGAAAAAGATGTTTTCTTTGTTCAACTTCCTTGTTGTGCCTATGAAAATCATAAATATGCTCATATTTTATACCTTCAATATTTTTTCCTTTAAACTCATCAGTTATTTTATATTCGCCAAGGCCAGCCATTATCTGACTAATTCTGCTTTTTGCTAAAATATAATATTCGTCTTTATACAAAATTTTGGCATAATCAGTTTTTGCATCTATTGCCAGCCCCATTGTGCTCATCAAACTCCATGGCGTTGTAGTCCAAGCCAAAAAATATATGCTATTATTTTGTTTCTTCAAAAATTTTTCGTCTATTATTTTGAATTTAACCACAACAGACAAATCCTTTTCTGTTTCATAACTGTTGTCCATCGCCACTTCAGCCTTTGAAACTGGTGTTTCACAATGCGGGCAGCACATCAAAACTTTTTTACCTTCATAAATTAAACCTTTGTCCCACAAAGTTTTTAGTGCCCACCAAACAGATTCCATATAAGTAGAATCCATTGTCTTATATGAATTATCAAAATCAACAAAACGGCCGATTCTATCGACCATCTTTTTCCATTCCCTTGTGTACGTTAAAACTTTTGAACGGCAGGTTTCATTAAATTTTTCCACTCCAATTTTAGTTTCAATATCTTTTTTCCCGGAAATCCCCAATTCTTTTTCAACAATGTTTTCTATGGGCAAACCATGGCAATCCCAGCCCCACTTTCTTAAAACAAAAAAATCCTGCATTGTTTTATACCTTGGAAACACATCCTTTGCTACAGAACTTAGGATATGTCCGTAATGAGGCAACCCGGTTGCAAACGGCGGGCCGTCATAAAAAACAAAACTTTCAGACCTTTTTGTCTTCTCTAAAGTTTTTTCAAAAATTTTGTTATCCTGCCAGAATTTTAATATTTTCTGTTCCTCTTCCGGATAATTATATGCCATTTTTAAATAAAAATTAATTGCCCCAATTTCGGATATGAATTTTCCCTGTCAGCGCGCGCTTTTAAAAAATCTTCTTTTTTTTTAAATCCTCTCAAATATCCTGCCATAAGCCATATTGGGTCTGCGTGACTTATAATTAAAATATTTTTGCCTTGATATTGTTTTTCAAGTTCGTCCAAAAACCCCTTTACTCTCTCTAATATATCGCTCCAGCTTTCTCCACCCTCGGGCTTGTTGCTAAAAACGGTCTCGCCCTTTAAATAAAACCCGTGAGAGTCTTCCATAGGCTTTCCCATAAACACGCCTAAATTGATATCAATTAAACGCTCGTCATAATTTATTTTTTCAATTCCTAAAATTTTAGCTGCAATTTCAGCCGTTTCTTTGGTTCTTGTATAGCGTGACGAAAAAATCAAATCTATGCCTGCGCCTTTCATAGTTTGCGCAGTTTTTTCTACCATCTCTCTGCCTTCCTCGGTCAGAGTTATAAAAGGATTTTCATCTGCAAAATAATTTATTTGCCTGTTTTCTTTTTGGTAGATTGTCTGTCCGTGCCTCATTATGTAATATTTATTATTTAAAATCATTGTATTGTTATCCTTCGCGACTGCTCAGGATGAAATTTTCCGAAATTTCACATTTTTTCTAACGTTTCTATTCCAAGCATCCATAAGCCGTTTTTCATAACTGTTGCAAATGCGTTTGTTAGAGCAACCCTATATGGCGAAAGCTCGTTTTTTTTATCAACTATTTTATTTTTTGCATAATAGCTATTGAATGTTCCCGCTAATTCTGTAAGGTATAAAACCAAATAATGCGGCTGATAGTTTTCACCGGCTTTCAAAACTATTTCGGAAAAATAACTTATCATTTTTTCAAGCTGCGAAATTTCTGACGGTATTTTTTTAAATGACGATTTTATGCCTTCTTTTTTTGCTTTCTCTAAAACAGAATTTGCTCTCGTATATGCATATTGTAAATATGGCCCGGAGTCGCCTTCAAAAGAAATTGACTTATCAAAATTATAAACAATATCTGAACCAATTGATTGTTTTAAAATAGAATATCTTATGGCGCCGATCGCAACTTTTTCTATTATTCCTTTCTTATCTTTTTCCAATAATCCTCTGTCTTTAATTTTCTCCGCAACTAATTTCTCAACTTTTTCTATCAAAGATTCTCCGGTTATAACTTTTCCGGTTCTGGACGACATTTTGCCTTCCGGCAAACGCAACATTCCGTGTCCGATATGTTTTGTCTTTTTTGCTAAATCAGGATTAGTTTGCTCCATTGCGCAAAGCATCACTTTGAAATATTCATTCTGTTCGTTTGCTGTAATAATTATCGAACTATCATATTTATATTTACCATATTTAAATTCAGCCAATCCTAAATCCTTTGCTTCGTAAGTGGGTAATCCTTCTGAATTAATAAAAACCCTGGTATGTAAGCCATGTTCTTCGCCTTTAAAAATAATTGTTCCATTATTGCCTTTTTCAAAAATTCCTTTTTTAAAGCTCTGTTCAACAATTTTTTTGCCGGGAGTTGCGACATGGCTCTCAAAGATTAAATAATCAAATTTTGTTCCTAATTTTTTATAAAGTTCGTCAAAATGCTTTAAACTTTCTTTTTTTCCTTCGTCATATAGTTTATTTATTTCTTTATCATTTCGTTCGTATATTTTTTTATTAAGCTCTATTATTTCTTTTTTTGCCATTTCGTCTGTTTCATATTTTCCAGCGCCGAAAGCATATGCCTGACCCCAATTTTGGGTTCTATTTTGCATTTTTCCCCAAACTGCTTTTGCAACATTCAAACCAATATCACTCTGATAACAAACTCTTTTTACCTCGGCTCCCATAAATTCAAAAGTGCGAGACAAAGATTCGCCTATTGCGTTGTTCATCAAATGACCAATATGAAATTCTTTAAATAAATTAGCGTTAGTATAATCAATAATAATTTTTTTATTTTTTAGTTCATTCCTTTTCCCAAAATTGTCATCTATTTTTTTTAAATTATCAATAAAAAATTTATCGGCAATAAAAAAATTTATAAATCCGGGCCCCGCAACCTCTATTTTCGAGAATAATTTATTCTCGTCCTGAGCCGTGCCGAAGGATTTTTCTACTTTTTCTTTTATCAAATTTGCAGTTTCAATCGGATTTTTATTTATTCTTTTTACTAAAACCAAAGCAACATTAGTTGAATAATCTCCGTAATTTTTATCGCCAGGAATTTCAACCGAAAAATCCGGCATTTCTTTTGCAAAACCTTTTATAGATTTTTCAATTATTTTTTTTATTTTTTCTTTCATTTTCCGCGCAAAATTTTTCCTGTAAATTTATCAACCTTTAAACTAACGACGGGCTCTTGCTGGTTATCCGACGATTTAAATATACTTACAGAGTAATACCCGCCCATATCAGACAAGCTCGTTTGTATTCCGCTCATATCTTTTTGACTAAATTTTAATTCTGCCTTAGCGTATTCTTCAACCATATCAAGCGCTTGGTTTTCGTTTATTTTTGGTTCGCCCACTTTTTTTACATTGAATTTTACGAACTCGCCGTCCCAACCCACTTCTTCAAAGATTATTAAATAACCATTCCATAATTTTTGTCCTGATGAATATGCCGCAATAGTTTCTTTTTTGTTTAATGCTTTTAATTCAATGTCAGCGAAAGCTAAATCGCCACCCTCTGTTAAAATTTCGTGCCCGCCGCCTTTATTGGTAACAGTCAAACCGCTTATTGTTTTTGATTCGTTTATTTTTAGCTCAAATGTTTTTGCCATATTGTACCTGTTTAAATTTATATACGAAAATATTCCCATAATTATTAAAATTACTATTAAAATTATTAAAACTATAACCAATATTAAAAATCTTTTATTCATATTATTATTTATTTTAACTAATAATTGTGCCGATAAATGGTTTGTTGCTTAAAAGGTCCTCTAATCTTTCTAAATTTTTGCCGTTTATTATGGCTACTTTTATTTTTAGAGATTCTGCAATTTTGGATGCGCGCGGGTCAAATGGCATAGACAAACCCGGAGTCCATTTATCGCCAACAATTTTTTTAAAATCTTTCCAGTTGATTTCTTTTATTGCTTTTGCGTCTGGAAATTGTTTTGGGTCCTTATCATAGACATAGTCTATGTTTGTTAAATTTATAATGGTCTTTACTCCTGAATTTTTAGCCAGCATAACAGAACAATAATCAGTAGACCAGCCCGGTTTCCATCCGCCGGCAACCGCAACGTCCCACGCACCAGTCCCGCCTACTGGCGGTGCGGTGCGGGATTTCGCCCTGCGGGACTCAACTTTTTTAGTGGGATCAGTAATAATCTTTGGATAAGAATATTCGGCAAAAACCTGTTTTACAACTTCTGCATTCAGTCTTGAGACGCGAATTCCAAGCCAATCTTTATCAACATTCTTTGCGCCGAACTCTGCCAGCGCTTTCTGGTAATTTCTGCAAATTTTTCCTCCGCCGACCAAAATAAAAAATATTTTATTTCCAAAATATTTTTGCAACGAGTGCTTAAAATTCTTTAAAAATCCCAAATCAATCTCCCCCGGCGCCACCAAACTCCCCCCCAACGAAATTATAATTGTCTCTTTATTTTTCATTTATTAAGTTTACCTTATTTAACTCAAAACTTAAAGGGCTACGTTTATAAAAACAACTTTAAATAGGCATCACAAAATACGACGATAGTCGTATTTTGTGATGCCTAAAATAATCGCTAAGTATAAATTAAAATTTATAATAAACTAAAAATTTGTTTTAAGTGTTTTTCATTGTCAATTGATTCAAGCACGGCAAAACGTGCATATTTTCTCAGTCTATAAAATTCTATTATAAAATCAATTTCGTCTTTACAGTTATATGGAAAAATAAATGCGCTTTTTTGCAACTCGTAAAAGCCTAGTTGTTTAATTTTTTCTCTAAGCGAGTTTCTCCCCTGCCTAATTTTCTCCGGAATATCAAAAATTAATAAACGCCATTTGCCATCCCAATCTTTTTTTTCAATTTTCATTTCATCAAATTTATATGTTAGTGCTTTTAATTTGCCTTTGTCGGTCAAAACCATTGTAATAGATCCGTCTAAATTTTCTTTTTTTTTAACCAATTTTGATTGATAAAGTTTTCTTATTTCATCCTGAACTTCTTTTTTATTAATATTTTTCCATTCTTTCCCAGCAATTTTTACCGCACGCCAATATTGCCGTGACGTATATGCAAAACTAAGGGCTAAACCCGATAATAAAATCAATAAAATTTTTTGGCTTAATGGTTTCATGTTTTATTATTTCTACAAATTTTATTTTCTTTATTTCATTTTAAATCCTCGAACAAATAAAAACAAGCCCTCACAAAATAAGACGATCGTCATTATTTATGATAACTTAATTTAGTGTATTTTTTAATGTATTTTGGGGAAGAAATGGTTTGACACGATAAAATTGCAAAAAAAAGCCCCGACCAGACGAATCTGATCAGGGACACGATGTCGTTGGGCGAACCCAAGACCTACTCTTCTTCTAAGGCGGTTTCATAGGCTCGCATTGCCCTAACCACACGCTCGCGCGCTTTTTTTGGCAACGTTATGAGTCCGTAAAACACCCTGAACTCTGACGGTGTTTGCTCAACTTCATTCCTCCGACTAACCCGGAGTTTAATAAGTTCTGCCTCCTCCCGACTAACCCGGAGTTTAATAAGTTCTGCCTCCTCCGTTTCATTCAATCCATAGGCACAAGCAACTTCATGGATTTTTTCCCATGGGACATTGCGGTAATTCAGTTCCCACTGAGAAACGGTACAGGCAGACAACCCCAATACTTCGGCAATTTGCTTTTGAGTTTTATTGGCTTTTTGTCGTGCCTGCTTAAGAAATTCTCCGGCAGTCATTCTTTCGGCTTCTTTGTCGGACATTTAAAATACCTCCTTTATTAAGCGAAAATTGTCATTTGAAATGTAACTTCTGTTCTGTAAGAAGGGCTGATTAAAACCATATTATCATAAAAATATAAGCTTGTCAAGCATAAAACTTTGTGCTAATATAAAGCCATGAAGATTTATAGTGAAAATAAGAAGGCGGGGTTTGACTATGAGGTACTGGAAAAATTTCAGGCGGGGATAGTTTTGTTTGGGCAGGAAGTCAAATCAATTAAAACAGGGCATATAAATTTGTCCGGCTCTTATGTTACATTAAATTCGGGTGAACCGTTTTTGGTGGGAGTAAAAGTGCCTCCTTACCAACCCAATAATGCTGGAGCAGATTACGGAGACGAACGTGCCAAAAAATTGCTTTTAAATAAAAAAGAGATAAATTATTTAATAGGAAAAACAAAAACAAAGGGTTTTTCCCTGATACCCTTGAAAATATACGAGAACAATGGTAGAATCAAGATTGAATTCGGGTTAGCTAAAGGAAAGAGAAAATACGATAAAAAAGAAAAAATAAAGAAAAGGGACATAGAAAGGGAAATTAACCGCGAATTATCGGCTTAAGCCGAATCCTTGGGGATGATTGTTTTGATGATTTGTTCTTTAAAGTAAGGCAAGTTGAGCTTCCTTAGGGCTCTTAAATCTTTTAAGGAAAAACATAATTGCTAATTTATTTAATAAGCAACCCGCGTTAGCTTTCGCTTAATGCGGCATCTTCACCATTGACTCCTAATAAATGAATGAAGGTGTTATATTATTAGGATAGATAATTTACCTCTCCGATAAATTATCGAAATTAAGGAGATAAGGCATTAAAAATTTTGTTAATTTTCTATTTGATGCTCGAACACAAAAATTAACTAAACTTGTAGAATTACTTTTAAAAACTTTTCAGACGGGATTTCAATATCCCCATCTCCACACTTAGACAAACTCAGCGCAAACAAAAAATTAATTTGAATAAAGTATTAATAAACAATTTTATAAGGGCAAAAGAGGTAAGAGTAATTTCAGAAACCGGCGAACAGCTTGGGATAATGGGAATTTTTCAAGCAATTGATTTAGCAAAATCGCGCGGTTTAGATTTAATACAGGTTACAGAAAAAGTTGAACCGCCGGTCTGCAGAATTGCAAATTACGGAAAATATCTTTATTCTTTGCAAAAAAAAGAAAAAAAGATAAAACAACCCAAAGGGGGCGGGCTAAAGGAGATAAGGCTTACTTTTAATATATCTCCTCACGACATGGAAATAAGGGCAAAACAGGCTGAAAAATTTATGAAAGAGGGAGATAAAGTAAAAATAAGCTTGGTTTTACGGGGAAGAGAAAAAGCAATGGGAGACTTTGCAAGACAGAAAGTAGTATCATTTTTAGAAACCACGGACAAACTAATACCAATTAAAGTTGAAAGGGATATAAAGCGTGAGCCGAGAGGATTCACAATGATTATCTCAAAAAAATAACATGTTAAAGACAAAAAAAGCATTGGTGAAAAGGTTTAAGATAACCAAAAATGGAAAAATTCTTAGACGGATTACTGGCCAAAATCATTATAGGTCAAAAAAAACCGGGGAACAAAGAAGAAAAAGTCGCAAATGGGTCCCATTGGCAAAATCAGAAACAAAGAGAACAAAGAGGTACTTAAATTTTTAAAACATGTCACGAGTTAAAAGAGGCACACAATCTAAAAAACGTAAAAAGAACCTGCTAAAACATGCAAAGGGTTTTCAGTATGGAAGAAAATCAAAGTATAAATTGGCAAAAGACGCTTTAAGGCATGCTTGGACGTATGCGTATAGGGACAGAAAAGTAAAAAAAAGAACATTCAGAAATTTATGGAATTTGCAGATAAATTCATTGGCAAGACAAAACGGGGTTTCATACAGCCGGTTTATTAACGGCTTAAAAAATAAAAAAATAGAGCTAGACAGAAAAATATTAGCGGAACTGGCAAACGAACATCCTAAAATATTCAAATATATTATTGACGAAGTAAAATCAAAATAAAATAAAAAACCCTCGGTATTTTTACCGAGGGTTTTTCACAGCCTCCTACAGCGGGTTTTTTGTGATAAATTCATTTGCCTTTTTTAAAATTTCTCTTGCGTTTTTAAAACTTAATTTTTTAAGGGACTCTTCATAGGTCAACCACAAAAAACCGGAGTGCTCATCTGAAATTTTTATTTCTTCTTGCCGTGTTTCCGCAACAAAAAAGACTACTAATTTAAAAACCCATGGCGCCTTTTCCCTCGCCTCTCCTTTTAGCCCGTAAGACCTGCGGAAAAAATATTTTTCTATCTCTTTAAATCCGGGCATTATTTTCAAATCTTTGATACCGGTCTCTTCAGCAACTTCCCTTTTCGCTGTTTCTTCTTCGGTTTCGCCCTCCTCAACATGCCCTTTTGCGAATCCCCAATGCCCGCGTTTTCCCGATTCAGACGGCGCATAATGCAAAAGCAGATAGATTGGCAAGCCATTTTCTAAACGATATATTATAGATCCAGCTGACTTTTCCCTTGGCATATTATTTAAAATATTTTAATAACTCATTTATTGGCAAAGTATTTATAATATCTTCTTTTTCGGCCCAACCGCGTCGCGCCATGCCAACTCCGTATTCCATTAAATTTAATTGTTCTTTTTGGTGGGCGTCTGTATTTATTATCATTTTTACGGCTTCATTTTTAGCCTTTCTTATATAGATGTCTCTTAAATCTAATCTGGAAGATGAATTAATTTCTAAAATCGTTCCGGTTTCTTTTGCTATTTGCAAAATTTTATTAAAATCAATTTGATATTCATCTCTTTGCCCGACAATTCTGCCCGTTGGATGGGCCAAAATATCAATATTTTTATTTCGCATTGTTTTTTCAATTCTTGCCATCATTTCCCTTTTTCCCATTTTTAATGTTGAATGCACTCCGGCAATTACATAATCTAATTTTTCTAAAACTTCGTCTTTTATATCCACGGTTCCGTCGTTTAAAATATTGCACTCGCATCCGTGCAACACTGTAAATTCTATCTTTTGTTTTTTAAGTTTTTCATTTATTTTTTTAATCTCCACATTCTGATCTAACAATTGTTTTCCATTCAACCCGTTTTCAATTCTCAAAAATTTTGTGTGGTCAGAAATCCCAATATATCCATATCCTAAATCCATAGCTGAGCGCGCCATCTCTTCAATTGAGTTTTTTCCTCCATCCCAACTTGAGTGGCAGTGCAGGTCTCCCCTGATATCTTTTAACTCAACTAATTTTGGCAATTTTCCGTTTAAGCCAGCTTCAACTTCTCCTTCGTTTTCTCTTAATTCCGGCTCAATAAAAGGCAAACCAATCGCTTTATATACCCCTTCCTCTGTTTTTCCGGCAATCATTTTTGGCCCACGAAATACTCCATATTCGCTTAATTTCAAACCCCTGTCTATGGCAATTTTTCTGGTAACTATATTGTGGTCTTTTGACCCCGTAAAATACTGCAACGCGGCGCCATAACTTTTTGCCTGAACAACCCTTAAATCTATATCAAATCCAACTCGCATTCTTATCGAAGCTTTTGTGCCTCCCTTGCCCCAAACTTTTTCAACGTCGGATAAAGAAACAAACAAATCCATAACCTTTTTTGCATTTTTTGACACAACTAAAATATCCGCGTCTCCAATTGTTTCTTTTTTTCTACGCAGAGAGCCGGCGACACTGATTTGTTCAACTTCTTTTAAATTTTTAATCTTTGCCACAACGTCTTTTACGGTCGGCAAAATCTCTTCCAACAAGAATCTACCCTTGTTTCTTTTTACAAACTCTATTCCTTCCAAAATATTTCTTTCAGTTTTCTCTCCAAATCCGAAGAGCGGAGCAATTTTATGGGCTTTTACCGCTTTTTCTAAATCCTTTAAATTTTTAATTCCTAATTTTTGGTATAATATTTTAACCTTTCTCGGCCCCATACCCTCAACTTTTATCAGCTCTTCTACTTTCATTGGGAGCTTCTTTTTTAATTGTTCGTAAACTTTTATTTTTCCGTTTTTTAAATAATCTTCTATGTGTTCTGCAATATTTTTACCGACTCCGGGAATTTCCTGAAGGGTTTTTGTGCCCCCTTTTATATAAATGTCTCCCACGTCTTCCTTCAGGGCAGACAACGAAATAGCCGCCTTCTCATAAGCATAAGGCTTAAAAGCCACGCCTTCCATTTCCAGATATCTTGCTATTTCATTTAAAATTTTGGCAATCTCCTGATTCCTCATATTTTATATCGCTACGCTAATTTGCTAATTACGGTTCCACTACCGGTTTTTCATAAGATACTATAAAACCGCCTCCTCTCGTGGAAACATTATTTCTTACAAGCAAGAGCAAAAAAGCGGAAAAAATTGTAAGAACGCTTACAAAAATAAAAAGTATTTTAAAGCCCAACACCGATGCTATAATACCCCCTAATCCTCCCGCAATACCGGCTCCAGCTCCGATAGATGTTGTTTCCATGCTCCATTCAAATGCTTCTTTACCCTTATCTATGTGACGTGTGAATATGGCCAGCCATGACGGTAATGCCATCGCCATTCCAACTGCATGAACTATTTGAAATATATAAATTTGCCACGGAGTTGTAGAAAACAAATATCCAATTGGCACCATTCCCACTATAAAAAGTCCGATGACCATAAACCAAAAATCATCTTTTTCTCCGGGGTGTTTATCCAAAAAACGGCCAATTGGTATTTCAATAAGAGATTTTGAAATCCAATAAGCTAACGCAGAGAATCCCGCCACTTCCGCGGCTTTAGCCGGGTCTCCAATTGTTATTTTTTGTAAAACAAACAATGCAAAAATAGGAGATAAAAGCCCCCAGCCTAAATTTAAAAAAAAGTCGCTTGTTATCAAAACTTTTATAATTTTGCTGATTAGTTTTGGCATTTTTTTATTTTTAATTTTGTTCAAACCGACGAATTTTTATTTTTAAAAAACCACTCATTTGAGCAATATTATCTAATGAAAACATTAAATTATATTACCATAGTTTAAACTAAAAAACAGCCCTTTACGACTGTTTTATTGGTTATTTATTTTAACTAACTTCGTACTTTATATTTTTTATTTTATATATTGTTTCAATAGGAAAAGAAACAACAACTTCGTCTCCAATTTTGTGGCCTAAAAGAGCCTTGCCAACGGGCGATTCATTGCTGATTTTACCTAACGGCGGATTTGCTTCTAAAGTTCCCACTATCATAAATTCGTCTTTTTCTCCGTCTATGTCTATTTTAACCTTAGCTCCCAATCCGATGACATCTTGCTCTCCTTTCGGAGGATTTTTTATCAATTCATAGTGCTCAAAAACATTTTTAAGTTCGCTAATTCTTGACCTCAAAAAACTCACGTCCTCCTGAAAACTAAAAAATTCCGGGTTTATGTCCTCTGATTCAAAAATTTTAGGAGCCTCTTCTCCAACTGTTTTGTTGCGCTCAAAAACAACCAATTCATCATATTCTTTCTTCAATTCCTGCAGTTTATTTTTTGTTATATAAAAAGTTTTTGTGTCCACTTTATTATATTCCTTAAAACGATTTTAATCTTAGTCTCTTTTTTAAAAAAGTCAACGGCCGCATATAGTTTTTTTTATTTAAGTCGCAGTTCTAATAAAAATTAAAAAATCCACCGGAGTCCAGTGGATTAAGTTTGTTCCTCCGCATATAATGGCGGCTTGGCTTACAACATGATGGATATTGTCAGTTTTACTCGCAGACCCCTTTGGTCGGCGCTATCTGCAAACTGCCTTAGAACCTTTAGCAGTTCTTCCATATCGGGCGACTCTTCTCTTTCGCCCGCCTCCGCTTCGCCTCCGAATATTGCTTCGTAAACCAATGCCTCACTCAAATCTTTTTTGGTTCCTATTGTTGCGGTAGCCATGTCCAGCCCTCCCTGTTGTCAAGGTTCCCGGCCAAAACTAAAAAAATTGCCGTTAAATAATTTTACTCCCGCCAAAAACAGTGTCAAGCGCATACATAACTAAAACAAATTTTTTTGATTAAAAAATTCCTTTTTTTTATTTGGTTTCTCATTTTCACTAAAAATTTTAATTTTCCCGTAAACCCCGTCGTATCCGGGCTCAATGTTTACTTTTCCATTTCTCACCCTTATAACGGCTTCTGCAATTTCAGGCAAACTATATTTTTCTAAATTTGCTCTTTCAGCCTCTAATAATATTTCAATTTCACTCCCCAAACTTTCAGTCAAACTACTGTAAAATTTATTCACTTGTTTTGAGGCAACGGTGACTGAAAGCGACTCGGCAATTATTTCCTGCAAAGGAATCAAACTTTTAAATGGCACTGCGTTTTCCGGTAAAAAGCCTTCAGGGCGGTCAGCCAGTTTTTCAACCCTGTTTAAAACTCCTATAACTAGAGGTTTTGCGCATCGCGGACAGATATCATTGTATTTTTTTGATTGCTCTGGAGACAAACTCAAATTGCAATCTTTATGACCGTCATAGTGATATTTTCCTTCTTCCGGGAAAAATTCAACGGTATATAAAAACTTTGCCCCGCGAAGCCTTGGCGAAGTGGGGTTTTTTATTACATCTGTTATCCCTTCATAACTTAATTCTGTTTCAAAAACATTTGCCTCTCTGCCAATTTTTTGCGGAGAATGAGCATCGGAGTTGCTTATTAAAGTTATGCTGTCTAATTGCGAAAGCCTCCAATTCATTGCCGGGTCAGAAGAAAGTCCTGTTTCAATTGCATAAATATATTTTGCATATTCGTCAAAACATTCCTCAATTGAATCAAACCCGGATTTTGAACCAAATATGGCAAACCATGGCGTCCAAACGTGAGCAGGCACAACCAGACAATTTTCATCTACGTCTAAAACAATTTTTGCCAGTTCTTTTGCGTCTAAACCTAAAATGGGCCTGCCGTCTGAATGTAAATTACCAATTTTTTCTAATTCAAAATTTATTTTTTCAACTGCATTTACAGACGGCGCAAAAATAACAATATGAACTTTTCTTATTTTTCCGCCCTTTGAATATATACAGCTGATTTCAGCGGTTAAAATAAATCGCGTTTTTGAATCAAAATTTTTAAACTTAAAAAGACCTGGCTCTGACGGTTCTAATTTATTTTTTAATTCTTTCAGCCATAAAGGATGTGTAAAATCTCCTGTGCCCAAAACTTTTACTCCTTTTATAGCCGCCCATTTGTCTAAACTTTCCAAATCCATTAAAGGCGAGGTGGCTCTGGAATATTTTGAATGAATATGAAAATCCGCCGCAAATTTCATTGTATAATTAAATGTTAAAATCTTTTTCTTCCAATTTCGACTGGCGCAAAATTGATTTAAATATTCCGTAAGGAATTTCTTTTTTGTTTGCCTTAACAATCACGGTCAAAGTAGAACTGACAGTGTGTTTCTGAAATTTTGCGTGACTACCTTTTTGTGAAACATAAACAAAGCCCATTCTTTGCAGGACTTTGGTTATATGAGAAGAAGAATAAAGCTTAGGCATTTTTAAAATGCAAATCTACTACCTCTGGACTTTCAATTTTTGACATCTTATAGTTCTTTTTGCCTTCAAAATACAAAGAAAGAGCTTCATACAAATTAAACAGAGCCTCTTTTTTAGTTTTACCGAAACTAGAAACATCCACATTTAAACACTGGGCAACATAATATTTCCCTTCCTTCCAAACAACATTTTTAAAACTAATTTTTTTCATACAAATTTATACTATCAAATTAACGTAGCCGGGTCAACTTATTACATCTAAACTAAATTTAAGAAAAATTGGGCTAAATCTTTTTTATTTATTAAAAATTCTTGTTTTGATTCGTCTAATTTTACAATGCGCGCATTGTCTTCAATATCCTGTTTTACTATGTCAAAACTTACAAGAAGCAAATAAAAATTAGGAACTGCGCTAAATTTTGAGATATCAATATTTTCTTTTTGGCTATGGACAATCAAAAATATCTCTTCTTTGCTTTTTTTTGTTTTTGAGCCAAATGCCTTTACTTTTACTATTATTTGTTCAATTGAATTTTTATCTTTTTCCGGTTTGTATTCTCCTTTTCTTTTTATAACTAAATCGGCTCCGCTTCCGGGGTCTTCGGGTTTTGTAACCAGCAATCTTCCTCCAGAACCCAAAACTATATAATCTATAATTTTATTTTCTATCTTTTCTCGTATGTTTTCTGCCATTATTTTTAAAAATCTTAAACTATATCTCGCAAAGCGAGGCATTTTGGAAATTGTAAATTGAAAATTGAAAATTGGTTTACAAAATTTTAAATTTTGTAAACGTTGTATCCTTCGCGAACCTTTTCTTTTACTTTTAATCCAACTTCGTCGCCCTTTTTTGCAGATTTCACCTCTTTGTGGTCAACCTGCATAGAATCAACTGTTTGGTTAAAATCTGTATTTTCGCCGCCCATAATTCTGATTTCGTCTCCTTCTTTTAGAGAGCCTGAAAGATTGATAACCGCCACGTCTATATTTGAGAAAAAATGGGTAACTTTACCAACTAATTTTTCCGCCTCTTTTGTTTTTGCCATTATGCGTATGTTTTTTAATTATTTAATTCGACCGTTTCTGGCTTTATTCTAACAAAAATTACTTTTAAATCAACCTTTTTATAATCAAAAACCGCCCCAAACGGGACGGACTTTGAAAAGGGGGTTATAATTCTCAACGCTCTCGGCCGCTTTCTCGAGACTAAATTCGGACAAATGAATTCAGATGTTTATTTGGACCTCCTTCGTTAAGAACTATTGTGTCCTTGAGAATAAATCTCTCACCCCCTATATTTGCATTTTAATCTTTAAAGCCAGATTGTCAATAGCGCCCTTTGTTTGAAAATGCGCGAACCTTCTTTTCGGACGCCGACGAAATTTGTGCCAACAAAGTTGGCGCGCCGCCTAAAATTTTAACTTCTCCCAATCATTCCAATCATTCTTTTCGCACTTATCCCAACTATACACCGATTTTTGGTTTATCTTCCAACCGCCGCTTTTTTCAATCGCAATACCACCGAAAAGTTTTTTGCCTTTCTGCTCTTTGATATATTCTTGCAACTTTTCCGCTTTGGCTTTCGTATAGTTTCCGCCGTCGCGATCTCCCATATCTTTCGTTTCAATAATTCCAATTCGTCCGTCAGTTAATTGCACGAGATAATCGGGGTAGAAAGTATGGATAACTCCGGCGGGATATTCGTATTTAATGCCGAAATAATCCTGTTTGTTTTCGCCATTTTTCCACCACCAAACTATTTTGTCGCTATTTTCCGTCAAAAACTTTTCAAAATTCTTTTCGGGATTAAGGCGAGAAGCGGACAAATAGCACGGCTCATAGACAAATTTTTCATGCTCCACGCGCTCGTCGGTGTGTTGATTGAAAAAGCTCTCTTTGGCGATTTCAAAATCATAAAATTGCTCGCTTTCTTCCACGCGCTTCAAAATTTCTTTTTCGCGAACCGCTTTGTATGCTTCAATCGCGCTCGCCAAAATTTCTTCAAACTGCTTTCTGTTGCCGTTGTGTGCCAAAACCATTTGCACCAATATCATTTCCTCTGGCCATGTTTTTGATCCGAGATATTTTCTAAACCATGTATAAATCGCCGTTTTCACCGCAGGCACAGACCTTTTGACATTCTTAAACGATGCCCTCAATTTCATCAAAACTTTTCCCCTCAATTTTGGCGTTGGCGATAATATCTTGCTGATATTTTTTGACATCAAGCACTACGCCTTGCTTTTCCAGTTTCTCAACATTTTGAGCAAACAAGGTGTAATCGCCTTTCAAACCAAAATACTCGCACGCAGTTTTTTCAAACACCGGCGAAAAACTGGAAGTAATATCGCCGTAATCGGCGCGCGACTTGTAATAAGAAGTCAATTTAATGCCCTTGTAGTCCGTTTTTCTTATCGCTTTGAGGTGCTTGATGATGTTCGGATTATATTCTTCTTTTTTGACGATAATGCTTTGAACATTCGTATAGATATAGCCACGATTCAAGTCTTCGCTGGCGTAATGCTGCCCGTATCAATTGCTTGTTTGAAAATTAAAAATTCAATTTCATTGTCCGGCTCTGACACCCAGTCCAATGTTTCAGATTTTTGCTCCGCAAGCCAAATGGCAAGTTTGCCGTTGCCCACCCCTTCTTTTCGTTCGGCTATGCCTTTATCCATCAAAAACTTTCTGACCGCTTTTATTTTGTCCTCGCCAGCTTCCGCTGTCGGAATCTGCACCAAAACAAGCGGATTGATATTTGCTTTCTCGGCTTGAAAAAGTTTTTTTAGTTCCAGCCGTTTTTGGTATGCGATTTCCAAAATCACCTCTTGTGAGTCAGTTTCGCTATCTTTAATCTCGTCAATTTTTGGGTTGATGAGTAATTCTTTTTTGATCAAACCTTCGTCAATCGCCATTTGCGGGTCAATGCGAATATGCGCGCCTTTGGTGTGCGCTACAGGCAAAACAAAATTGCTATTTTCGTCCACTGGCGCGCTTTGCCAATATCCTTTTTGATAATCGTCAACCGTCGCCTCAATAGACGGTGTTGCGCTCATTTCAATAATTAAATCGGCTTGAATTTCCTCTAATAATTCTCGCGTTCGCTCGGTGGATTTCCCGACATGGCTTTCATCAATAATCAAAATCAATTTTCTTTTTTCTCTGGTCGTTTGTAATACTTGGCGAAAATTAAACTTCTCGCCGTCTTTCATAATCACATTTCTCCACTCGCCAGTTTCTCCGTCCCTGATTCTTAATTTTTCCCAATTGCCGATTGCCACCTCGTGGCTTTTTATCCACTCGCGATTGCCGGCGAATTCTGAATCAATCAAACTAACAAACGGGGCCCCGTTAAAAACTTTTTTCAAAGTCGCCATGCTTTGCAAATGCAATTCGCCTTTGCCGATAGAGAGCCACAGAAAAGCGACGTCAGTTTTAATTTCGGTTTTGCATTCTTCAATCAACTGAATAATGCCGTTTGCCATCATAATTGTTTTTCCGCTTCCAGTCGGCGATTGAAAAATAATCTTTTGCCCCGTTTCTTCGGCAGTCAAAAACGCTTTGGATGTTTCCACTAATTGATTGACAGCTTTTTCTTGAAAATGTTTTAAAAATATATTTTGTCTCATAATTTTTATAGATTGTAAATTTCCTTGTAAATATCCAAAATCGGCTGGGGTATGGCTTCAAAATTAACGCCTTCCCAACCCGCAAAGTTCTTTTTATCCAAACCCAACGGATCAAGCGTGAAGCAATATAAAATCTTTTCGCCTTTCATTTTGTCTAATTCCTTTTTTAATTGCTCCAAGCCGTTCTGTTCCAAGGCGTAATATACGGCCATTATCCGTCCGTTTTGTTCAAAAATATGATAATCGGGTTTTACTTTTACTTCGTCAAAAATCCCTTCCCGCAAACAAAGCATTTCCGTACATTCGCGAGTAATGCGAATTTTCAAGTCATCTCGACTGATAGAATTTTTGACGAAAGCGGTTTTATAGTATTTTAGGTTTCCACCAAGTCCCTCAATTGATTGAAAGCCTTTTATCACATTTTTTACTCGTGGATAACAAACATCAGTACAAATATTTTCTTCGTTATTTGTGCAAATTATAAAACACCTATCACCCTCATCTTCCTTATTTAACGCCAAAACAG
>LBSQ01000006.1 GCA_000992015.1 Parcubacteria group bacterium GW2011_GWA2_37_10
AGTTGGTGTTGTGTGAACTTATGGGGACTCTTGATGTGATGGTAAGCTGGCAGGGAACGTTTCGCGCTTTCGTAAGCAGCACGCGCCACTGCATTAGGATATTTTGATGTATTCATACTTCCATTATACCATATTTGAGATGTTTTCTACGGAGCAAGGCTGACCCATTTTCCATTTTCTCCATTTTCCCACAGGGTTTTTCATTAAAAATTATTTTAAGAGGTTATTGTTGTAAGATATGAATATGAAAAGACGGAAGCGGTTTTGTAACAGTTATAAAGAGTTGGCAATAAATTTTGCTGATAACAGAATAAAATATTTTAACAGTTTTTATAATTTTAAAATAAACAGAATCGCCATAAAAAATACCAGCACGAGGTGGGGAAGTTGTTCTTCAAAGAAAAATCTTAATTTTAATTATAAAATTATTTTTTTAAAGCCTAAATTAGCTGATTATTTGATTGTGCACGAGTTATGCCATTTAGGAGAATTAAATCATTCAAAAAGATTTTGGGCATTAGTAAAACAAACAATCCCAGATTATGGTATTATTAATAAAGAGTTGAGGAGAATTCCTGTAAAAAATGTATAACCTATATATAGTGTTGCTCGCGGAGGGACTTAATCCTATACCGTGAACAACAAGGGCGCCTGTGGTCTTTTCACAGAAATCAAAACACTTCACCTTAAAAGTTGAGGTGTTTTGTTTTGGAAATTTTGGCGCCATTGCCTTTTTTGAAAAATAGGACTATAATAAAAACTTGAATTTAACTTTTTAAAAAAATGGAGGAAATTTCATTAAAAGCGCAACAATTATTTACGATAGGAGGATATAATGTCACCAACGGCCTGCTTTTGACTTTTGTGGTTTCAATTATTTTAATTACCCTGTCTTTTGTTATAAGCAGAAGGGTAAGCATTATCCCCGGCAAACTTCAAGCTGTTGCTGAAATGGGAGTAGAAAGCCTTTTAAGTTTAATGGAATCAACCTTGGGCAGTGTAGAAAAAGCGAAAAAATATTTTCCGTTGGTTGCAACAATTTTTATTTTTATATTGGTCTCAAATCTTTTGGGAATTTTCCCGGGAGTCGGGTCGTTATGGATGGAAAACAACGGGGCAGAAGTGCCTCTTTTCCGTTCTCCTGCCGCTGATTTAAACTTTACACTGGCTTTCGCGGTTATTTCTGTTTTAATGACAAATATCATCGGCATGGCATCGGTGGGAGTTTTCAAACACCTTGGCAAGTTTTTTAATTTTTCAAACCCGATTAACTTTTTTATAGGAATTTTGGAATTAATTTCTGAAATTGCCAAAATTATTTCCTTGACCTTTCGGTTATTTGGAAACGTATTTGCGGGAGAGGTGCTTTTGACGATTATTTTCTTTTTAGCCCCTTATTTTATTCCATTGCCATTTATGTTTCTAGAAATTTTTGTCGGCATGATTCAGGCATTTATATTCGCAATGATAACATTAGTATCTATAGCATTACATACAACAAGCCACGAACACTAATAATAAAAAATAATTTACAATTTACAATTTACAATTTCCAATAAATGACGCAATGTTTTATTGAAACATTCATTGAAAATTGATAATTGAAAATTGGTAATTTCAAACAAATGGATGCAGAATCAATTCGCACGTTAGCCGTAGTTGGAGCCATTGCTTTGGGAACAATATTCCCCGCCATTTCAATTGGCTGGATAGGTTCAACAGCCTTGAAAGCAATTGGCAGAAATCCAGAAGCCGCATCAAAGGTGCAGACAATGGCAATTTTGGCAATTGCGTTTGCCGAAGCTATTGCCATTTATGCATTAGTCGTTTCGTTGATTGTAAAATTCGTTGCATAAAAAATGGAAGAAGCAGGATTAATAGGACAATTAGGACTGAACTGGAAGCTTTTTTTGAGCCAGGCAATCAATTTTTTTATACTTTTAATTGTATTAAGGGTTTTTGTTTACAAGCCCTTAATACAGGTGATAGAAAAACGGAGTAAAAAAATAAAAGAAGGCCTAGAAAAGGCGGCAGAGGCCGATACAAGGTTAAAGGAAGTTGATAATATTGCCAAAGAAAAAATAAATCAAGCGCAGCAGGAATCGATTGGCATTATCAAAAATACAGAAGCAGAAGCTAAGGTTTTGGCTGGTAATTTGCAGAAAAAAGCGGAAGACCATCAGAAAGAGTTAATGGCGCAAATTGAGATAAGCCATAAAAAACAGCAGGAAGAAGCAAAAACAGCCGTGTTAAAAGAAGCCGCGGACTTGGTTAGAAAAACAATTATCAAAACAGTGGAGTTAAATCCAGACCAGATAGACGAAGCGTTAATTAAAAAAGCAGTTTCGCAGGTAAAAGAAGCAAAGCAATGAAATATAAGGCAAAATTATACGCAAAAGCTCTGTCTTCGGCAATTTTAGAAGAAGATGCCGACGAAAATAAAATTTTAGATAATTTTTTGAAGTTTCTGGAAAAAAACGGAGATATGGGTAAAGCATTCCAGATTGTTTTTTTGGCTAAAAAATTATTTATTAAAAAAACGGGAAGAAGGCAATTAACCATAGAGTCTGCCAGAAAAATAAAAGCAAAACAAAAAGAATTGGTAAATTCCATTTTGCAAAAGGGAGACATTGTTGAGGAAAAAATAAATAAAGATTTATTGGCCGGGATAAAAATAATAATAAATGGAGAAAAGCAATTTGACGCTTCGCTGAAAAGCAAATTGCAAAAAATATTTTAAACAATAACCCGTCATTGCGAGGATCCCGCAGGCGACGCGGCAATCTAGAGTTAGCACATAAAACCATTAGATTGCTTCGTTGCTCGCTAACGCTCGCGTCTCGCAATGACAAAAACACATGAGTCAAGAAATTATAGACAAAATAAAACAAGCCATAGAAGGTTACAAAGACAAGCCAGAATGGGAAGAAATTGGAAAAGTAATTGAAGTTGGCGACGGCATATTAAAAATATCCGGGCTTTCTAACGCGCAGTCGCAAGAGGTTTTAACTGTGGAAACAAGTAATCCTTCGGCTCACTCCGCTCGCTCAGGACAAATTCGCGCTGTTGCGCTGAATTTGGAAGAAGATTCTGTTGGAGCTTTGGTTTTGGGCGATGCAAATTTTATAAAATCCGGCGATACTGTTAAAAGAACAAAACAATTGCTTTCTATTGCTGTTGGCGAACAGTTGTTAGGCAGGGTCGTTGACCCATTGGGAAACCCAATAGACGGCAAGGGCCCAATATTTGCAGAAAAAGACAAACCGCAATTTAATTTTTTGGAAAATGACGCGCCAAATGTTTTAGCCAGAGAATCTGTAAATTCGCCTTTGCACACAGGAATTAAGGCAATAGATTCTATGATTCCAATTGGCAGAGGCCAAAGAGAATTAATAATTGGAGACAGACAGACAGGAAAAACAGCAATTGTTTTAGACATAATTATAAACCAGTTGCAAGACAATCCAAAAAATCCGCCCGTTTGCATTTATGTTGCAATTGGCCAAAAAGAATCTAAGGTTGCCAAAATTGTTGAAACTTTAAAAAATGCCGGCGCTATGGAATATACCATTGTTGTTTCAGCTTCCGCTTCAAGCCCGGCTGCGTTTTGGTATTTGGCTCCGTTTGCCGGTTGCGCCATTGGAGAATATTTTCGCGACAAAGGAAAAGACGCGGTTGTAATTTATGACGACCTCTCAAAACACGCGTGGTCATATAGGCAAATTTCTTTATTATTACGTAGACCGCCGGGAAGAGAAGCGTATCCAGGAGACGTGTTTTATTTGCATTCAAGATTGCTTGAAAGAGCCGCAAAATTAAAAAGAAACCCTTCGGCGGGGGCTTCGACTGAGCTTAGCCGAATGTCCTCAGGGCAAGAAGGCGGAGGTTCGCTTACCGCTTTGCCAATTATTGAAACACAATTGGGCGATGTTACTGCATATATTCCAACAAATGTAATTTCAATCACCGACGGCCAGATTTATTTGGAAAGCGATTTGTTTTACCAGGGAATAAGGCCGGCGGTTAATGTTGGGTTGTCGGTTTCTCGTGTGGGAAGTTCGGCACAAACTAAGGCAATGAAAAAAGTTGCCGGAAAATTAAGACTGGAATTGGCGCAGTTTCGCGAATTGCAGACATTCGTTCAATTTGCCAGCGATGTTGACCAGCAAACCAAAGACAGAATTAACAAAGGGAGAATTATTACAGAAATTTTAAAGCAGAGCGACTTAGCTCCAATTTCTTTTGAAAAACAGGTTTTGGTTTTGTATGCCGCGCTGAATGATTATTTCTCAAAATTTGAGCCTTCCCAAATGCAAGAAATTGAAAAAAAATATTTGGAGTATTTTGAAAATTTACACAAAGATTTAGTTGAAAAAATAAAATCAGAAAAAGCCATTTCAGAAGAGACAGAAAAAGAAATAAAGAGCGTAATTCAGTCATTCATCGAAAGTATAAATTAAGAAGGGGAGACCTGCCCTGAGCCGTGCCGAAGGGTAAAAGAAGTGATCAACTCATTTATAAAAAGCCAGAAGTAAAAAAAATATACCCCTGTTCGCTATGAGCTACTTGGGGGCATGGTTAGATAACTCGGATTGACAGGTTTGTGGGACTAGTAGCGTCCCGTCGCCATGTACCGAGCATGTGCCTTGGCTTTCGCCTCTGGCGATGTGGGAGAGATTTTCTCGCTGATGAAAGATACCACAACGAGGGGTACGATCATCACCGCCACAATAAGGACTAACCGAAAGAAATTTTTCACGGTTTTCTCCTTGCTATCTTAAGGCATAGCTGCCTACGAGGTTGTCAAAAAGCGTTGTTTTTATCCTAATATTTAATTATATATCCGTTAAGAGTATTTGTCAATAGTTACATGGAATTATCGCAGAATATAAAAAAACGGTTAAAATCCGTTAATAACATCAATAAAATACAAACTATTGACATAGGGGCTGGATTTGCTATACTAAAGATGTTTAATCACACTGCTTTCCTCCGTTTATTCGGACGACGGCAGTTTTTTTATGGAAAATAAAGTCAAGAAAGCAATTGTATTTATTGACGGTGGTAATTTCTACTTTAAATTAAAAGAAATGTCGCAAAAACTTGGCAAAAGATACAGCTTGCTTGACTTTCGATTTAAAGATTTTTGCAAATGGCTTGTTGGAGAAAATAAATTTGTGGAAATCAGATATTATTTAGGAGCGATAAGAAGAGAAAATAATAATGAAAAAAGTGAAATAATGTATGCAAACCAGCAAAAATTATTTAGAAAATTACAAAGTCAGAATATTGTTGTAGTTTTAGGTCAATTGATTAAACATCCCGATAAAACTTATCACGAAAAAGGCGTTGATGTGAGATTGGCAGTGGAAATGATAAGATTTGCCAGAGAAAATAAATATGACACAGCTTACTTAATTAGCTCAGATACAGATTTGGTGCCGGCGGTTGAAGAAGTCAGGGCTTTTGGCAAAGAAGTTTGTTATGTCGGCATTTCCAAAGGACAGTCATTCGGATTATCTAAGTCAACCAATAATGTTATATTGTTAAGGACAGAAGAAATAGAAAAGTTTTTAAAATTTGATAATTGAAATGGAATCACCGCAAAACATTAAAAAAAGACTGAAATCAGTCAATAATATCAATCAAATAACCAAAGCGATGGAGCTGGTTTCGGCTACAAAAATGAGAAAGAGTCAGCAGGTTGCGTTGGACTCAAGGCCATACAGTTTTGCCGCTTTGGAGTTACTGGCAAATGTTTCTGTTTTGGAAAATCTTGATAAATGGAAAATTCCACTGTTTGAGGTAAGGGAAAAAAATCCTTCGACGGGCTTAGGACTGCGGGTTTTGTTTGTGTTGGTGGCTTCAGACAAAGGTTTGGCAGGTGCGTTTAACAGTTCGGTTTTTAAAAAATTTGAAACGCACATAAAAGAAGAAAGAGAAGAATGGAAAAAAGAGGAACATTTGTATTTGGCCATCGGCCAAAAAGCGTATGATTATTTGTCTAAAAAATTTAGTCCCGTGGTTCGGACTACAGGACTGAGCGGGAAAGTTTTGAAGAAGTTTGTGCAGGTGGGAGATTATGTAACTCCAGAACAAGTAAAGCCGATAACTGACTTTATAATTGACGGATATTTAGGAAACCCTTCGACGGGCTCAGGGCAAGCAAAATGGGACAGGGTAATTGTTATTTCAACTCATTTTAGAAGCGCGTTAAAACAAGAGCCTCATGTAAGAAGAATTTTACCAATTGATTTTGACCACGTGGCAGACACAATAAAACAAATTATTCCAGAGCGCGGAAAGTTCGCCGATTTAATAAAAGAACAGAATATAAGTTTTATACCAGATAAAGTAAAATTAAAAGAATATACAATAGAACCAGCTCCGGAAAAGGTTTTAGAAAAAATAGCCCAGCATTTATTTTTTATGCAGATGTATCATTTAATTTTAGAGGCAAATGCTTCTGAACACAGCGCGAGAAGAATGGCGATGAAAACAGCTTCAGACAATGCAAGCGACTTGGGAGAAAAATTGAATTTGCAATATAATAAATCGCGTCAGTCTAAAATAACAACAGAGATTGCGGAAATTTCCGCCGGAGCAGAAGCATTAAATTAAAAAATGAAAAAAGATTACACAAAGTGGCACAAAATAAAAACGGATATTAATAATGTGGAAAAGCGAGCGTTTTTTCACGAAAGAGATATTTGGTTTTGTTATGTTGGAGCAAATGTCGGATTTGAGCAGGACGGCAACAAAGAAGATTATTTAAGGCCTGTTCTAATTGTCAGAAAATTCAATAATGAGATATTCTGGGGTATTCCGCTTACAAAATCTGAAAAAAGAAAGGATAATAGGTATTATTATAGTTTTTCTTTTGTTAAAGGTATAATGAGCTTGGTTGTTCTTTCGCAAATTAAATTGATTGACGCAAAAAGATTGGCAAGGCAGATGGGAATTATGAAAGATGATGATTTTGAAAAATTAAAGAAAAAGCTCAAGGAACTTTTACCTTGAGTTTTCTATGTCATTTATTTTTTCCTCTGTCTTGCGACAGAGTCGGGCCGAAGCCATTTGTAAGTTAAGTATACACCCTTATTGTGCCATGTCAAGAACCCAGCCTGTTAATAAAATTATTCTTTAAAATTATTAAATAAAAATATGAATTTTTTAGAACAATTGACTGCCGAATGGTATCAGTACAAAGGATATTTTGTTAGAACCAATATTAAGTATGGGAAAAATGCTAAAGGCAAGGGCGGACATAGTGGAGAAATGGATGTTGTTGCCTATAATCCAAAAACAAAAGAGCTAACACATATTGAGTGTTCAACTGAAACGGTTGAAAAAAAGAAAATCGAACCAAAATTTCAAAAGAAATTTTATACAGCAAAAGAAAATTATAATAAAATTTTCTCGTTTTCTTTCGAAAACGTAAAAACAGTAGCGATTGTTGGTTTTCATAAAACAAAAAACGAATTAAATCTTGGACTAAACGTAGAAATAAAAATTATCCCAGATTTTATCAGAGAAATTACAGAAGAACTAAAAGAAAAAAATCCAGCGCAAGATGCTATACCAGAAAGTTATCCATTACTCAGGGCGATACAATATTCATCATTTTTCAACAAAAATTAAAAATTATAAAATTATGCAAAAAGGAAAAATTTTACAAATTATAGGGCCGGTGGTTGATGTGGAGTTTCCAGAAGATTCAAAACTCCCAGCGCTTTTTAATGCGTTGAAAGTCCGTAGAGGCCCGTCCTCCACGGATGGGGAGATTATTTTAGAGGTTGTAAAACACTTAGACCCGACAAAAGTTAGGGCAATTTCTATGCACTCAACAGACGGTTTAAAAAGAGGTCTGGAAGTTGAAGATACAGGGGGGCAGATTTCAGTTCCGGTTGGGCCGGAAGTTTTAGGAAAATTGTTTGATGTTTGTGGAAATATTATTGGAGAAAAAGAAAACCCTTCGTCGCCAAAAGGCTCCTCAGGGCGAACAAAATTCGAAAAACGTTGGCCAATTCACAGGCTTTCGCCTGTTTTTACAGAACAAGCAACTAAAACCGAAATTTTTGAAACAGGAATTAAAGTTGTTGATTTAATTGCCCCGTTTATTAAAGGAGGAAAAATTGGTTTATTTGGAGGGGCTGGAGTTGGCAAGACAGTTTTCTTGCAGGAACTAATTAGAAACACAGCCGAAGAGTCCGGTGGAGTTTCGGTTTTTGCCGGGGTTGGTGAAAGAACAAGAGAGGGAAATGATTTATACAGAGAAATGAATGAGTCTGGAGTTATAAATAAAACCGCTTTGGTGTTTGGCCAAATGAATGAAGTTCCGGGAGCCAGAGCGCGAGTTGCTTTATCTGCTTTGACAATGGCAGAATATTTCAGAGATGAAGAAAAGAAAAACGTTTTGCTTTTTATAGATAATATTTTCAGATTTTCACAAGCGGGTTCTGAGGTTTCAACTCTGCTGGGCAGAATGCCTTCTGCCGTGGGTTACCAGCCAACACTGGCTCAAGAAATGGCAGAATTGCAAGAAAGAATTACTTCAACAAAAAACGGATCAATTACATCGGTGCAGGCAATTTACGTGCCGGCCGACGACATTACGGATCCGGCTCCTGCAACGACATTTTCGCACTTGGACTCTACAATTGTTTTGTCGCGCGCGTTAACAGAAATTGGAATTTATCCTGCAGTTGACCCATTGGCGTCAACCTCAACTGCAAGATATTATTGCAATTTTGGGAATTGAAGAACTATCTGAAGATGACAAAAAAATTGTAAGCCGAGCAAGAAAAATTCAAAGATTTTTGAGTCAGCCGTTTTTCGTGGCAGAAAACTTTACCGGAAGGTCAGGAAAGTTCGTAAAACTTGAAGACACAATCAAAAGTTTTGAAGAAATTTTGGAAGGCAAGCATGACGACATCCCAGAAGAAAATTTCTACTTGAAAGGCGGAATAGACGAAATAAAATAGATTTTTTACAACAAAAAATCCGGGCTATTTTGACCCGGATCGAAGGACGGATGCACTTCTTTCATTTGAAGTACCTTATTGTAGCCGATATGTAGGGATCAACGAGTTCGCCAGGCCACTGGTGAACGCCGCCATTGGTAAGCCTCGCGCGGTCGATTCTATGGTGGTGAACAAGAAACTCGATAATGTCTTTATCGGTCTTGTCGTCGTCTGAGACGACATAGTGCGCTAGTCGTACGCGAGGATTATCAGACGGCGAGATAAAAAGAGTCATCTTCATGGTTTTTCCTCGGGTTCGGGTTGAAGGTTCAGACTACAATGATATTATCATGTTATAAAAATTAGTCAATTATGTTCCATAGCTTGAACATATGAAATTATCTGTATACTCACTTAAAAAAATATTATTTCAGGGCGAAGCCCGGCTTTTGAATTGTAAAACAGTTATGGGCGAAATTACTGTTTTAGACAACCACGAAACATTGATTACTGTTTTGTCGGCTGGGGTAATAAAAATAGTGGCGGACAACCCTTCGGCGGGGGCTTCGACTGAGCTCAGCCGAATGTCCTCAGGGCAAGAAGAACATTTTTTTCCAATAAAATCCGGATTTCTGGAAGTAAAAGAAAAAAATGAAGCCCGTTGCATAGTAGAGGAATAAAAAAGAGGCTCCCGCCTCTTTTTTGTTTTAATTATGTTATAATAAATTCTATGGAGGAAGAAAAAAAGGGAAATACTTCAATTTCAACGATTGTTGTTACTGCTTTTGCAATAATAATTATTGTTGTCCTCGCATTTTTTTATTATTATTTCATAACTAATTCGTATCCAGTCGTGAACCTCTCTACCAACGTTACTGAAAATACGTCGGTTAAAAATATAACGTCGGCCCCGGAAGCTCCGGTAAAAGTAGAAACTTTTTCAACAGAGGTCATAAATTTTGTTTCGCCGGCCATTTTGCCTTCGGAAATTAAAGAAGGAGATTGCCCGATAAGCTCGCTGGCAGAACCCTACCGCGCAGATGCTTTCAAATGCGCGGTGGGTAAAGTTATTTATGACCCTTGTTTTTCTACCACATTAAGCGATATTGTATATTGCAAAATGAACCCGTTGCGGGACGGAGGCGATTTTTTAATTAAAATAGCCAACCCCTTGCCGGCTCCGACTACGCCTAAAAATTTGCAGGATAATTGGGCATGGTTTTTGATGTTGAGGGACGGAACTTTTTGTTCTCCGTATACCGGAGCACGGCCAATTGTAAACGGGCAAGTGGCTTTTTATGGATGCAAATCAAACGTAGCGGGGGAACAGGCTGTTTTAATGGGAGACTTGAAAAAGGATTTAATTTGGAAAGCAGAAAAAGCTGCATTGGTAAAAAGCGGCTCAAAATGGATTTTGAAATCTTCAGAAGAAGTTGAAGTAAAAACCGTCTGGCAATAATAAATAATATGAATCTGAAATCTCTATTTATAATTACAATTGTGGCGTTGTTAGTTGCCGGAATAGGGCTGTGGCTTAATTATTATTTAATTATAAGGGGGCAGCTGGCTGTTCCTGAAGTGCAAGCTCCGAGCGGAATAAAATAGATGAACATTTTCAAAACCGTAAAAATAAAAAAAATAATTAACCGAACGTTTGAAATTAGCGTTTTGCTGAAAGCATTTTTCGGTTTTTTTGAAATACTTAGCGGAATTCTTTTTACAATCTCAGATAGGTTTATATTGAACAATTTCATAATACTTATGGCCCAGCAGGAAATTGCGGGGGACCCAGACGATATTATAGCTAAATTTTTAATAAAATCGGCGGATAACCTTGCTAATGGAAGCCAGATTTTTGCGGTTGTTTATTTAATTTTTCATGGAGTGGTAAATATATTTTTAGCTGTATCTTTGTTAAAAAATAAAATCTGGGCATATCCGTGGGCTATGGCGCTGTTCAGCGGGTTTGTAATTTACCAGGTTTATCGATATTTTCATACTTATTCTTTATCTTTGTTATTTTTAATGCTCTTTGACATTTTCATCGTCTTTATTATTTGGTTGGAATACAAACGGAAAAAAATATAAAAAAAATTGAGCAACAAAATTTTTATACCAACAATTGCGGCCGGCGTAATCGCTATAGTAATTATTTTTTTTATTTTTAATAATTATTCGCCGGGGCGGGGAAGTGTTTGTTTTAATAAATTTTGCTTTGAGGTTGAAATTGTAGAAACTCAAATTGAATTGTCTATGGGCCTAATGTTCAGAAAAAACTTAGATAAAAACAAAGGTATGCTGTTTGTTTTTAACAAAGAAGGCAATTATCCTTTTTGGATGAAAAATACTTTAATTCCTTTAGATATGATTTGGATAAACGAAAACAGCAACGTTGTTTTTATTAGCGAAAATAATTTGCCTTGTGAAAAAACTATTTGTTCTTCAATAAATCCTAACCAAAACGCAAAATATGTTTTGGAAATTAATGCCGGCATGGCAGAAAAGATCGGCATTAAAACAGAAGACATAGTTATTTTTAGATAGTAGCCGTAAAAGTTATCCACATGGGAAGGGTTGGAGCCGGGGGTTGACATGCTTTTCATGGTATAATACTAGAAAGGCCGATTTTTATAAAAAGATAAATTTTATTTTAAAATGCAAAAATTAAACGTTGTAGATATAATAGCCATTGTGTTGGTAGTAGTCGGCGGATTAAATTGGGGATTAGTGGGTTTGGCTGATTTTAATTTGGTGGCAACAATTTTTGGAGCAGCATCAGCGCTTTCTAGAATTGTTTATATTTTAGTCGGTTTAGCGGCTGTTTATTTAGCAGTCACAGCAATGAAGCTGGAAAGAAAGTAATTTATTGCCATAGGTGGCAAAAATAAAAAATTCCGAGTTAACTCGGAATTTTTTATTGCAAATTTAAAATTTAGTATAAATATCCCCAAGTCTGCAATTTATCGGACTCCTCATACCATTTTACGCCTATATCTGTTCTGTAAAACATATTTTGTAGAATTATATTATTTATTCTGGAATAAACCTGCCTTCTCGCGTCGTCAACAGTCAAGCCGCTTCCTGTCGCCACTAAAACATATCCTGTTTCACCAGCTACAACCCAAGTTCCATTTATCATTTTCACATCTCCTAAATGCATTCCGTCTGTGTTGTTTTTTTTGAAAATAATAGAAAGGTCTTTATAAATAAAAGCTTCTTTTTTATCCTCAAAGGGAAACGGTGGAACAACGACGCAAACGCCAACATGGAATCCCTTCTTTGTTTTAAGCCCTACATATTCTTTTTTAGCTAGTTTGTAAAAAAATTCTCCCCAGGGGCTTGTCACTCCCTCCATTTGGATGTTTATTTGCGGATAACCGAATCTGGAAGTGAATTCCAGCGGAAAAATTCCTTTTGCGTTGGCGATGGAATTGATGTCAATGTGCCCGACATATCCGGCTTTGACTAATTCCGATTTTATTTTTAAGAGAGTGTCGCGGAAAATTTCATTCGGTTGGGACCAGTACATTAAAGTTCCCATTTCGCCGGTGTATGGACCGATATCCCCGGGGAATAATTTTTTATGCTCAAAAGTTATATTCACAGGATAAATAAAATCTTCGCCGTTAAAGAAAACGCCGACAGATATTTCTACGCCGACAGCCATTTTCTGCAGTTGAAATTTTTTTATTTTTTTTGCCCAAGTTTTTTTGTTTTGTTCAAGAATTTCGATTAAATCCCTCCCGTCTTCGTCTTGGCCTAAGAATAATATTCCTTTTTGAGTATTAGAAATGCCTCCCGATGGCTTGAAAACATAGCACTCGGGATTTGTTTTGATAAAATCAATTGCAGAATCAAAGTCAGAAAAATCCCAATGGGGCAGAACAGTCATGCCCGTTCTCTTCATTTCATTTTGGGCAAACTCTCTGTCTTCTTCAAGCTTATCAGTGTATTCGCTTCCGCCGATAACAAGTTTACCCTCTTTTCTCAGGGAATCTGCAACTTTTCCGAAACCGACATCGTCAAAAACAATCACATCTGCCCAGTCTTTATATTCTTCCCAGTTAGAAACCTTGTCAAGAAAGCCGTCATAAACGTCTTGGTCGCATTCTGCTTTTATGTAAATTTTTACTTCGTGCCCCTCTTTTTTAATCTGCCAAGCCAAATCTCCCGATAGGCTTTCCCAGCTTACAAACAGAAACTTTTTTGGATTTTTTTCCGTTGTTAAATTATTTTTTCCGTTTCCGTTGTATCCGTTTGTCATTTTTATTATTTAAATTTAATTTTAGGTTTATTATTGTTTCACCACTGAAAATATATATGTTCTGTAAAATGATTCTGGTCTAAATTTATTTTTAAAATTAGTTAGCGCAGTTTCTCCACCGCCCATGTCCGCTTCTTTGTAGCCTTTAGTTTTAAGCCAGGTCAAGTCCTCAAGATAAAGAATGTCTCCCAGTCCCGAGATTGAATAATCGTGAATTCCCAGCGAACCATAAAATCGGTTGCTGTTTGGAATCATCCAGCCTGCATTTATCCCGCATGTTTTTTCGTCAACAATTAAAATCCGCGCCTCTGTTGATCCTTTAAAATTTTCATTAATAAAATTGTGGTACGGAGAAAGGTGCGTTCTGTCGTGGCCGCTTCTCTTTTTTCGCCATTCATTGATAATATAATGTAGCGTGCCTTTATCCTTATATGTTTTTGCATCCGAAATAAGCACGGAATGGTTTCGATAAAATTTATTCTTTTCTTTTCTCAATGTTTTCCATCGGTTTCCGGGAAGATCAGGTTCAAAATTTTCAAGGTTGTATACCGGACAAGTTAAACTATAGTTTATTTTTCGCGCTTTTAGGGTAGCTGGCAATGCTTTTATAAGTTTTTTATATAATTCATCTTCAAGTTCAAAGGTGACTTTTTCAATCTTTTGCGATTGAAACACACAGTTTAAATATTCAATGATAACCGGAACACGTCTGGATTCTGGCGCTAACGGGGATGAAAAAATAATGTATTTATCTTTCTTTTTAATCGTCAAGAGTCCAGTGCCGTCTTCGTATTCCGCAAATATGTTTTTTGATTCTTTGTTTGCTTGGCACTGGTACCACCAAAAATTATGCTCTGAAGCATATCCGTATTTTTTTATCGCTTCTTCAATCCGTTGTCGTTCTGACAATGTGTCTTCAAAAAAGATCATATTTTATTTTTATATCTTGCGTCGTAATTTGCGTAAGAAACAGCCAACTCTTCGCCCTTTTTTATTTTTTTCAAAGTTACAAAATTTGTGCCGTCATCAATAGTTTTAACATTCGGCTTGTCGGACATATTAAGAAAAAAAGATATATCTATCCCGTTTAGTCCGCACTCGGGTATTGAGAACTCTCCATTTTTGTCCATTGCAAAAAAATCGCCGATCATTTTTTTTATTTCTTTATCTAAATTTTTATAATCTTTAGGCTTGATTCCGCGCCATTTTTTGGCTGGAGCGCCGTAAAATGGGTTAGCTCCCTTAGGTATGTTTTTTATCGCAAAAACTCCAACGCCTTCAATCTTAGACGGCTTTAACCGGCAATAAGTATTTTTTAAATTGATTAAAATTTTTTGTTTTATTTTTTCCATTGAGTTTAAATTATTATATCACTAATATTTTTTTATACAAAAAAACAACCCGCTTTTGGCGGATTGTTTTTTGTTTTCAGAGAAATTACCCCGCAGAGCAGGGTAAGTGTTCCCTTATCTGCTGAAATTTTTTGGAGGTCTATTTTTTGCCCAGCATTCTTTGCAATAGATTGGTCTGTCTGGAGCTGGTTCAAAGGGAAGTTCTGTAATTTCTACTCCGCATTGGGAGCATTTCCAGTTTCCTTTTACCATCTCTCTTGGGGCAAAACCTCTGTCATTATTGTTTCTGTCAAACATTACCGAAACCGTTGTACGAATTTACTAATTTGCGGTTTCGGATACTAATTTTTTGAAACTCGCATTATAGTTTTCGTTTATGGTGATAAATAAATAAAACGACCTTTCTAATATAGTCGTTTTATTCTTATTACTAAGATCTCGACTTATTAGTTTATATTTACTATACTCCTTTTATCCACTCGTGTCAAGTCTTTCCATTATATTTAATAAATGTAATATTAAAATATGAATTTTAAGATATTAAAAAAGTCAAAAATCAGCAGAGCGCGGTTGGGGTTTTTAGAAACAGAGCACGGAGTGGTTGAGACTCCGTGTTTGGTTCCTGTTGCAACTCAGGCGGTTATTAAAACCTTAACATCAGAAGAAGCGGTTCAAACAAAGTCTCAGATTTTAATTGCAAATACTTTCCATTTGCGCCTAAGGCCGGGAGAAAAAATTGTAGAAAAATCCGGAAAATTGCACAAGTTTATGAATTGGAAAAAACCATTAATGACCGATTCCGGCGGATTTCAGGTTTTTAGTTTAGGTTTTGGCAAAGATTTTGGCGTTACAAAATTTTTGGGCAAGGGCATGGAAAACAAAAAAACCATTGCTGAATCAAGCCAGCCAAAATCAGTGAAAATCACAAGGGACGGAGTTTTTTTCCGCTCGCCCCTCAATGGCGACGAATTATTTATTGGGCCGAAAGAATCAATGAAGATTCAGGAAAAGCTGGGAGCTGATATTATTTTTGCTTTTGACGAATGTACCCCGCCATTGGCAGATTACAATTATGTGAAAAAATCTTTGGAAAAGACCCATGATTGGGCTAAAAAAAGTTTGAAATTTAAAAGTTCGAAGCAGGCGATTTTTGGCATAGTCCAAGGTTCGGAATTCAAGGACTTGCGGCGGGAAAGCGCAAAGTTTATAAACTCTCTAGACTTTAATGGATTCGGAATCGGCGGCGACCTTTGGAGAGACAAGGGCGGAACAAACAGGGTTTTAGATTGGGTTATTCCAGAACTTAACGAAAAAAAACCGCGCCATATGCTCGGAGTAGGATATTTGGAAAACATAAAAGATATTATCAAATCCGGCATTGATTTGTTTGACTGCACGGTTCCGACCCATTATGCAAGAAGGGGAATCGCTTTTACATCAAGGGGAAGATTAGATTTAAATAAAGTAAATTTTTTAAAAAACAGAGAGCCGTTAGACATAAACTGCGTCTGTTATGTTTGCCAAAACTATAAAAAAAATTATATTTGTCATTTATTAAAAGCAGGGGAAATAACCGGAATGAAACTTTTGACTTTCCATAACCTCTGGTATTTTAACACTTTTATTGAAGACATCCGAGCCCGCATCAAAAAAGGCGAAATTTAGCAAGTTATTGTTTTGCTGTGCAAAAAATGATTTAATAAAGAAAATATATGGAAAAAATTATAATACCATCTGAAGAGGTAATAAAAAAACAATATAATTTGATAACAAAATATCATGGTAAGTTTTTAAAAAAGTTTGGCGTCAGGTTGCCGAAACTTTATAGTGGAGATAAAAAATTTACTATGAATGCTTTGGTGCTCGTATATTTATCTTTTGGATATCCAAAAACAAAGATAGTTTCAAAAACAGAACTTACAAGTTTTATAAGAAATTTTTATCCAGAAGTTAATGATGTTCAGCAAGCGAGACATTTGGGCGCTCAAGATGGTTGGTGGATTGTGGCAGGTGGTAGAGATAATATAGTAGAAAAAGTAAATAGGGGTTCTTATAAACTTTATACGTTAGAACAGCCATATCCAGATTTTAAAAAGGGGCATAGAATTGTTGATACTGGCGATTGGAAAAAATTAAAAGAACAATATGGTTATAGGTGCGTTACTTGTGGCTCCCGCGAAGGCGAACCGCATTTCCATTGGTCTGGCACAAAAACTAAACTTCAAAAATCGCATAAAGACCCCAATAAACCATTGAAGCCCGGAAATATAATTCCTCAATGCCAAAAATGCAACAGAGCAGATAGAAATAGGTGGGTTTACGATGAAAAAGGTAGAGTAATAAAATTAGCAGACGGCTCTTTTGTTCGAAATTTTGATAAAGACGTAAGAACAAAAATATACAGAATACTTTATGGAGAATTTAATGGAACAAATCCTAATAAATTAAAAAATGAAAAATAAGAATTTTATAAATAAAATAATTACCGGAGATTCCATAGAAGTGTTATCAAAAATTGATGATAATTTAGTGGATGTCGTTCTTACTGACCCGCCTTATTTTTTAGATAAACTCGATAATAATTGGAATTATGAAACAGTGTCAAAAAAAAATAATCAATATACAATAAAATCTTTGCCAGCTGGAATGAAGTTTGATAGGGAACAGGGAAAGAGATTTTATACGTGGTATTTGGAGGTGTCAAAAGAGATTTTCAGAGTATTAAAGCCGGGCGGATTTTTCTTTTCTTTTTCAAGTCCACGTTTATACCACAGAATGGCATCTGCAATAGATGATGCTGGATTTGAAATAAGGGATGCCTTTATGTGGCTTTACACTCAAAATCAGGCTAAAGCAATGGGCTTGGATCATTTTATAGAAAAAATTGATACTGACGAGAAAACAAAAAAACAAATTAAGGAAAAATTAGAAGGATGGAAAACTCCTCAAATTAAATCTTGTTTTGAGCCGATTTCAATGGCACAGAAACCAACAGAGCAAACTTATTTAAATAATATTTTAAAGCACGATGTTGGTTTATTAAATACAAATATAAAAATTGGCGATAATATGTTTCCGGCGAACGTTTTTACAATTGACAGCATAAACGGTCTCATTGATAAAGCATTTCTTTTACCAAAGCCAACTAAAAAAGAGAAGGGAGATTACAATGACCATAAAACCGTCAAACCGTTAGCCGTATGTGAATATTTAATAAAATTATCTGCTTTTTCAGATGACGCTATAATTTTAGATCCTTTTGTGGGCAGTGGCACAACGGCAGTAGCCGCAAAAAAATTAGGGAAAAGATATATTGGTATAGATTCAAATGAAAGATATGTAAAAATTGCAGAAAAAAGATTGAAAGAAATTGAAAAAGAAATGAAAATGGGATTATTCTCTCAACAAGATAATATTAAAAAGAGTTTACAATTAGGTTTTCAGATTGTGTAAAATTAAAAAAGCAGAACCATGAGCGATACAATAAAAAACAATTTTAAAAAAATAAAGGCGGAACAGATGAGGATAAGAGAGGAAGTGAGAAAAAAAACAATAGGCTATATTGTTGCGGCGTTGGGTCTGGTTGCGGGTTTGGCGTGGAATGATGCGATTAAAACAATAAAGTCCGGCAGAAAAAAGAACAGAGAAGCAGGCATAAAAATAAAAATTAAAATAGATTTTTTGAAATTGCCAGAGACAACTGGCAATTTTATTTATAGAAGTTATCCACAATGCGCGGGGTTGACACGGTTTGTTGATGGGAATAAAATGCAATAAGGATTAATTATTATTAATGGTTATTCCGCAATATGCAAGAAATTATCAAAAAAGAAAGAATGACCTCGCAAAAAGAGCTTGTGCTGGAGTATTTGAGGGGCGTAAAAAATCATCCGTCAGCCGATATAATTTGCAGGGAGGTCAGAAAAAAACTTCCCCGCATAAGCCAAGCGACTGTTTATAGAATTTTAAACGGGTATAAGGAAAAAGGAGAAATTCAGGAGATAGATACAAAAAATTCCGGGCTTTTTGACGCAGATATATCAGACCACGCGCATTTTATTTGCGATGACTGTGGAATGGTTTTTGATGTTGTCAACGAATGCATAAACTGCGGAATCCTGAGGAATCGAAGGACAAAGGTCGGAGCAATTAAACATTATAAAATTAATTTTTATGGAACCTGTAAATTTTGTAAAAAAGGAAATTGGTCAAGAAAATAATTATTTATGCCACGATTGCGGAGAAGAAATAATTACCGATAGAGAAGAGCTTGAAAACGGGGTATATCTTGCTTATGACAACGGAGGAGAAAAAGTCAACGTGTTCAAATGCAATGAATGCTTTGCGAAAAATAAAGCGCTGACTAATTTTAACCCATGCGAAGTTTATTCAAGAGTTGTAGGATATATAAGGCCGGTACAACAGTGGCACAAAGGCAAGAAGCAGGAATTTAAGGAGAGAAAAGAGTATGAATGCGATTGTTAACCATTTGACAGTTATATAAAAAAAATAATACTTCAACAATTCCGGCATTTTGCAAATGTCCGGATACAAAAAAATGGAAAACGAAAACATAGTCGGCGGATGCAGTGGCAAAGGATGCGAGCATAAAACCGCTGAAAACGATGAATAAACATTAAAAAACAATAAAAATAAATGGAAAAAAATTCATATAAATTACCAAACTTGCCGTATGGCTATAAGGATTTAGAGCCCTATATATCCGAGGAAGTTTTGACCTTGCACCACACAAAACACCACCAAGGATATGTTAATGCCGCCAATGCTTTATTGGAAAGAATATGGAATGCGAGAGAATCCTCAGGGGCTCAGGACAAGAATACAGAAATAGATTATAAGTCTGTTTCAAAATCGTTATCTTTTAATGTAGCGGGACATATTTTACACGAAATATTTTGGAAGATTATGGCGCCGACAAATTCTGGCAAAAATAAGCCGCAAGGAGAAATTATAAAAGCAATTGAAAATAATTTTGGCAGTTTAGAAAGATTCAAAACAGAATTTTCAGAAACAGCAAAATCGGTTGAGGGGTCGGGCTGGGCAGTATTGGCATATCATAAAGAGCACGGAGATAACGGAAGTTTAGCGATAATACAAATTGAAAAGCATAACGTTAATTTTTATCCCGAGCAAAAAATTTTGTTATGTTTGGACGTTTGGGAGCACGGCTATTATTTAGATTACAAAAACGACAGGGCAAAATTTATAGAAAGTTGGTGGAACGTTGTAAATTGGGAGGAAGTAGGCCGCAGATTCAGCGAGTAGTTTCGTAAATCTATAACCGGCGGATAACCGCCGGTTTTGTTTTATAAAATATCGTTTTTTGATACCACGTCTTGTATTGGCGATCGTCTTGACAGGGCAGTATGGCTAGAATAAAATTAAATTGTAAAATAGAGAAATTATGAAAATAAGATACGGAGAGATTACAAAAGATGTTTTACTAATGTTGGCGATAGCGGGCGGTTTTGCGGTTGCCGCAACCTCGCCGTTTTTTTTGATTAACGTAACAAGAGCAATTGTTAGGCAAAAAAAGTATGATAAAAAATATAAAGACTTTAAGGAAAAAGTTTTGGCGCAATCATTGTCTGGCTTGAATAAAAATAAAATTATAATAATTAAAGAGAAAGAAGGAAAATTTACAGTAGAATTGGCAGAAAGAGGAAAAAAAGTGGTAAAGGAAATTTTGTTTGACAATATGCAAATAGAAAAGCAAAAAATTTGGGATAAAAAATGGAGAATTGTTATTTTTGATATTCCGGAAAGAAAGGGAAGGCAGGCAAGAAATGCGATGAGATGGAAATTGCAAAAAATGGGTTTTTTCCAACTTCAGAAAAGCGTGTGGGTTTGCCCGTATCCTTGTGAAAAAGAAATTCAGCTTGTTTGCGAGGTTTTTAAAATAAATCCGTTTGTAAATATTGTAACAGCCGAACAGATATATAACGATGGTAATTTAAAGAAATATTTTAAATTATATTAATAACGCCATTCTGTTTTGTATTGACGATCGTTAATACAAGATAGAATGGTAAAATAATAAATAAGCATATGAAACATATGAAAAAGGATTTTTATGTTATTTGCGACAATATAAGAAGTTTGGAAAACATCGGGTCTATTTTTAGGACTGCTGACGGTTTGGGCGTTTCAAAAATATTTTTATGCGGGATTTCCGGACAGCCGCCGCATCATAAAATTTCAAAAACTGCGCTGGGCGCAGAAAAAACAATTCCTTTTGAATACTGCAAACAAACCGGGAGGTTGATTGACAGATTAAAGAAAGATAAAATAAATATAATCGCTTTGGAACAATCAGAAGGCGCAATTGATTATAGAAAATTCAGGCCAAAATTTCCTTTGGCTTTAATAATCGGAAACGAAGTAAAAGGAATTTCCAAAAATATATTGTCAAAGACAGATAAAATTATTTATCTACCTATGTATGGAAAAAAAGAATCATTAAACGTATCTGTGGCTTTTGGAGCCGCGGGATATGAAATTATTAAACATTGTTACAATTTATGATTTTTAATAAAAAAACAAAAACAAAATGGATATAAATTTGACTGATAAAAATTTTGAGGCTGAAATAAAAAAACAGGAAAAACCGGTTCTGGTTGATTTTTTTGCCGTCTGGTGCGAACCGTGCGCTATGTTAGCTCCAATTTTGGAAAAAGTGACAGAGGAACTAAAAGATAAAATTATTTTGCTAAAGGCGAACCTTGATGATATCCCTTTAACTGCCCAAAAATTCGGCGTAGACAGAATTCCAACTGTAAATCTTTTTAAAAACGGAAAGATTATCAGTGGTTTTGTAGGTTTAAGGTCAGAGACAGACATTAAAGATTGGCTGAAAAAATTAATTTAAAAAACAATGGATAATCAAAAAGATAAGGGAGCAGAGCGAACACTTACCCCGAGCAACAGCGAAGGGAAAACAGAAAAACTAATTAAAGATTCTGCAAAACATGCAAAAACTTGTGGTTTTAAATTAAATCCTGACCAAAAAATTGTTGACAGAATAATGGTCGGTTTGCTGAGAAACGAAAAAAAATACGGTAAAATATATTGTCCATGCAGGAGGGTAACGGGAAACGAAGCAGACGATGAAAAAATAATCTGCCCCTGTATTTACCACAAAAACGAGGTTGCAAAAGACGGAAAATGTTTCTGCGGTTTATTCGTCGGATAAAATAAAAAGATAACACGGCAGTTGAACCAAGCTGCTTTTTTGTTGCGCGACTATTGACGCGAGTTTTTATTTTGGTATAATGGACTAAATTAGTCTGTTTTAATTTAAAATGATAAAAATATCTAAAAGAGCGCAATATGGATTGAGGGCGATGGTTTTTCTCGCTAAGGGGTATAAGCAAAAGGAAATCAGCTCTGTAAAATTAATCTCGGAGAAAGAGGGGATTCCTTTTGAGTTTTTAGAAAAGATAATTTCTCGGCTAGAAAAAGCAAAACTTGTTAACGGTAAAAAAGGAGTTTCGGGCGGATATATCCTTTCAAAATCGCCTAAAAAAATTAATGCAAACGATATAGTTTCTGTTCTTGAAGATAATAAAAAAACAGTCGATTGTACTTTTTGCGGCAGAAAAACTAAATGTCTGACGAAAAATGTCTGGACAAAAGTTAATTCAGTTTTAAACAATACATTAAAATCAATTACGTTAGAAAATCTTATTAAATAATATATGAAGAAAATTTATTTTGATTATGCAGCTACCACTCCGGTTGACCCGCGCGTTGAAAAAGCAATGCTGCCCTTTTTTTCAAAAAAGTTTGGAAACACAATGTCTCTGCACAGTTTTGGTCAAGATGCCAAACTGGCTTTAGAACAGAGCCGGGAAACCGTTGCGGATTTAATCGGAGCAAAAGCCAATGAAATAATTTTTACAAGTTCTGCTACAGAAAGCAACAACCTTGCTTTAAAAGGGTCAGCTTTTAAGGCTTCGACTGAGCTCAGCCGAACGTCTATGCCTAAAAGCCATTATGCCGGGCATATTATAATTTCTTCAATTGAACATCATTGCGTTGTTGAGGCGGCTAAATGGCTTTCGAGAGGTTTTGAAGTAACCAAAATTCCGGTGGATAAATACGGCACGGTTAACCCAAAAGATATTGAGCGGGAAATTAGGCCTGAAACAATCCTTGTTTCTATTATTCACGGTTCAAATGAAATCGGCACAATACAAAATATTTCAGAAATCGGAAAAATTTGCCGCCAGAAAAAGGTATGCTTTCACACAGATGCTTCGCAGTCTTTTGGAAAAATCCTAATAGATGTTAAAAAAATGAATATTGATTTATTGACCGCCAGTTCGCATAAAATTTACGGGCCAAAAGGCGTCGGGTTGTTGTATGTAAGAGAGGGCATAAAACTTGTACCCTTGTTGCACGGAGGCGGCCAGGAAAACGGATTAAGGTCTTCAACTGTAAACGTTGCGGCGATTGTCGGGTTTGCCAAAGCATGTGAGATTTATAAAAAAGGAGCTAAATCAGAGAACCAAAGATTGATAAGACTAAGAGATAAACTGATAAAAGAAATTTTGAAAATAAAAGGAAGCCGTCTAAACGGGCATCCAAAAAATCGTTTGCCCAATAATGTAAACGTAAGATTTGATTTTGTTGAGGGCGAATCGCTTGTCATTCATTTGGATCTGCATGGCGTTGCCTGTTCAACGGGATCTGCATGTTCGTCTGCGACATTAGAGCCAAGCCATGTTTTGCTGGCAACGGGATTGAGACACGAAGAGGCGCACGGATCTCTGCGGATTACTTTAGGCAGATGGACGACAGAAAAGGATATAAATTATCTTCTGAATGTTTTGCCAAAAGTGGTCGGAAAAATTAGAGAAATATCGCCTTTTAAAAATTAAAAATTGCAGAAATTTTAAAATAATGAAGCAAAATACTTGCGGCGCGCTATACACAAAAAAAGTTTTAGAAACTTTTAGAAATCCGCACAATTACGGAAAAATTAAAAATGCCGATGGCATCGGGAAAGTGGGTAACATCGTTTGCGGAGATGTTATGTGGCTTTATATTAAAGTTGCCAAAAATAAGAAAGGCGAGGATTTGATTAAAGACATAAAATTTGAAACTTTTGGATGCGTGGCCGCAATTTCAACAAGTTCAATTATTACAGACTTAGTAAAAGGAAAAACAATAAAAGAGGCGCTGGAGGTTACAAAAGATAACGTAATTGAATCGCTGGGGGGATTGCCTAAAATAAAATATCATTGCTCTGTTTTGGCCGTAGATGCTCTAGTGGAAGCAATTTATGATTATTTCTCTAAAATCGGAAAGAAAATTCCCGCTGGTCTGCAAAAAAGGCACGAGGCAATAAAAAAATCAAAAGATATAATTGAAAAACGTTATGAAAAGTGGAATAAGTAAAAGAGTTTTTGTGGCAATGTCTGGCGGGGTAGACAGTTCGGTTTCTGCGGCGCTTTTAAAAGAAGCTGGTTTTGATTGCATTGGAGTTTATATGCGTCAGTGGGCGCCAAATGTTTTGGGAAAAGAGTGTTTATGGAAGCAAGACCGCCAAGATGCTATGCGCGTTTGCGCAAAACTTGGAATTCCTTTTTTAACTTGGGATTTTTCTAAAGAGTATGAAAAACAGGTGGGAAAATACATGATTGATTCTTATAAAAAAGGCATAACTCCAAACCCAGATGTAATGTGCAACAAAATTATAAAATTTGGATTGTTTTTTGATAAGGCAATAAAACAGGGAGCAGATTTTGTGGCAACAGGCCACTACGCCCGCATTAGCGGGAGAACGCAAATTGAAAATCCAGTGTGGTCAAATTTCTACGATCGTAGAAATTTGACCACACTGAAAAATGGAAAATATGATTATAAATTGCTGAAAGCAAAAGATAAAAATAAGGACCAGACTTATTTTTTGTATGAAATTAAAAAGAGCCAGCTGGCCAAAATTATTTTTCCGGTGGGAAATTTGGAAAAGTCAGAAGTGCGAAAATTGGCCAAAAAATTTGGTTTAGAAAATGCTGAAAAAAAAGATAGTCAGGGAGTTTGTTTTATTGGAAAATTTAGCATGAAAAGTTTTTTAAAAAATTATATAAAATCCAGAAAGGGCCCCATAGTAGAGCAAAACTCACTACGGGGTAAACAAAATTATAATAAAGTTGCAAAAGTTTTAGGAGAACATGATGGCGCGTTTTACTACACAATAGGGCAGAGGCGCGGTTTAGACATTAAAAATGGCAAAGGGCCGTATTTTGTGGTAAAAAAAGATATTAAAAAAAATATAATTTATGTTGGCAGGGAAAAAGATTTGTATTCTAAAAAGGCTAAAGTTAAAAATATAAACTGGATAAACAAGCCAAAATTTTTTCCGACGTTGGTTGATGCGCGGGCAAGGTATAGAGTTGCGCTTAAAAAAGCCGAGCTCCATAAAAACGGCTTGTTGATTTTTAAAAACCCAGACCGCGCCCTCACCCCCGGCCAATCCGCCGTATTTTATTTAGGCGAAGAACTCATAGGCGGAGGAACTATTGACATATAATTGTATATGTTATAATATCTATATTTTTAAATAAATAATATGCTAAAATGGATTTGTCAGTTGCTATGCACACGGTTTTGCTTTAAAATTTTATGAAAATAACAGATAAAACAACATTAGAAAAAATAATGGAGAAAAATGGGGCAGAAGAGATCTTGGCAAAGCACGGAGTGCCGTGCGTTTCTTGCCCAATGGCAAAATTTGAAATAGAAAAATTAAAAATTGGAGAAGTCTGCAGAATGTATGGATTAAATTTAAAAAAGATATTAAAAGAACTTAATAACTTTGAATTACGAAATGCAAAATAGTATAATGAAATCAGCAAAGGTCTAAACACAATTTATACTATAGACGGTCTTTTGTATAAAAAGCCTTTTTTTTGTTTAAGTTGAGTTTTGATGATTTCTTTGATTTCCTACATTTCGTAATTCAAAGATAAAAGAAAATAAAAAAAGTCCGAGAGAACTTCTCTCGGATCCTATCGCGTAGCAGACCGAACGGTCTTGTTACGCCGCTGGTTTGGCGACAAGCGCAACGCCCTCGGCGAGCGACAAGAATGTGTCCATTATCTTACAGGTTCCTGACTGTTTCCTCACCTCGATAACGAGCCCGTCTTTCTTCAACTCTTCAATCGCGGCATCGATTTCCTCGTGTGATACGATTATCTCTTCTTTCTCATTATATCCATAATACTTAAGCTTTCCCGGAACTTCTTTTTTCATCACACCGAAACTTCCGCCTTTGAAAACCAGATACAGAAGCACCGTCCGGAGGTCAATCTCCACCTCTCGCAATTTCGTTTCTGCTTCTGAGACGACTGGTTCTGTTGACCGAATAGACATTGCACACACTCCCTTGTCAAAATGCTGTCATGTTTTTTCCAGACTTACCAACACGGTAAATCTTTTATTCACTTTATTCCTTTAATTTTTATTGTCAAGTTTTTTTAGGTGTTGAATCAAATATTTTTTTGTGATTTAATAAATATATGAATAAAAATTTATTATCAATTATTATAGCCGCAGTTTTAATAATTTTAGGAGGCGTGTTGATTTTTGGTTACAACAATGGATTTTTGTCTCAAATGTGGGCTGATTTCAGCAAGCCCAAAGTAGATGTCAACGGCATAATTTTATTCTATGGCGACGGATGCCCCCACTGTAAAATAGTAGACGATTTTATTAAGGCAAACAATGTTGAATCAAAAATTAAATTTACAAGGCTGGAGGTTTTTAATAATCGGGATAACGGCAAGATATTGTTAGAAAGGGCAAAGGCTTGCGGTTTGGCTACGGACCAAGTGGGAGTCCCATTTTTATGGGACGGCAAGACTTGCATTGTGGGAGACCAAGATACTATAAACTTTTTTAAAACACAGGCCGGAATAAAATAACAGAATTGTTTTATCAAATAAAATTATAAGAAATAATCTCGCACCCGACTGTAAAAAATAAATAAAAAGGTGTCAAATTTTTCCAGGATAAGGTGAAATAATTTCAAATTTAAATTTAAAATTTTAAAAGTATGAAGCAAAAATATTTTTTGTTGAGTATAATTATTTCCGCTGGTATAATTGTCGCAAAAACGGCCAGCGCTGTTTGCCCTGTTTGCATTGTGGCTGTGGGCACTGGGTTGGGTTTTTCACGGTGGCTTAACGTAGATGACATAATATCAAGTTTATGGATTGGCGCTCTGCTTGTTTCTGTGAGTTGGTGGACAATAATTTGGCTGAATAAAAAAGGCTGGGAATTCAAATTTCAGAAGGTTGTTATTCCTGCCGCATATTATCTTTTAACTCTTGTTCCGCTTTATTATGTTGGTATAGCGGGGCATCCTCAGAACAGAATTTTTGGAATTGACAAGATATTATTCGGTTCCATTGCGGGAACCGTTATTTTTATTTTGAGCATTTGGTTTCATAATTTTTTGAAAACAAAAAATAACGGAAAATCATTTTTTCAGTATCAAAAGGTGGTTTTGCCGGTTTCTATTTTACTAATAATAAGTTTAATTCTATGGAGAATGATTTAGACAATCAAAAAATAGACGATTTTATATCGCTACGTTAAAAATTAAAAATTATGGAAGACAATATAAATAATTTTATAAAAAAAGTTCAAAACAGCAAACGAAACGAGCTTGATTTATCTTCTGACGAGGATTTGTCTATTGCCATAATGAACTTAATTTCCATTGAAGAGCATTTTTTCTTTTCAGGATCTAAAACCGGGAAATCTGGATATTTTGATTTGTTGCAGACAGCGCGAAAAATGCGCGGAGAATTATTAAAAAAATTAGTAAAAGACGTGGAACCCGGCTCAGAACAATGGTGCATTTCAAAACATTTGCTTGCCGCATCAATGCGTTTGATGGAAGTTGGAACAAAAGCCCAAGGTCAGGGCAAAAAGCAGGATGCCGAGGATTTATTTAAAAAATCTTACGAACTCTACTCTATGTTTTGGGGAATCAATTTAAAATTAGTTAATTTAGGAGAGGTTAAAAAGATAGATGATAATCAAATAGATAAAAAAGACAACTCTAAAAAAAAACTTCTGAGTAAATTGGGAGACATGGTAAAATATGTAATTGACTGTTGCAAAGAATAAGTGTAGTCTAAAATTAGGTTTTTTGCGTGCCTAAGAAACGTAAATTGTTCTTTTTGTGAAGGAGGCGTAGCCGTGAGTACTATTAGATCGTGGGTTGCAGAGTTGTGCACTCGGAAGTTGGCTCAA
>LBSQ01000007.1 GCA_000992015.1 Parcubacteria group bacterium GW2011_GWA2_37_10
GGCCTGTTCAGAAATTTTCTGGTTTCTTAATCCCTGCAAAACCGTTTGCAAATATGCTAAAAACGAGGTTGGTGAAACAACAATAACTTTTTTCTTTCCGGCATAATAAATTAAATTATTTGTGTCCTCGGCAACAACCCCAACCTTATTTATCAGCAAGTCGTAATAAACGGCCTCAGAAGGAATAAACATAAATGCAAAATCCATTGTCTTTTCTTCCGGCCTTACATATTTTGAGGTCTCGTCAATTCTCAATTTTAAGTCATTAACAAATGCTGTTTCAAGCCTCTTTTTTTCTGCCGTGTCGTTTGTCTGCAGCATTCTATTATAATTTTCCAAAGAAAATTTTGAGTCAACCGGAATTATCCTTTTATCAACAAAAACAACCGCGTCAACTATTTCACCGTTTGAAAAACTGTACTGCATCTGAAAAGAGCCTGGCGGCAAAACATTTTTTAAAACAGTTTCCAAATAATATTCGCCAAGAATCCCCCGCTGTTTTGGATTTTTTAAAATATCCTGTAGGCTTTTTAGTTGGTCGGCAAACCCCACGACCTGCCTGTTTGTTTCGTCCAGCTGTGTCAATTTTTCAGTAACATTTTTTACAATGTAAGCAGAATGCTTAAATTGATCTTGCGCGTTTTTATTTGCCTCAGATAACTTTAAATCAACTGCCTGCGAAATCTGGTTCATCTGCTGTTGCAAAAGCAAAAACGAACCATCGTCTTTCTTTTCCGGCTCTTCTTTCCCTCTTAATTGAAGGAAAATAGCAACCACAACCCCGGCTGCAATTATAATTAAAAGTACTGTTGTTAAATCCATAATTATTTATTTTCAAATAAAGCAACGAACCCTGCCGTATTCACCCAAAAGTTGCTTAAATTTTTTTTCAAATATTTTTTAATTTCCTGCCTTTGCTTTATAAGTTTTCCTCCTCCGTCAGCACCGCCTATAATAATATTAGAATAAACCCCGTCAAGGAAAGATATGTAGGAAATATTTTTATTTTTCTCTTTTAGGCTTACTATCTCAATGAGTTCAGAAATTTGTTTGTCCTGCCCGCCGCCACCTGTATTTAAATGCTTAGCTTCGCATATATATATTCTATTCTCAAACTTAATAATTAGGTCCAACTTTTTATCCTGTTTTTTTGTTGCCAACTTGATCCCCAATCGCTTTCTAACATCCTTTATGCTGAAAATGCTAGAAAATTTTGCAACACATTTTTGCTTCTTCAAAAAATCTTCCCAACCGAATACTTCAGCAAAACCACTCTTACCTAAAATCCATAAAAGCTTATTTTCTCCGCATTTCCCTTTTTTTGCCGGAGCGTTCGAATCAATAATAGCCTGAATCCATTCTTCTGGAACCGTTTCATTTAAAACTCTTTTTTCAAAATAAAGATTTGTTATTTTTTTAAGCAAAGCAATGTCATTTTTAGCATAATCCAAAAAACTGTCGCAGGCATTTATGAAACAGGCAAATTCCGAACAATTAGAAAACTTGTTCATTATTCGCGAAAGTTCTAGAAAATATTTATCTACAACCTCCTCATTTTCATTTTTTGTTTGCAAAGTTCTGATAGTTATCAAAATATTTTTTACATCTTTTGTATTTGAAATATACTCTCCGAGATGCAGATTCTTTTCATCAAATACATAAAACTTATCCAGAATCTTTTCTGGATTATTTTTAGAAACATCAAAGTAAAACAGATTGTCTTGCGATTTTTTCATTATAAATATAATTTAAAAATTTATATGCCATATCAAAAGATATTCTTTTCCTATTGTTATCCCTAAAATTAGTTAGAAAAAAAGAAAAATACTTATTTCTTTCCCTATTGAGTTGTCGGTTAAACTCATTCATAAGCTCTACTTGTTCGCTTACGGGCAACTCTTTTTCAAAAATAAGATGAGCCATATTACGAGATGTATTTTTACCTACCAATCCCACAATATCATAATTTCTTATATCTTCAAGCTGAATTTTTTTTCCATTTTTACTATCTATGGCCCTTAGAAATATAATATTTTTTTCCATTTTCTCTTTAAATGTTTTACTCACTGGATAGTTTATCTTATCCTTGATATTTTGCAGGGCCATTTCTATTTTATATTCACCCGATTCAAGATAATTTTCGGTTAAACGATATATGCCTAATTGATTTCTAGTTTTAGCAACCCTATTAACAAAATCTCCGCCAAACTGCCAATTAAATCTTTCCTCTAATATCAAATCTATATTTTCCCGACCAGGAAATATGGTTGCCGATATTTTATTGATGCTCGCCGGCTTTTCCTTTTTTTTAAAATAGAATGAAATCACATTGTAGGTCGTATCATCAAAAACTTGCTCAGAAAAAATATTCAATTTTATAATCTCAAACTTATCAAAAAATAAACTCCTTATTCTATGTGAGTTCTCCGCACAAAGAAAATTTAACGGCACTACAATAATTCCCTCCTCGCAGTTTAAAATTGAAAAAATCGATGCTTGATATAAATCTTCAAAAATAACGTTTTTTCCAGAAAAATATTTTTCTTTTATTTCTTTGTAAGCTTTATTTTTATGCAGATATGGAGGATTAGTAATTATAAATTTGTATTTTTTAGAATTTATTATACTGTCGTTATAAAAAACCGCCTTATTATCTATATATTTTGGATCTACATCATATCCAATTATTTTTTCAACTCCGTTCCTTTTAGCCCATTCTATCAAATCCTTATTTCCTGCAAATGGATCGACCGCTGTTTTATTTTTTATAAATTGAGAAAAACTATTCAGTATATAATCTGAATTTTTAGTAAAAAATTGGCCATTTTGTTTTTTATCTATCATACTTTTTATTTAGCATACCACAGAATCTTTTGGACACCAATAATGAAAATAGATTAGTTTTACAATTTCGCTTGTTGCAAAATAGCATCCGATAAGGAAAAACACTATCAACAAAGGCATAATTGGCGGAGTGACAAAATGGAACCAGTTTTGCCCAAAATTCAAAAATGGCAGGGCCACAATAAATATTCCGTCTATTATAGTAAAGAAAAACAGCCAAAAACTTGGCCTTATTGCTTTCCAAAATTTGCCGCGAGTCCTGATTATGAATATCAATAAAATTTCAGTCAAAATACTTTCAATAAACCACAATGTTTGAATTACTGCAGGCGCCTGCCTGAAAAAAATTGCAAAAAATATAAAATCAAAAACCGTGCTAACCAGGGCCAATGAAATTATTAACGGCAAAACATTATGCAGTTGGCACATTTTCGGCTTTTTTAATTCCTCTATATCAATTGAATCTGTTGCAACAAAAATTAGCGGCAAATCTGATAAAAGATTTCCCAGTAAAATTTGTACGGGCAACATCGGTAAAAAATTTATAAATAAAGAGATGGCGGCAATTGAATAAAAATTTCCGAAATTGCTTGCCAGCGCGCATTTTATATACTTGTTGATATTAGAAAAAATGGCTCGACCGTCCTTAATGCCGTTAACAATGACCCGCAAATCTTTACGTAGAAGAACAACATCCGATGCCTCTCTGGCGATGTCTGATGCCTCCAGCACAGCAATGCCCACGTTAGCTGTTTTTAGGGCCGGCGCGTCATTGATGCCCTCACCCATAAATCCGACGGCATATTTTTTTTGCAGAGTTTTTATTATTTTATGTTTTAATTCCGGAGAAATTCTTGCAAAAACCAGCTCTCTTCCGCAGGCATCCTCAAAATCTTCCGCAGATAATTTTTTAAGCTGTTCTCCGGAAATAACGCTCTGGCTGTTTTTTATTAAACCGGTTTTTTTTGCCACATAGCCTGCCACCTGTTTTGAATCTCCCGTAATAATTTTTATAGCAACTCCTAATTTTTTTGATAATTTTATTGCTTCTTCCGCAGTGGATTTCAGCGGGTCCTCAAAAACAAAATAACCCAAAAAAGTTAACCCTCTTTCATCCGACTCTTTTATATCGTCTTTTGGATGATGAAATAACTTTAAGGTATTCCCTGCATAACGTGGCTTTATCGTGTTTAATTTTTTGTAAGCCACCGCTAAAACTCTTTTTCCATCCAACCCCTCTTTTTCCGTATCTTCCTTTAATTCGGAGGGTTTAAAATTGCCATTAAACTTTACGCAGTTTTTTAGGATATTTTCCGGCGCGCCTTTTACAATTAAAATTCTTTCTTTGTTAGGGGAGGTTTTAGACGAGGCGGACATGCTTTCAACCAAACCGGTGGATTTCATCCGCAATGAATTGAACGGACGCTCTGAAATAATAATAAATTTTTTAGATTCCCTAAAAATCTCATCGAACGCCCGTTTAAAAATTGCCGAGTCAAAAGGATTTAAAACCTTCTTTGCTTTTAAATTTTCTCCTGAACTTAAAATTCCGTATAAAAGGCATTTTTTCTTATCAGAGGTAACAATTTTTTCCAGCGAAAGTTTATTTTGCGTTAAAGTTCCGGTTTTGTCGGTACATAAAATTTCAATATTTCCCAGGTCCTCAATAGCGGATAATCTTTTGACGACAACATGCTCCTTTGCCATTTTCAGACTCCCTTGCGCCAAGGCAAATGTAACAACAGCCGGCAAAGCTTCCGGCAAAATGCTTACAATTAATGCAACGGAAAAAAGCAAAAGCTCCATAAAATCGCTCAATCCTTTTAGGGCTATATTCGCCAAAAAAACTAAAATAATCGTTACTGAGACAATTCGTAAAATCAATCTGCAAAAATAAAGAATATTTTTTTCATAAGCGCTTTTTTTATCTTCACCGGAAACTATTTTTACAATATCGCCCAAAAAAGTATCTTTTCCCGTTGCCACAACTGTGGCTTTAGCTTTGCCGGATACAACAGAAGTCCCGGCAAAAAGAATATTTTTTGCTTTAAAAATATCTTTCTCTTCTTTTAATAATTTTTCAGAATGCTTCAAAATAGGCGCGGACTCTCCGGTCAGGACTGATTCATCCGCTAAAAAATTATGCGCCTTTATAACCCGCAGGTCAGCTGGCACAATGTCCCCGGCCTCCAGTAAAACTATGTCCCCGGGCGTCAAATACTTTTTCTCTATAAATTCCTCTGCTCCGTTTCGCACAATTTTAACTTTTTGAGGAATGAGCTTATTTAACAGAAAAACCGCCTTTTCAGCCCTGAATTCCTGAAAAAATCCGATTGCGACATTTATAATGACAAAAGCCAAAACGGCTAAGCTTTCTATTCTTTCTCCAATTAAAAAAGATATTATGACAGCCGCAAAAAGAAGATAAAAAAACGGCGATTTAAACTGCCGTATAAATATATTTACTGCGCTAATATTTCGCGCCCTTATTTCGTTTAAACCATATTTCTTTTGCCTTAAAACAGCTTCTTTCTCTGAGAGTCCTTGCTCTCTCGTTTCCAAATCATCAAAAACTTCCGCCAGGTCTAATTTAGTATATTTTGAAAAATCCATTTTTTGTATCATCGGCATCCTTTTAACTTATATTCGTTAGATCTTAATGAAAATCTCTGTTAGGAGAAATGCCATATAAATAGACAATAAAAACAGCCCCTCTTTTTTGGTGATTTTCTGGCCGGTTTTAATTACAATAAAAAAGAGCATGGCCGCAATTAACGTAAACGCTCTCGCGATTAAAAAGGGCGAGAAATCTTTTATCTCAAAAGGAGCGACTACTGCAACAATTCCCAAAACCAATGTGGAACAAATAACCACCGAACCCATTAAATCTCCCAAAACCATCCAGCCCTCCCCCTTTTTTGCCGAAACAATTGAAAAATAAGTTTCCGGAAAACAATTTCCCAATCCAACGATTAAAATTCCGACTAAAGAAAGGGAAATGCCGAGCTTATCTGAAAAAAATTGAGCCGAATTGATTACCCCGAAGGAAGCAAATAAAAGAAGCGACAAGAGAAGAATCATTTTTCCTAAATTCATAAAAAAACCGAATTTTCCTTTTATAGATTTGCCGCCACGGTCTTTTTTATAAAACTTTTTGAATCTTTCTTCTCTAGTGAATATCCAATAACTGTAAAGGAAAAAAACAAAAATTAAAATTAATCCGTCAATTCTTGATAAATTCCCGTCTAAAATCATCAATAGCGGCAATACTGCAATTAAAATAGTAAAGAGGGCGCTTCCTTGAACCAACCTGCTGTTAGCCGGCAATATTTTTTTTGTAAAAAATACGGCTATTGCGGTAACCAAGGTTAAATCAACTAAATTTCCTCCGATGATATCTCCAAATGCTATCTCTGGAAGGCCATGTAGGACAGCGTTGAGGTCAACAAACAAGTTTGGCAAAGAGGCGGCAAAAGCCATCACAAAAAAAGCGATTATGAATTCCCGCCAATGCAGATATTTTGCTATATCAACTAAAGTTTTAACTAAATGCGAGCTTAGCCACGACAGAACAAACACCGACACAATAAAAATTATAATTTGAAAAACCATTTATTTTATGAAATATATTATTTCATAAATTACTCCCAGCAAAAAAACTAACGACAAGGGATAAATTATTATTTTTTTACCGCCGATTTTTTTGTACATTAACAAAATTAAAATACCGTCTATGCCAAGTAGAATTCCTCCTATAAAAGACAGCAGGGGAACAAACGATTTTAGCCCAAGTAAAAAAAGAACCAACGGAGTAAGACAGATAATAATAAACGCCTGTTTATTTTTAATTCCCATATCATATATTAAAACTTTTTTTAAAGTAAGCCCCTGCGATATAAAAGCCGTAAAAGTTGTAACAACTCCGGCAAAAAGGGCAATTAAAAAAACGCTATTCCCCAAGAAAAATTTAAGACCGGTTAAGGCGCTTTCCGTTGTTCTTCCTCCTGTAATTCCTAAAATTAAAACGGTAAATAAAACATAAACAACTGCAGGAATCAAGGTAGAAATTATAACTATGTTTCTAATTGAATCTTTGCCTCGTCCCGAGTTAGCCGAATGATCCCCCAGCATTTCTTCCACCTCCGGAATTAAACTCGTGCCCCATAAAGCAAACATAATTGCCCCGTAGGGCAAAAATAAATTTTTCCAATCGACGACAGAGGGTGACAAAAAGATATTGCCGATTTTTATTTGCGAAAATCCTTTTACAAAAATAAATAACAAAGACAGAAACAGCAAAGTTAATGCCCAAAATTCAACCCTGGAAACTATTTTTATTCCAAGCCCTATAATAATGCTCACGGCAGTAAAATATAAAATTGCATACAAAAATATGCTTCCGCCAAAATATGGCTGAAATATACCTGCCAAAAATTCACTTCCGATTATCAAATATGCGAGCAAAACACCGAAGGCTCCAAAGGTTATTGTCACTAGAGATACCGCCTCCGCCGCCTTTCCTAAATGGTGCCCCACAAACCCTGGAAATCTTTTAAAATCCGGAGTTTTTAGGCTTATTTCAGTAAAAACTAGATGAATAATTATCACCAATAATGTCAAAACCAAAAAATATCCGAGCATTGCCCATATGCCGGATTTTAATGCAACATACGGCAAAGAAAAAATTCCCACGCCGATAATACTGCCTGATAAAGTAGCGATGGGATAAATATAATTTTTGAATAGTTCTTTGTCGAACATAGATATTCCCTTATTTTACCGTGTATCCGTATTGCCCGCAAGTGTATAAAATTTAGACAAATAATTATTTTTATGCTAAAATATTATTAAATAGAGGGCCCCATCGTCTAGCCTGGTCTAGGACATTTGCTTCTCAAGCAAGTAACACCAGTTCAAATCTGGTTGGGGCCGCCACATTTTAAATTCTTATACGTTCCGATATTTCCACAACATTCAATCCGGAAATTACTGCTACGCAAACTGCCGCCAAAACATTATATATTTTTTCATTATCAAACGGACTTTTAATCCAAAAAGGCACACAATTCCCCTTATAATTCAATTTAAAACTGATTCCGTCTTCAGTTTTCATTTGGTCTGATGCAAAAAAATCTGCCCGGTCAGAAAAACCGAAGCTCGCTTTTTTAAATTCCAGAAATTTGCAGGCTTCGCGCGATTCTAAATAATCATTATTAAAAATCAAATGAGTTTCACCTGAGGCATACCTGTTTTTTATTTTATCGATGTTGTCCTGCCAGATAAAATCAACCTCAACATCCGGGGTTAAGGTTTTTAAAATTTCTTTAATGCCGGGCATATTATTTTTTTCCGTAAAAATAATTATTTCGCTCATTGCTTTTGATTTGTATCATAATCAGGCGGAATTTGCCAGTAGTTTATTATATACTGCGCCAATTTCTTAAATACCGGGACGGCAGATAAACTGGACTTGGGAACTTTCGGGTCGTCTAATTTTACAAGTATTAAAAATTTTGGATTTAACGCCGGGCCGAAACCGATGAAGCTCTGTATTGTTTTGTTCGGTTCGTATCCTTTGCCATTTTTCAGAGGAACTTCTGCGGTGCCCGTTTTACCGGCTAAATAATAGCCGGAAATTTTAGCTCCGCTGCCATATCCTTTTTCTACAACGTTTATCATCATTGTTGCGACCTCAGAGGCGGTAATTTCTGAAACAATTTGCTCTTGCGGCGGTAATTTTGTATATGTTTCCCTCTTATCTTGAACAATTTTTTCCACTACATAAGGTTTTATTAATTTACCCTTGTTAGCAAAAATAGAAAAACCCCTTATAAGCTGCATGGGCGTGATCTCAATCCCCTGCCCGAAGGCTGCTGTGGCGTATTCAACATCAGGACCGTTTTTTAACAAATCATTTTTAGAATAAACTTCGCCCTGCAAATCAACGTCAGTTTTTCTAAAAAAACCGAGGTTATCCATATAATTTAAAAAGGTAATATGAGGAATTTTTTGTTCAACGAAAACGGCTCCAGTGTTGATTGATTTTTCTAAAACTCCAGTCATCGTCTGTTTGCCATATTTTTCCCGAGCAAAATTATAAATTGTTTCTACGCCTATTTTTACAAATCCCAAATCAGTAAAAGTTGTATCTGACGTTATTTTCCCCTCGTTTATTCCGACCGCCATAGTAAATGGCTTCATCACAGATCCCGGCTCAAAAAGTTTTTGGAGGGCTGAATTTTGAAAAATGTCTAAATCTTTTTCCTTTGAATATTGGTTTGGATCAAACGAAGGGTAGTTTGCCAACGCTAAAACTCTTCCTGAATCTGGCTTTATAACGATAATTTGCCCGGATTCGATGTCAAGATTTTTTTTAACTTCCTTCAAAAGGGATTCTGCCTCAAATTGGATATTATAATCTATTGTCAAATAAAGATCGGCTCCGTCTAAGGAGTCATGTCTGTCTTGAGAAAAAACCAAATCCAACCCCCTTTTTTCTTCCTTAATTCCTGATTTTCCTCTTAAATCAGAGTCGTAATATCCTTCAAGGCCATACTGTCCTGTCCCGTCTCCGCCCATAAATCCCACAACTTGGGCCGCTAAATTTTCTTGTGGATAATATCTTGCCGGCGTCCTTTCCCAATATAATCCTTTTAGATTTAAACTTTTAATTTTATCAACATCCTCCTGAGCCAGCCCTCTTTTTATAATTGTATAAGACGTTCGCCCCTCTAATTTTGCGAGCACAGACTCTTTTGTTTCGCTGATATTCTTCGCCAAATTTTCTGCAAAAATTTCCTCATTTTCAATCTCGTTTGGCATTGCGGAAATAACGAAAGAATCTTTATCTATCGCTAAACTTTTTGTTTCTCCGGTTCCAGGCCCGCCTTTGCTCTCCTGGCTATTTACAAAAAAAATCTGGCCCCGAGAGCCATTTATTTCCTGAAACCCTGCCTGCTGGCCAAGCGCCTGCGCTTGATAAAATTTATGGTTTAATATCTGGAGATAAAATAAGCGGGCGATACAGCCGGCTCCAAAAATAAGAACTATGATTAAGATAATATTAAGCCGCCAATTTTTCATTTAAACGCGGCGCTAATCTATAAATGCCAGCATGTTTTATTTTGCGCCCAAAGCTACGGAAGTGTCTAAAATTTTAATATATTTTACAGACGTTGTTTTCTCAAAATTTAGTTCTTGAGTTTTTTGCTCAACCGACCCCAAAAAACCTGTCTTTGCGAAACTTACTTCCAGGTTTCTGTTTTCCTGTGAAAGAGTATCTATTTGCTTATCATAGTTTTTAATTAGGTATGTTCCTCCAGTAAGCTCATTTATTAAAAATGCATAAATAATTAACAATGAGCAAGCCACCAAAAAACCCGCCGCGCAAACCATTTTCCAGTTAATGCCGAGCCAAGATGAATAGGATAACGTTAGTGTTGTCATATTTTTTAATTTTTTATAGCGGCGCGTAATTTTGCAGACCTAGAACGAGAATTTTTCCTTAATTCCTCAAAATCTGCTGTTATCGGGCTTTTGGTTAATATTTTTATGTTTCTCTCTTTTTCCTTATTTTTTAAAAAATTTTTAACAAGCCTATCCTCCAAAGAATGAAAAGAAATTATTGCCAATCTTCCCTGAGGCTCTAAAATTGAAACTATTTTAGGAAGAACTTTCTCTAAATTATTTAATTCGCCGTTTACCGCAATCCTTAATGCCTGAAACGTCCTTGTCGCGCAATGAATTCTGTTGTTTTGAAATTTTGCAGGAATCGCTTTTTTTATAATATCTGTAAGCTGAAACGTACTTTCAATTCTTTTGCTTTTTCTTTCTTCTGTAATTTTTTTTGCAACTTGTTTTGCGAAACGTTCCTCTCCGTATTCTTCTAAAATCTTTTTTATTTGTTCTTCTTGCCAGTCGTTAATAATTATTTCTGCTGTCAAATCGGAAATGTTATTATATCTCATATCCAGCGGTTGGTCTTTTTGAAAAGAAAACCCTCTGGTCGATTCCAACTGCGCGGATGACATTCCAAGATCCAACAGTATCCCGTTAACGGGTTCAAAACTATTTTTTTCAACAATATCTTTCAGGTTACCGTACGAATCGTTTACTAAAATCGCTCTTTCCTTAAATTTTGCTAAATTTAATTTACAGTTATTAATTTGATTCTGGTCTAAATCAATTCCCAAAACTTTCCCATTCAGCCCGGTTTTTTCTAAAATAACTTCAGCATGCCCGCCCTCGCCTACCGTGCAATCAATAAAATTTTCGTTTGGCTTTGGACTTAAATACTCTAAAACTTCTTTTACTAAAACCGGTTTGTGAATCATCTAAATTCCAAGTGATCCTAATTTTGAAACAATTTCTTCAATTCCCTTCTCCGCTTCTTTATTGTAAACATCCCACTTTTCAGAATCCCAAATTTCTAACCTATTTGACAATCCGCAAATAACCACATCTTTTTTCAAACCGCCATAATTTTTTAAATAGTCAGGAACAAGTATTCTGCCCAGCTTATCTAAAACAACCTCCGTTGCGCTGGCAAGTATAGACCTCGTAAAAGACCTGGCTTCTGTCTGCGCAAGAGACAAGTTGCCTAATTTACCAGAGAAAACCTCCCACTCTTTCTGCGTGTAAATAACCAGGCATTTTTCAATACCTTTTGTAATTATAACTTTGTCGCCCAGCTCGCCTCTGAATTTTGCTGGAAGAGCCAAGCGCTTCTTATTATCAATTGTGTGTTTATATTGGCCTATCAACATATTTCACAGGTTTATTGAGTTTTCCCACAGTTATCCACTTACTTCCACTTCATATTATTTATACTCCACTTTATAGGGTACAGTCAACACCATTAAGTTTTTACCAAATTTAGTCGTAAATAGGATTTTTTATCCACTATTTATGCACAGTTGTAAAATTGGATTTTAGTAACAAACCAAAAAACGGCTGAATCAGCCGCTTCCCCCACTTTGTTTTAAACCACACCCGCGCACAGGTGCACGGGTGCGCGGAAATATCGCGCAATATAAAAGCCCTGCGATTGAAGTCGCAAGGCCTGAGCGAAGTTTGGATATATCGGTATTCGCCATACCGATAAATGCAGGGTGATGTTTATACAAACACAATAGAGGGCTTTTTCTCGCAGTTTAAGAGATCTATTGATGGGACTTACCACGAAACACTTGCAGTCTTATGTAGACCAGTTTTCTTTTCATTATAACCACCGCTTCTCTCCTTTTTATGAATTGTTGGGTCGTCTGTGCGGACAGCGCGATTTAGGAGGTCAAAGAATTGCGATTTCTCAGGAGGTAAAGGTTTCATAAATATTAGTTTAAGTTTTCTAATTCTTCTTTAACCAAACTTGATTCAGAATTAATCTTTAATTTTAACTTTTCAATAAGATCTTTTCTTTTTTTGATATTATCAGCTATCTTATTTTGTTGTTTTAATGATATATCTGGCAAAAGTATTTCTTTCAATTCTATCAAGTTAAAACCTGGTTGAGCAGATTTTTCAGAGTATCGTTCTAATTGGCTATAAACCAAAGGTGAATTAATTAATTCTGCTATAAAATACGGATTTGCTTTTTTAGGGTCAACACTAATTTTACAACAGCTCGCTGTAATATTTGCCTCTTTAAGAAGATAATCAGGAAATAAACAAGCTTTTCCAAAAGTAGCTCCCGTTTTTGCAATAATAATATCATCTTTTTTTATCCTACTTCTAAGTAGTTCGCTGTGTTTTTCTTTAGATATGTATATTAAATCAGATTTTAAAAATTCATTTAAACCAATATTTTTAACACGAATAACTGGGATTCCATTTTCTTTATAATCCGATACATGTAATTGAGTGCCAAATGGACCATCTACAATAGCATACTTCTCTTTTTTCAATATGTCTTGAAATTTTATAAATTTTGATTTTTTAATCTTTCTTAATAAACTTAAATATTTTGGTTTATAGAAATTAACTGACAGTAATTCTCCGTCGTTTCTTTTCACTATATAATAATTATCGTTATTGAAGTTCTCTTTTCCTTTCAGCTTAAACTCTCTATAATACCACGAGGCATTAGGAAAATAATCCGCATCGGGTCTATTATTAGCATCAAAACTGATTTTATCCACTCTCCCCATAAATATTTTGTAATCAAAAGATTTAGGCTTTTTATGTGTTATAAAAACTAAACTCGTTTTGATTCCTGCTGTTCCCGATGGTTTAAAAGCGTGGCTTGGCATTTTAAAAATAGCATCTATTGTTGTGTTTTGGTCAATCCAATCTCTCACATATTTAAAAGTAGTATTCATTAATATACTTTCTGGCAAAACAATGCCTATTTTTCCACCCTCTTTTGCTAATTTAACACACCTTTCTAAAAATAAAATTTCTGATTGTTGGTTATTCCTATTAATTCCCAAATCAAATTTATCCAAAATTTCTTTATTGTCAATTTTTGCTCCGAAAGGTGGGTTTGTAATTACTATGTCAAACATTCCTTCTTTTATGTCAGCGTGATTAAGTAATCCATCTCCTCTATATATTTTAGTTCTTCCATCTCCGTGTAAATACATGTTGGTTTTACAGGCAATTTCTAAACGTGGATTTATTTCTACTCCATATAAATATTCAGATGACAGTTTAATTTCTTCCTGCTTTTTTTTATCATGAGTAAAATTGCTACTTTTGATACTCGCCAATAATCTTTTATAAGAAAAAACTAAAAATCCGCCACTTCCAAAGGCTGGGTCAACAATAAGATTACCTATTTGGGGATCAACTATTTCTAACATAAATTCTTTAATCCTATCTGGCGTAAAGAATTGACCCAATCCCTCCCCCCTAAAAATAGAAGGTAAAAAAGATTCATAAGCTAATCCGATTAAATCATCTTTGGTGGTGGACAATGCTCTTTTTTCTAAAATTCCCACTATTAAAAAAATAGTTTTTTCGCTTAATTTTATTTTTTCGTCTTTATCAAAGATATGATTTTCAGAAGGGAAATCATTATTAGCGTCTTGGAAAAGCTTGTTTATTTTATTTACAGGGTCATCTTTTATAAAATTTTGGTTAAAATTATTGGATTTTCTTTTTTCATCTTGGAGTTTTGCAAAGATAATTTTATTAACCTCGTCAAAACTGCTTATTGGGTCTAATCCGTCATTACCTCTTATTATGTCATGACATTTATTAAGTGCGTCCCTAATCTCTTGAACATTTTTATATCCCTCTATTATAAATCTACCCGCTTCTTCTATCTCTTCTTTGCTTATTTTTATTTCCGACAAAAAAGATATTAATTCTGCTTTTTTGGGTATTTCTGGTATCTGTAGTTTAGTTTTTACATTATATATTTTTGTTGATATACCATTGGTTACAACTGCAATCGGCACTATTCTTTCATATTGCCTCGCATAGGAAATCGCCTGTTCTTTGTGTATTTCGTCTAATTGGATACCTGGCTTTTTTACCTCTACAATTATGATTGGAATTTGTCCCTCTTTTATGAGCAAATCAGCATACACAGTTTTTGATTGTCTCCCCAAAAAAGCTTTTATTGGAACATTCAAAAATATCTGGTTATCTCTATAACCTAATTTTTTAAAATAAGGAATAACAATTTTAGCCTTTACATCTTCTTCGGAGTGCAATTCTTTTAATTTTTCCAAATTATTGTCTTTTATATTTTCCATATATCTTATTATAACAGAAAAAATCAATTACCAACAGAGCATAGGGAAGTATAAAAAATAACTACTTTTTACCTGTCAATTATTAAAACCTAAAAACCCTAAAAATTGGTGTTTTATCCCTTACTTGCAGTTATGGGATAGTCATCATTGTCGCACACTAACTAAAACAGTTTACGATAGTGAATATCGCCTTATTATTCAACAGGATTAATAATTATTTCAAAAGTTTCAGGATCAATTTTTATTTTATCGCCTTTTTGAAGTTTATCAGAAATTATAACCTCGGCCACCTTACTTTCAACCTTGTCCTGAATAACTCTGCGCATTTCTCTTGCGCCAAACTCCGGCTTATATGAAAGTTCAACGATCTTTTCCATTAACGATTCTGTAATCTCAAAATCAATTTCTTTTTCTTTGAGATTATTTTTTAAACTTCCGAGCATTAATTGAGCAATCGCTAAAAGATTTTCTTTTGTCAGGGGATGAAAAATTACCGTAGCATCAAACCGATTTATAAGTTCTGGTTTAAAAATCCTTTTTTCAAAAAGTTCGTCTAAAAGATTCTGTTTTTCTATCGCTCTGCCGAATTCAACCTCCTTAAAAATAGTTTCGGCGGCGGCGTTTGATGTGCATATAATTATTGTATTTGCAAAAATAACTTTTCTCCCCTGTCCATCTGTAATATATCCTTCGTCAAAAACCTGTAAAAATAAATTTAAGATATTGGGGTGCGCTTTTTCAATTTCATCTAATAATATCAGCGAAAAAGGATTTTCTCTAACGGGCGTTGTTAAAAGTCCCTGCTGTTCTAAGGGAGATACGGCTCCGATCAGACGCGCAATATCAGAAATTTGCTGAAACTCCGACATATCAATCCTTATTGTTTTGTCTTCTGACCCGAAGTAAATTTGCGACAACGCTTTTGAGGTTTCAGTTTTTCCCACACCGGTGGGCCCTAAAAACAAAAAAACTCCCATCGGACGTTTCTTTGAAGCCAAACCCGCCCTCGCCCTTCTCATTGCAGTTGAAATTTCTTTTACGGCTTCTTCTTGATTAATTATTCTCTGGTGAATTAAATTTTCCAAATTCAGCAAAACTTCTTTTTCCTTAAATTCCATTTTACCGACCGGTATTTCCGTTTTATCAGATATAATTTTAGCAACATGATGGGGCAAAACTATTTTTTCCTTCTGCGCCAAAACATAAATTACCACCTCGTCTAAAATATCCAGCGCTTTTTTAGGAAACGGAACGCTTGGAAAATAACGCCCGGTCAAATTGACTATTTCTCGTATTGATGGATACAGTATTAAAATTTTGTGTTTTTGTTCAAGTTCTAAAGTAAAATTTTGCAAAATCCTGATTGTTTCCTGCTCTGAAACTTCGGGGACCTCAATTTTTCTGAAATACTGCAGGAAAAAAGAATTTTGTTCAATTTTCTGGTGAAGCCCGTCATAGGTTGTAATTCCTACAAATTGAAAATTTTTCATAGACAGATATTTTGACAAAATTGCGGTTATATCAATTGACCCGGGTCGTGGAGATTTCTCTAATACAAAATTTTGGAGCTCGTCAATAACCAAAATAACGTTTCCCGAAATCAACACTTCCTGAAAAATTTTGTCCAAAATAGTCTCCAATTTTTCAAAATCCTGGATTCCGGCAAGCAAAGAAACCATATCAAGTTCAACAACCCTTTTGTTATTTAACTCAGGCAAATTTGTCCCCAAATAGCATCTTTGGGCTATTGCCTGCGCAATGCTTTTTCTTCCAACGCCCGGATCTCCAACCAGCAAAACATTGCTCAAATTATCCATGGCTAAAATAATTTCCGCCTGCTCTATTTCTTTTTTATTTCCGATAACTTCCTTAAATGTCCACCTTGAAACAACGTTTCTCCAATCAATGGAATATCTGTCCAATGTTACGGTGTAACCGGATGCCCAATCTTTTCCCAAAGATCCATTTTTTGATAAATTCTCGTAAGTCCAGAATTTTTTATGCTGTAAAATAGCATTTTCCACAGAATCGAGCCACAGGGTTATATTTTCGATGTCTTTTTCTTTTAGGTCAGCTGAAACCAAAACCTTTTTAAAAAATTCGTCATGTCGGGCGAGGGCAATTAAAATTTCTTTTTCACCAATATACTCGCGTCCCCTTTCTACGCAAACTTTTGCGGCTTCTAAAATTATATTTTTAAAATCACCGGAAAAATTTTCTTCAGCATTACCCTGCCTTTGAATTTTTTCTAAAAAATTCTGGGAGTCTTCCTGAAGTTTTCTTACATTTAACCCGAGTCTGTAGGAAATCGTTTTGGTCTCTTTTCCGTTTCTTATTGCAGAATAAAACAGCGATGTTGAATTAATTTCATAAATTTTTCTTCGCCTGCAAAACTTTACCGCCCCTTCAACTATTTTGCATGCCTCAAAACTTAAAAAATCGGCGAAATTATAACCTTCGGGAGCAAAAACAGCATCAGACAATTCCGCATCAATTTCCCGCAAATTGTCAGATTTAAGTTTTAAATTTGAAAATAATGATAATTCCCAGAACAATAAAAAAAGTGCGAGGAAGATAATTGACATCCGCAAGGCAAAAATACCGGAGAAAAGGTCAAGCAGAGAAAGCAATAGAAAAAAAGCGGAAAAAATGAACAGGCAAAAAAATATTTTCCAAAAAATTCCGGCGAACCTAAAAACAAAAAACTTTTCTGTTTTTACTGCTCTAAACACCAATGTTTCCTTTATGTTAAAAATCATAATTAACGAAAAAGAGCCCTGCGATTACAATTAACGGAATAAACAGCCAGAAAAGAATAACGACAATGCCGGCTATAAAAATAAAAATCTGAAAAATAACTCCGAACGTAATCAATACTGCCCTGCATATTGATCCCAAAATTCGGGAGAAAGTATTGGAAACCAGAGTATTAAAAAACTCTACGATATCAAAACCCTTCGGATATAACCACCTATACCTTCTCCACGGGGAAAAAAATGTTTTTAAAAGCAGGGGTATTGAAAAATAATTTGAACCAAACCTTATAAAATTTTTCCAAACTGAAAATAAAAACTTAGGCGTCTCGTAAAAATGCCATAAAAACCACGTGTTAAAAATATTCTGCCGTTCCGCTGATTCCATTGGTATCTACTTCATTAATTTTACACCAATTCCCAATATTGCGCTACCGCCAAAAAGTCCACCCAATTAGCGCCAAACCCAAAACTAGCAAGCTGATAGCGTAGCGATAAAAGTTTATTTAAACTCATCATCATTTATTAACGCTTGGCGGATGTCCTCTGGAATTGGAATTGCCTCGCCGGGTTTTGAAATTCCGGGATACCGCCAGGCTGAAATTATTTTCCTGACCTGCCCCATTTGCAAAGAATTTACATCTTTATACATCAGCCAGATTTCCCCGGGCGCTTTCCGCGGATAACTCCAGGCTTTAGCTAAAGTTGTTTGTTTTGCCCTAAAAAATGTTTTATTAGTTTTCATTACGGCTGTTGTTCCCGGCGCAATTCCTTTTTCTTTTCTCTCTGGACGATGAATTATTCCAAACAATTTTTGTTTTGAAAGCCCGTACTGCCGCATTTTTATTTTTGAGTGCTCTGTCCAATAAAATTTTTTATAAAATTGCGCCATAGTGTGAGTCCGCTAAGCATGGTGGGCATTATAGGAATCGGACCTATGACCTTTCCGATGTGAACGGAACGCTCTGCCGCTGAGCTAAATGCCCATTTAATAATTTTACCATTTTTTAGAAAAAAATACAGCGCGCAGGCTCAACAAAAAAGGTCTCCATTGAGACCCTGCGCAATGTTGCGCGCCTCCTTTAATGAGAACTTATACAACTCCCCGTCTGCTTCTGTTTCGGCGACTGCGCCGATGCTCAACTACCCTCTTGGCGCACCGTTTGCAGACCCAACCATCTTTCCTGGTGTAACGCCAGCCCATACCGCGTAACCGCGTAATGATTGTTCAAACTGCCGACGCTCCGTGTAGCGATTTCTCCCGCAGATTAACAAACTCATTTCGCATCTT
>LBSQ01000008.1 GCA_000992015.1 Parcubacteria group bacterium GW2011_GWA2_37_10
CGCTACGCTAAATTGCGATTTATATCGCTACGCTAAATTGCGATTTATATCGCTACGCTAAATTGCGATTTATATCGCTACGCTAAATTGCGATTTATAGAATAAAATTATGCAAGAAACCCATTCAACAAGTTCAGGGCAGGCTTGCCAGAATTGTCCCGATTGCAAAGCAATCGTGGATCCTCGACTTCCTATTTATATTTTTTAATGAAAGTCGGGACAAAAAGGACTATGGATAAAGATTCTGAAAAAAGAATATGTCAGAATTGCCACAACGAGTTTATTATAGAGCCCGATGATTTTGTGTTTTATGAAAAGATGAAAGTGCCGCCGCCAACTTTTTGCCCCGAGTGTAGGCAGAGTCGTCGTTATGCCTGGCGAAATGAAAGGGTTTTGTATCGGAGAAATTGTGATTTATGTGGTAAAAGCACAGTAACAATTTATTCTCCCAATAAACCATATAAAGTTTATTGTACGTATCATACAGGAAAATGCCCCAATGAATTTGAAACGACGTATAGACCAAATCGGCCAGAAATAGTTTACTGTGAAGAATGTTACCGGCAGGAAGTGGTATAGAAAATGGCAAAATTACCAAAAATATTCTATAATAAAATTATAATCCGAATGACACAAATCAAATCCGAATGCCACGAATACATATTTGTAGCATTTGGATAAATTCGTAGATTAGGATTATTTTAATGAAAACGCTTAAAGATTTTAGCGTAACAGGCAAGCGCGTTTTGGTAAGGTGCGATTTTAATGTTCCTACTGATAAAGACAATAATATCCTAGATGATTTTAGAATAAAAGAAGCTTTGCCTACAATTAAATATTTATTGGAAAATAATGCGAAGATTATCTTGATGAGTCATTTGGACCCGGAGAGCACCGGTGTCGCTGAAAAAAAATATAACTTAGGTAATATCCAAAAAAGTCTTGAAAAACTTTTGGATATGAATATAATAAAAAGCCCTGATTGCATAGGCGAAGAAACCAAAGAGCTATCTTTAAAATTAAGAGAAGGAGAAATACTGTTGATTGAAAATCTTAGGTTTTATAAAGAAGAAACCCATTCGACAGGCTCAGGGCAGGCCGATATGGAATTTGCAAAAAAACTTTCATATTTGGGCGACATTTATGTAAACGAAGCTTTCGGCGTTGACCATAGAAAAAATGCATCCTTGACCGGAGTTCCTAAGTTTTTGAACCATTGCGCCGGCCTCCTGTTGGAAAAAGAAATAACAAATTTAAATAAAATTTCGCAAAATCCCGTAAAACCACTGATAGCCGTAATCGGCGGTAAAAAAGTTTCAACAAAGGTAAAAATTATTGATAAGATGTCAGAAAAGGCAGATTTCTTAATAATCAGCGGGTTGATTGCCAAAGAAGTTTTGGAAAAAAATATTAAGTTTAAATATTCTGAAAAAATTATAACTCCAACCGGCCAGCTTGATTCATTGGATATTAATAAAGAGTCGGTAAAATTGTTTGAAGAAAAAATTGCAACGGCAAAAACAGTATTATGGAATGGTCCTTTTGGAAAATTTGAAGAAGATAAATATGCAAAGGGAACATTGGCAATAGCACAGGCTATAATAGAAAGTAAGGCTTATTCTGTTGTTGGCGGCGGAGAAACAGTTGAGTTTTTGGAAAAGCAAGGTATTATTGACAAGTTCAGCCATGTTTCAACAGGCGGCGGAGCCATGCTGGCATATTTATCCGGCGACATTTTGCCCGGTCTGGCCGCGCTCGGCAAATAAATTTTTCTTGCGGGACATCCTCTTTTTCAAGGAAGTCTACGTCCCACCCGCATCTAAAAATTCATTTGCCCCACTACAAAGTTACCATTATGCATAAAATATCTCTATGTTATTTATGAAACATAAAATAAAAAATTTAGAAAAAGCCAGCGAGAGAATAAAAAAAGCGGTCTTAAATAAAGAGCGTATTATTTTGTATGGCGATTCTGATTTAGACGGAATTTCATCTGTTGTGATTTTAGAAGAAGCCATAAAAAGTTTGGGCGGGAGCATTGATTCTGCTTTTTTTCCGGACCGGGAAAAAGACGGATACGGAGTTAATTTAAATGCTCTGGAAATTTTAAAGGATAAAGCGCCGGCTCTTTTTATAACTTTAGACCTTGGCATCGGAAACCTAAAAGAAATTGAAACTGCAAACAAAATGGGTTTTGAGGTTTTGATTATTGACCACCACGAAACTTTGTTTGGAATGCCGAATGCCTCAATTATTGTTGACCCAAAACAGGAAAGCGATAATTATCCATTTAAAGGAATGGCAAATGTAGGCATAACATTTAAGCTTTGCGAAGAAATACTAGGAGATAAAATATCAAAAAGCCTGAGAAACAGTTTTCTGGAATTAACCGCTTTAGGAACCATAGCCGATATGGTGCCGCAGGTTGATGAAAACCAAAAAGTTATTGAGGAAGGATTGAGGTCTTTAAAAAACACATTTCGCCCGGCATTGCGCGCATTTTTAGATATTTTGGGAGAAGGCAGTGTTTTTGAAGGGTCATTGCAAAAAATTATTTCAGCTTTGAATGCATCGGAAAGCATAAATTATCAGAACGAATCGTATTTTCTTTTAATTAACCCCTCTTTGGAAAAATGCAAAGATATGGCGCAACATTTGATTAACGAAAGTCAGCAAAAACAGTTTAAAGTCAAGGAAATTACGCAGGAAATTGAGAGGAGGATTATGCAAAAACCCGACGAAGAGGTTGTTTTTGAGGGAGACCCGTCATGGAAGCTTACCTTAGCCGGATCTGTGGCATCAATAATTTCCCAAAAGTATGAAAAACCGGCTTTTATTTTTAAAAAAGGAGACAAAGAATCTTGCGGGTCAGTTAGGAATCCGAAAGGCACAAATTCAGTGGAGGCAATGAAAACCTGCGCAGATTTTTTATTGACTTATGGCGGACATGCCCAAGCCTCGGGATTCCGCGTAAAAAACGAAGACTTAGAAAAATTTAAAGAACGTTTAAATAATTATTTTAGAAAATAATTTTTAAAGCAATGAAAAAGATAACTATTTATACAGATGGAGGAAGCAGGGGGAATCCGGGGAAAGCGGCGCTCGGAGTTGTTTTTTATAACGAGAGAGAACAAATTATAAAAAAATATGGAGAATATTTGGGTAATAATTTAACTAACAATGATGCAGAATATAGCGCAGTAATTTTTGCTTTGAAAAAGTTCAAGGCTTTATTTGGCAAAGCGATAGCTGAAACCAGTGAGGTTGAAATAAGATCCGATTCAGAGCTTATGGTAAAGCAACTGAACGGCGAATATAAGATTGAAAACGAAAAAATACAGAAATTTTTTATAGAAATATGGAATTTAAAAATTGATTTTAAGTCAATAAAATTTAAACACATCCCGCGAGAAAAAAATAAAGAAGCAGATAGGCTGGTAAACGAAGCCCTAGATAGCGAGGCGGGAGCTAAAACATTATTTTAGTCTTGACATTGCGCAGTGATTTGGTATTATAAAAGTGTCTCAGCAAGATGAGTGATTGCCCGCCCAAAGCTATGCGATAGCATTGTTGGCGGGAGGAAAGTCCGAACACTTCTTTGATGATTTCAAAGAGCAGGGTAGCGGGTAACGCCCGTCAGCGGTAACGTTAGAGGTGCGAGCAGAAACGCCGAGCTCGAAAGAGTGAGGCGCCCGTCCCGAAAGGGAATGGGGCGAATCCAATTGAAAAATTGGAATGAAACGGCTAAATCCTTACCTAAGTGCAAGAACAAACCCTTCGGCGAGCTCAGGGTAAAGCCCTGAAAAATTCATTTTCTGGATTTTAAGCTTGTCAAAGGAGCAAAGTAGTTCGCTTGATTCCGACAGCAATGTCGAGAACAGATAGATAGTCACTTACCGCGAAAGCGGAAACAGAATTCGGCTTATAGTCTTGCTGAGACATCAAAACACCCCGCCAAGCGGGTTTTTTGATTTGAAAAAAACATAGAAAAAAGATATGATGGGTTATATGGAATTAAAAGAAAATGCAGGCAAAAATTTAATCATTGAGGTGGCCGGTAGAAGATGGGCAAGGTATCCGGTAAAGACAAAATTAATTACTTCAGAAGATAAAGATATTTCCTTGATTGTTGAAGAATATGTTAAACAATATCTTCAGCCTAAAGATATTGTTTTTATTTCCGAGAAAGCCGTTGCCATAACCCAGGGAAGGTCCTATCCCATAAAAGAAATTAAAGCCTCAAGATTAGCAAAATTTTTATCCGGCTATGTCACCAAAACGCCAGTTGGAATAGGGCTTGGAAGCCCCGAAACAATGCAGTTGGCGATAGAAGAGGTCGGCGCCCTTAGATTGGTTTTTGCCGCATTTATAGGCGCAATAGGCAAGGTTTTTCGCATAAAGGGGCTGTTTTACATAATAGCCGGTAGCGGCGCCAGAGCCATTGATGGAGCTGTTCCATATGCAATTCCACCGTATAATACGTATGTTTCAAAAGGCCCTATAAATCCAGTTGAAGTTGCAGAAAAAATATCTGAAAAAATTGCCGTTGCTGTTGCAATTGTTGATGCAAATGACCTTGGCGTAAACATTTTGGGAGCAAGCCAAGCCGTTAATAAAAAATTAGTTGCAAAAGCAATAAAAGACAATCCTTTGGGGCAGACCGACGAATGCACCCCAATTGGTATTTTACGAGAAATAAAATGATAACAAAAATTTTTAAAAACATATCTGAGCATAAATCTGAAAAAATACCTGCTGCGGCTTTAATTATTTCGGTGGCGTCTTTTTTGAGTTTTTTGCTGGGGTTGTTGCGCGACAGAATGTTAACTTCAATTTTCGGCGCCGGAAATACGCTTGACGTTTATTACGCGGCATTCCGCATTCCGGATTTTGTGGCGATGGTTTTAATGATGGGCGCAATAAGTGTGGCAGTAATTCCGATATTCACTCAAAATTTAGTAAAAAATAAAGAGCAAGCGTTCTTTTATTTTACAAATGTTTTAAATTTATTTTTGCTTTCCTTAACTATCGTTTGCGTAATTTTATTTATTTTCACGGCTCAACTAGTTTTTTTAATTGCCCCTGGTTTTCCTTTTGATAAAAAAGAAATAACTATTCATCTTACTCGAATAATGCTTTTGAGCCCGATTTTAATGGGGGTCAGCAATATGATTTCGGCAATTTTGATGGTTTTTAAAAGGTTTTTAGTAACCTCAATTTCTCCCATTCTTTATAATTTTGGGAGCATAATCGGCATTTTATTTTTTGTGCCGATTATGGGGATATCCGGGCTTGCGTGGGGCGTTGTTTTAGGGGCCGTAATGCATCTTTTAATTCAGTTGCCGGCTTTGTCTAAAATCGGGTTTAGTTTTAAACCGGCATTTAATTTTTTAGATAAGGGTTTTTTATTGACCTTAAAATTGACTATACCGAGAGCAATTGGTTTAACTGCAACTCAAATTAACCTGATTATTATTACAGCCATTGGGTCTTTACTCGTGGCAGGAAGCGTTACGGTTTTTAGTTTAGCTAACGATTTAGCGGCTCCTATTATTGGTTTGATTGCCATTCCTTTTGCAACAGCCGTTTTTCCCGCGCTATCCTTAGCAATCTCAAAAGGAGACAAGACTGACTTTTTACAAAAATTTTATTCTTCATTCCGCCAGATTCTGTTTTTGATAATTCCGGCATCAGGCATCGCATATATCTTGAGGGCGCACTTGGTAAGAGTTGTTTTTGGGGCAGGGCTTTTTGATTGGACCGCCACAAAATTAACTGCGGCTTGTTTCGGGATTTTTATGATTTCTCTCTCTGCCCAGGGGTTGATATATTTGGTTTCAAAAACTTTTTATGCCATCAAAAACACATGGATACCGGCAACCGTGAGTTTAGCAAGTATCGCGGTTTTACCGGGCTTAGCATATTTTTTTGTGCATTTTTTAGCGCGCCAAAATGGGTTTTCAAATTTTATTTTTTACGTTTTGAGAATAGACCAGACTCCTAGCACGCCTGTGCTCGGGCTTCCTTTGGCAATTTCAATTGATGCAATAATTCAGATTATTTTGCTTTTATGGTTTTTGAAAATTAAAGTGAAAGAAATTGAATTCAAAAATCTTTTTATATTTTTTGGTAAAGTTTTATTTGCTACAATAATAGCCACGCTTTTAGCTTATGGCATAAGGCAGATTTTTGGCGGATATTTGGGAAGCAGCACGTTTTTGATTCTGTTTTTCCAGACAGCAGTTGTTGGTATCTCAGGCCTTTTAATTTATCTTTTAACGGCATATATTATGAAAATTGAAGAAGTAAAACATTTAAGGAATTATATAATCACCCAAGCCGGCTTTTTAAACCCCAAAAAATAACATAAAGCGCAAAAGCAATTCGCTCAAACACGTCTGAGCGAATTAAAAGCCCGAAAAATTCGGGCTTTTTAGTTATTTACAGCTTGAATATTGACACCCGACCTTTTGGTCAGTTATAATGATCTAATGGAAAAAATTACAAAAAGACAAAAACAATTATTGGAAATTATTTACAACTATATTAAAGATACCGGCTATCCTCCAACATTTAAAGAAATGAGAGAAAGTTTAGATGTTGTCTCAAACCAATCCATTATTGATCTTTTAGTAAAATTAGAAAAGCAAAAACTTTTGAAAAAAAATGAATCATCTGCCAGAAGTTTGATTATTTTGCCACTTGGTAACAAAATTTTAAAAAGAAATGCGCTAATTCCGTTGTTGGGGTCTTCAAGCGCAGGTTCTCCAATAGACGCGTTGGAAATTTCAGGTGAATGGCAAGAAATTTCAACAGATGTGGCTCAACTCAAAGAAGATGTTTTCTTACTAAAAATCATTGGAGACTCTATGATAAACGCAAACATTGAAAACGGTGATGCCATTTTGGTTCAAAATAAAAAAGAGTTTATTTCCGGAGATATTGTTTTAGCAAATGTGGCGGGGGATAGAACAGTCAAACGATTTATTTCAGACGACAAGCCGCCGTATCTTTATTTAAAGCCGGAAAATCCAAAATACAAAAATATTCCCTTTGAAGACAATATGGAAATTATCGGTAAGGTGATTTCAGTTTTCAAAAAAGGCTATTGGAAATCTGTAAAATAATTTTGTATAATTAAGTTATGAAAAAAATAAAGGATATAAATTTTGCCCTTGTTGAGGATACGCGTCCGCCGATTTATACTGCAATGAAATACTGGGGGAAAAAGCCGCATAATATTTGGAGAGAATATATTAAAAATTATACTCCCGAGTATGATTTATTTTTGGATCCATTTGCAGGTAGTGCGATGAGCGCTTTTGAGGCAGTAAAAGTTGGAAGAAAGGCGGTCGCTTTTGATTTAAATCCCTTGACTTCTTTTCTGATAGAAGTTTTTTGTAGCGAATTTGATAAACGAAAATTTTTTGAGGAATTGAATAAAATAATAGAAGAAATAGAGAACGATAAAGTTTATAAAGAATACTTTCATATCACCTGCAGAAAATGTGAAAACACATCAGCAGTAGCCCAAAGCTTTAAATGGGAAAAAGGGGAACTCTATGAAATTGGAGTTGAGTGTTCAAATTGCGAAAAAAATGAAAAAAATCGTTACCTAGAGAAACCAACAGAAGCTGATAAAAATAAATCAAAAAAATTACACAAAATTAAAATTAGTGAATGGTATCCTGAAGATGAGTTTTACAATTCGCCGTCTTTTAGTGCTAATTTTATAGAATGCATTGGCGGTAATCATTTTTATGATTTATGGACAAATAGAAACCTGTATGTAATTTCAAAAATTTTTAATAAAATTTTACAAGTCCCTAATATTGACATAAAAAAACAGCTCTTGTTGGGTTTTGTAAAAACTATCCATTTGTGCACAAAAATGAGTGTTCCGCGTAGAGAAGGAGCGAATAGGGGTTTTTCTACGAGTTGGGGAAGGTCAGCGTATATTTGCTCATCTAGACAAATGGAGATGAACCCTTTGTTGGTTTTTTTCGGAAGCTGTTCTGGTAAGCAGTCAGTTGAGAGTTCAATGGTTGATGTTAAAAATTATTTAGGAAAAACGCCTAAAATATTTTATGTAGATAAGAGCAATAAAAGCAATAGAACGAAAAATTTTGATATAAAATATGGTATTATCGACATAAATACAATTGCAGATTTTATAGACGAAGAATCCATTGATTTTATAATGACTGACCCCCCTTATGGGGGGCTCGTTCAGTATTTAGATTTAAGCACAATATGGTTAATATGGCTGAAGAAATTTGATCAAAGATTTGCTCCTAACTATGAAAGCGAAATAACGATAAAAAATAATATTCAAAATTTAGAAACCTATAGAATAAAATTTCAAAATGGCATAAAAAATTTATTCAAGATTTTAAAACCAAATGGTAAAATAGTTTTTACTTTTCACAACAAAAACATAAAAATTTGGAATATATTTTTAAATGTTGTGGCTATGTCTGGCTTCAATATTGAAAAAGTTATCCATCAGCAAAATAGAAGAACGGGCGAATCTAATGTTGCTAATCCTTATGGAACTTCCGCTACGGATTTTTATATCCGTTGCATTAAAAAACCAATGCTCCATTTTAAAACTGACCAGGCGGAATTCGAGCATTATATCTTGCAAAAAACTATAAGTATTATTGCGCAAAGAAACGAGCCAACGCCCTATCAAATATTATTTAATGGACTTCTGGCGGAAATTTCTTCGGCAGGATTTAATATTGAAGATTTTGATAAAAACATTGAGCAAATTTTGTCTGTTCATATTGGGACAATATTTGAATTAAAAAATAATAATGGAAAATCGGGTAAATATTGGTGGTTTAAAAATCCTGAAAAATATATTAAATATCCAGACAAAAAATTAACCGATAGAGTGGAGGACACTGTTATTTCTTTTTTAAGACGAAAAGTATCAGTGACATTAGACGAGGTTTTAGGAGAAATTTTTGTAAAATATCCAAATGGTTTAACACCGGATATTAAATCCATTGATTATATTCTGAGAAGGTTTGCAAATAAATTTGGTGGTAAGTGGATTTATAAAGGTGGTGAAGTGGAGAAAAATTTTACAGAGCACACGGAAATGCTATATATTTTATCCGAAATTGGTAAAAAAATAGGCTATGATGTTTATATCGGAAAGAGAGAACAATCTGAAAATTATAACGGAAAGAAACTATTAAAATACGCAGATATTTTAAAATTAGATAAATTTAATTTGGGTCAAGAAAAAAAGAATAGAGTTGAAATGATAGATATGATTTGGATAATGAATAATAATATAGAATATGCCTTTGAGGTAGAAAATTCTACGAACTTTACTTCTGGCATACAAAGAGCGTCTAATCTTGATAATTCGATAAACAAAATTATGGTTTTACCGAACAAAAGAAAAGAGGAATTTTTGAACATCAAAGACCCATTATTTATTGAAGGCTTCAAAAAATGTAATTGGGGTTATATTTTTTATGATGATATATTAAAATTGAAATCCTTAAAAGTTATTAGCAGGGATAACATAAATACCTTTTTAGGCCATCTTTAATTATGGATGGAATTTTTGACAAACGAAATAAACTAAATAATCTTACTGGTAAGGAGTGGCTAAAATTAACTAAAAGTTTTTGGGTTAGCGAAAAATGTAAAGAAGATAGGTTTGCGTTTCAACATCCGGCGCCATTCTTAATAAAGGATATCGAAAAATTAATATCGATGTTCACAAAGGAGGGGGACATTGTTTTAGATCCATTTAATGGTGTAGGTACTACATTGGTTGCTTGCAATAATTTAAAAATAAAAGGAATCGGAATTGATTTAAATAAAAAATATTGTTATTTGGCGAATAAGAGACTAAAGGAACTAAGTGTAAAAAATAAACAAAAAATTATTTGTGGTGATTCGATAAAAGAAATTTTAAAAATAAAGGAAAAAATAGATTATTGTGTTACCTCTCCTCCATATCATAATATATTAAAAAATAATGGCCAAGGATTGAGAGCCAAAAAGGAGGGAAGAAGAAACGGACCAAGAATTGGGGTTGATTATTATTCTGAAAATAAAAATGATTTGGGAAACCAAAAATCTTATGAAAATTTTTTGAATTTATTTAGTAAAATAATGATGGCTGTTTATGAAAAATTAAAGGATAAAAAATATACAAGCATTATTATTAGTGACTTTACCGTAAATAAAAAGGAAAAATGTGTCCAAGGTGATATCGTAATGACAATGGAAAATATTGGTTTTGAATTTTCTGGCACGACTATTTTACTGCAGGATAATAAGCCATTATATCCTTTCGGGTATCCTTATGCATACAAAATCAATCATCAACATCAAAATATAATAAATTTTAGAAAAGTAAAAATTTAAATAGTTTTTTGAAAGCTGACGGGGAGATAAAGTTTCGCCCTTCTTTCTTATTTAGGAGTTAGACGTCTTTATTTCTCCCTCCATAGGTGCTTTATGGCATTTATGGTGGGGGATTTGTAAATAAAGGTCGCTTATCCCCGATAATAATAACTAAGTTGGAAAGAACTATTATGTTAAAACCGATAAAAAGGTATACACCCTCAGTTAACCCCCTTGCGAAATCCCAATATGTCAAACCGACATTTGCCATTGGAAAATTTCGTAAAGGATACTTCCGAAAACCAAAATTCCGCAAAGGAATTGTAATAGGTTACAGGTAGTAGTTAATTAGTTGATACTCCTCGTTAGCTTTTAGAAAATTAAAAATTGCTGACTTGGTTAAAAAATCGCATAGTGCGCGCAAAAAAGCAAAAGAATTATTAGATGAAGCAAAACAAAAAGTTGAGAAATTAATTGAAAAATAAAAAATGGGGAAGTTTAATTTTAATCAGGAAGAATTTGAAAGAGTTAAAAGTGAAGCAGAAAAACTTTATCAAACTTTTGAACCGGTTTATAACCCATATTTTGCAGAAAAAGTATCCTTTAATGCAAAAGGGCTCCGCCATCTTAAATTTAAATCCGATCAACAAGCTCGAGCGCAAAAAGACCAATATCCAAGATTAAAACTTTTACACCTCGCGCCGCAAATTTTGAGAAAATCGCATACACTTCAAGGTATTTGGCAAACAAGACAATTTGAGAATAATAATACAAACGGACAGTGGAAATACCTTATGAAAGATATAATATTTTATGAATTTATTGCTGTTTTAGAAAATATTCGTGTGAAAGTCATTGTGAAAGAAGTTTTAGGCGGGGAGAAACATTTCTGGAGTATAATTCCATATTGGAGCATTGACAAAGCAAGTAGCAAGCGAATTTTGTGCAGTGGCAATCCATATCTTGATTAAACTAAAAAACACCGCTATGCGGTATTCTTTAGCGGCACTTGGCTACAGCTTGGATAGCCGTGACAGGGCCAAAGCCCTCCAAGAGCCAATTTAAGTATATCACGTGTCAATACTAAAAGTCAATCAATTGTCATGAGCCAGGAGAATATTAGAAATTTTTCAATAATTGCGCATATAGATCACGGCAAGTCCACGTTGGCGGACAGACTTTTGGAATTGACCGGAACTATTGACCCGAAAAGAATGATGCCGCAGTTTTTGGATTCAATGGATTTGGAAAGGGAAAGGGGAATTACTATAAAACTGAAAGCCATTAGAATGAATTATATTTTTCAAGGTGAAAAATATATTTTGAACCTTGTGGACACTCCCGGTCACGTTGATTTTTCTTATGAGGTTTCAAGGTCCTTGGAAGCTGTTGAAGGAGCTATTTTGCTTGTTGACGCAACCCAAGGAATTCAGGCGCAGACATTAGCCAATTTGAAACTGGCAAAAGAACAGAATTATCCCTACGGGGAATCCGCCTGCGGGCGTCAAATAAAAATAATTCCGGTTGTAAATAAAATTGATTCGCCAATTGCAAAAGTTGAAGAGTCTGTTGAGGAATTATCTAATCTTTTAAATGTTTTGCCAGATGAAATTATAAAAATTTCTGCAAAAGACGGAACAAATGTTATAGAGGTTTTGAAAAGAATAATTAAAGAAGTGCCGCCTCCAAATTCAAACCACTCCTACGCGTCGGAGGGTAGGAGTGGGCAGTTTAGAGCGCTTATTTTCGATTCTGAATACGATTCCTTCAAGGGCGTAGTTGCTTTTGTGCGCGTTGTTGACGGAGAAATTTCAAACGGAGAAAAAATTGAGTTAATGGCAACAAAAACGTCAGCTGAAGTAAAAGAACTTGGATATTTAAATCCCGGATTTTCGCCTCAGCAGAAAATTAAAACAGGCGACATCGGATATATTGCAACAGGAATTAAAGAGCCCGGAAAAGTTACAGCCGGAGATACAATCATAAAATTGCAGACACCGGCCACCAAAGGAGCTGTTCAGCCTTTGCCCGGATATCAAGAGCCAAAACCGATGGTTTTTGCAAGTTTGTATCCTGAAAATCCCGATGATTTTGCCGCGCTAAAAGTTGCTTTGGGAAAATTAAAATTAAACGACCCGGCATTGGTTTTTGAACAAGAAATGAAAGAGGCTTTGGGCAGGGGATTTAACTGCGGATTTTTGGGAACACTGCATATTGAGATTATTTCAGAAAGATTGCAGAGAGAATTTGGTTTAAATTTGGTAATTTCTACTCCGTCGGTGGTTTATAAAATTTATGACCAGAAAGGAAAAGAAGTTTTTATTTATTCTGCCGCCGATTGGCCAGAGCCCGGAACAATAAAAAGTATGGAAGAGCCGTGGGTTTCTCTGGAAGTTATTGCTCCATCAAACCAAATGGGAAGATTAATGGAAATTTTGAAAAGCCTAAAAGGCAATTATTTAGAAACAAACTATTTAAGCCCGGAAAGAGCAATTATAGTTTTTGAAACTCCGTTACGGGGAATTATCGCAAACCTTTACGACAAAATAAAAACAGCCAGCCAGGGATACGCTTCAATGAATTACAAAATGCTTGGATTTAGGCCGGCTAAATTGGTAAAACTTGAAATTTTGATAGCGGGGAAAAAAGAAGAAGCGCTTTCCAGAATTGTGGCTGAAGATGAAGCGTATTTCGAGGGCAAAAGAGTGGTTGAAAAATTGAAAGATGTTTTGCCTCCGCAAATGTTTTCTGTTGCTTTGCAGGCGGCTATTGGCGGAAAAATTATCGCCAGAGAAACAATTAGGGCGTATATGAAAGACGTTGCCGGGTATCTTTACGGCGGCGACATAACAAGAAAAAATAAACTTCGCGAAAAACAGAAAAAAGGAAAAAAATTAATGAAACAGAAAGGAAGGGTGAATGTGCCGACAAAAGCATTTCTGGAAATTTTTAGAACTTGATTTGGTAAGTTTTTTGTGTTAGAGTAACAAGGTATATCGTAATAAACGATATTCATCGCGCCATGGAGGAGTAGTACCTCGGCAGTCTCATAAGCTGCAGGCCCCCGTGCAATTCGGGGTGGCGCAACACTTCGACTCGCTTCGCTCGCTCAGCGCAAATGGCGAGCGAGGCGAAGCGCCCTTAGAGAATCTGTAAAACGAAGTCGAAGGGCATATAATAATTATGTGGTTTGTTTACATTATTGAATGTGAAGACAAAAGTTTATATACTGGATGCACAAATAATTTAGACCGTAGATTTGAGCAGCATAGTTTGGGAATTGGCAGTAAATATACTTTTTCGCATAAACCATCTAAATTTTTATTTTCAGAGAAGTGCGGTTCGCGCAGTGATGCGTTGAAGAGGGAACATCAGATAAAAAGATGGTCGCATGACAAGAAAATAAAATTTATAAAAATTCAAAATAAGCCGGGGTAGCTCAGTTGGTAAGAGCGTTGCACTCATAACGCAAAGGTCGTGGGTTCGACTCCCACCCTCGGCACATGCCAGTTTTTAAAACTAAAAACGAAGGTTTAATTTCAAGAATTCTTATCGTTTACAAATTGGAAGCAAAGAAATTTTTAATGATTTAATAAAATTAGGTTTAATGCCAAACAAAAGCAAAACAATAGATTTGCCGAATATACCTAATAAATATTTTTCAGATTATTTTTAGAAAGAAAGAAAAAAATATTTGAAAATTATTTTTTATAATTTAATAATGGGCCCTTGGACAAGCCTGGAGTTGTCGTCTCCCTGTCACGGAGAAGATCAGGGGTTCAAATCCCCTAGGGCCCGCAACGATAAAACTTTTTTCTTTTTTCCCGACGAAATCGTGGGCGGCCGAAATGGCCGCCCAGTGTTCTTGTAAGGGGAAATCTGTTCCGCTCGGCGCGCTTTGGCGCGCCTCGCGATTTGCCAAAACGAGGTTCAATCCGAAAATTTCTTTGGTAGCAGCCTTTTTTTCGAAAAGGCTGCTTTCGTTTGCGATTTTACCTATGGTTTGCGAGTAATTTATCCAATCTCGCATAGGTTCAACCCAGCCGAATCGCTTTTGTTCAAGAGTGTTGATTTTTTCTTCCAGCGATTTCTTTTCGCTTACTAATTCCGATTTTTTGGCAAGATAAATTTCGCGTTCAACAACTTGGTCAAGGTATGAATCAAGAAGTCGCTGTATTTTGTCAGAAATGTTTTTGATTTTTTCTTGCGCCCCTTGAACAAAAGCGGTGAAAGATTGGGCGGTTTCGGTTTTATCTTTTTCAAGTTTTTTATTTAACTCTTCCGCCCAATCTTTTTTCAAAGAAAATTTTTGAAGCAAAGAGGAAATCTGTTTATCTAAAATTTCTTGACGCACAGGCGGTTCAGCGCATTTTATTGTTTTAGATTTCCGAGAACATCGGTAATAAACATAATGGTGGATGTTTCCGTTCTTTTGTTTTTTGATTCTGCTTTCAGCAGTTATCATCATTCCGCAAGTGCCACACCTCAATAGTCCGCAAAATGCCTGCGGTTGGTTTTTGCTGCTTTTTCTTATTTTTCCTCTTTGCTTTAAAATTTCTTGAACTTTATCAAAATTTTTTTTTGAAACTATCGGCTGGTGTTTGCCCTCGTGGATTTCTTTGGTGTAGCGAAACAATCCGACATAAAATGGATTTTGAAGAATAAACGAAACTCTATCTTTGTGGATTCGCTTTCCGGTTTTTGATAATATGCCGTTTTGCGCCAAAAAGTTAGAAATATCCTCAAGCCGGCTTTCATTTTTGGCGTAAAGTTCAAATGCCTTGCGAATAATTACGCTTCGTTTTTTATGCACCACGATTGATTTTATTCGCGCATCATTTATGTATCCAATCGGCGCAAGCCCTGGATATTCTCCGCGTTTTGCTTTTTGGCGCTGTCCTCGTTTCGTGTTTTCGGAAAGCGAATCAATATAATATTTGCTTTGCCCGAAGGCGATGTTTAACATAAATTTTCCCTGTGGCGTTGGTTCAAACCAAAATGTTGAAAACTTTAACGCTTGCAGATGCCCGCAGTCCACAAGATAAATTATTTTTCCGCCGTCAACCGAATTGCGCGCCAGACGGTCGGGGTGCCATGCCAAAATTCCATTGGCTTCGCCATCTTCTATTTTTTTCATCATTTCGTTAAATATTGGTCTGCCCGGAATTTTGGCGGATTGTTTTTCTATCAGTTCATCAATGATTTCAAGGTTTTCATTTTTGGCAAAAGCGCGCAATTCTGAAATTTGGTCTTCAATAGACCTAATTTGTCGGTCTTCCTCATCTGTGGATTTACGGGCATACAAAAAGAATTTTTGCATAGATTTTTTTTATAACTAAAAGGGACTGGAAAGTAAAAGGTTAATTGTTGAAGTCAACCAATTTCCAGCCCCTTTTAATATTCTATTTTAGAAATAAAATACCTTTTGTAAAACTAACCGACTTCAACAATTCTATTATACCACGCCAAA
>LBSQ01000009.1 GCA_000992015.1 Parcubacteria group bacterium GW2011_GWA2_37_10
TTGACCATTTCCTGCACGTCAATGGTCATCGGATATTCGCCATCAGGAGGGTTGGTAAGAGGCTCACGCCTTGTGCTTCCTAACTGTGGCTTAAATCCGTAGACATCCCTGAACTGACGATTAATTTCGTTAATGTAGTCGGTCATCCACATTTTTTGTCCCTTTCTGTTTGTTGTAAGAGAAATTTGAACTAAATACCTTGAATTACGAAATGACCTTAAACTCTTTAATTTTAATTTTGGCTACAAATTCGCTAAAATTCGTCGGCTTGCCACAAGGGCAAACCTCTTCATTTTATCAAATTTTCGCCCGAAAATTAAAATTAAAACCGTTTATAAGGCATTTCGTAACTCAAGGTAAATATATCATATAGCAATAATAAATATATGTCAAGCGTAAAAGTTTTATACGAGGATAATCATATAATTGCGGTGGTAAAACCAGCCGGGGTTTTGACTCAAGGCGATAGAACAGGTGAAGTGAGTTTATATGATATGGTCAAAGATTATATTCGCGAGAAGAAAGGAAAACCCACACTGCTTAAGCCGGGAAATGCTTTGCCCCGCGAAGCGTATAGCGGAAGCGAGGCGCGAAGTGGGGTGTTTCTGGGTTTAGTGCACAGGCTTGACAAGCCGGTTCAAGGAATTGTTTTGTTTGGAAAAACGTCAAAAGGCGCGGCAAGATTATCTGAACAATTTAGGAACCACACAATACAAAAAACTTATCACGCAATTGTGGTGGGGAAAATGGAACAGCAAAAAGGCGAGATTAAAGAAAAGGTAAATAAAATATCCTTTTTTGCCGAAGGATTTACAAACAAAACAGACGAGGAGCTTTTGCAAGAAATTAAAAAAGCAACCAAAACAAGGACAGCTGAATTATCGTGGGAAGTGGTGGAGACATCGAAACCCTTCGGCGCGGCTCAGGGTGAAATTTTTACGCTATTAAAAATTTCACCAAAAACCGGAAGGTTTCATCAAATAAGAATCCAAATGGCAAACATGGGCCACCCAATTTTGGGCGACACAAAGTACGGGAAGCAGTCCTGTAGTCCGAACCACAGGACTGAATGGGGCGATGCTAAAAGCATTGCTCTGGCCGCTACCGCAATATCTTTTAAAGCCGCCACCGAAGATAAACAAATAAACTTGGAGATCCCGCTGCCTTTTGAGTTATCCACAGGTTAAGCCATTGATTTACTTTTTTGAGAAAGGGATAATGATATAATACGCAATTTAGGGGGTTCAGCCCCAAAAGGTCGACTTTAGTTAAATTGTTTGTTTTTTCGTGATTTAACAGAGTAAACCAAATTAAAATTAATTAAATTTTAAAAATTTATTATGACATATTCAGATTGGTCATTAACAATAATACAGCCACTTTTACAGGGATTTGTGGCTTTTATTGCTAATTTAGTTTTAGCGATAATCGTTTTCGTTATTGGTTATTTGGCAGCAGTAGGGGTTGGAAAATTAATAACCGAAATATTGAAAAGCATAAAGTTCAATATGCTTTTTGAAAAGGAGGGATGGAGAAAGGCCCTGCAAAGAGCAAATGTTAATGTAAATCCATCAGAGTTTATTGGCGCTATTTTCAAGTGGGTTCTTGTTATCATATCTTTGTTGGTGGCAGTAGATATCCTTAAATTAACATCGTTCGCCGGATTTTTGACGCAGGTGTTAAATTATCTGCCGAACGTCATTGTAGCCGTATTAGTTTTTGTTGTTGCCATAATTATTTCTGACATTATAGAAAAAGTTGTCAGGGCAACAGTTGAAAGGCTAAAAGTCGGCTCCGGATATTTGGCGGCTTCAATAGTAAAGTGGGCTATTTGGATCTTTACAATTTTCCTGATTTTAGACCAACTTTTGCCGAGCAGTTTGCTGATAAAAACTCTATACTCAAGCATTGTTTACGGAATTGTCGGAGCATTGGCGTTGGGCGTTGGATTAGCAATTGGGCTTGGCGGAAAAGACACTGCGGCAAAAATTATTGAAGACATGCGCAGAAAAATGGAAGAATAATCTTTTTTAACATTTTGATTCGCCCGAAAAAGGGTTTAGTAAAAAACACAAAAAGACGCGCGCGTACCGCGCCTTTTTGCTTAAATTTTTATATTCAGTTATCGGCGTTGTTTTAATTGCAAAAAAATGATATTTTATAATAAGATAATGTAAAATGATAAACCAAGAAAAAATAAAAATAATAAATACGCTTCTTAAAAAATATATGAAAATTGAATTTAATAAAATATATAATATGGATTGCATGAAGGGGATGAAAAATATTTCCAGCAATTCAGTAGATTTGGTTGTTACTGACCCGCCTTTTGCCATAGAATTTGGACCGAAAAGGAGTAACTATAATAGGAAAGAATCAAGGGTTCTTAAGGGTTATAAAGAAATTTTGAAGGACGATTATTATGATTTTACTATCAATTGGATGAAAGAAGCCAGCAGAACGTTAAAGGACTCTGGTTCGATGTATATTTTTTCTGGGTGGAATAATTTAAAAGATATTTTAAATTCAATTGATGAACTTGGACTTACAACAGTTAATCATATTATTTGGAAATATCAATTTGGCGTTGTAACAAAAAGAAAATATGTCACTTCTCATTACCATTGCCTGTATGTTTGTAAAAATGATAAAAATAGAAAATTTAAAAACGAGTATGCAGTTATTTAAAAGTCCATTTGAAAAAGATTTTAGAATTCTCTTAGGTAAAACTAAAAGAGAATTAACTATTTCAAGCCCCTACATCAACGAAAATGGAATTGATGTTTTTTCAAGTTCTATTAATGAAAAATCAAAAGTGAGATTAAATGTTTTAACAAACTTTTCTGTTCGCAATATTGTTGACAATGTAACACAGCCATCTGCATTACTTAAAATTTACGATGATTTTAAAGAAATAAAAATTTCAAGTTTGGCTAAACTTCACGCAAAAGTTTATGTAGTTGATGAAACCTTTGCGGTAATTACTTCTGCAAACCTGACTTATGGAGGAATAAAAAGTAATTTTGAATATGGTGTTTTAATTGATGATAAAAAAATTGTAAAGTCAGTCAAGGAAGACATTCTAGATTACGCTAATCTTGGAAATAGTATAGGCAGAATTTTTTTAGAAAAAATCAATGATGAAAGTAAAAAGATTAGAAAAATAAAAATTGTAAAAGAAAACAATTTTAAAAATTCTGATTTAGCAAAACTTCTAAATCAATCAGAGCAAAAAATAAATGCTGAGTTATTGGAAAATAGAGTAACAAAAGGTAAAACAATTAATGAAATATTTTCTGACACCATAATTTATCTTCTTTCAAAATATGGTTCATTAACTACCGATGAATTAAATGTCCATATTCAATCCATTCATTCAGATATTTGTGATGACACAATTGACAGAGTAATTAACGGACAACATTTTGGAAAACTTTGGAAACATTCTGTTAGGAATGCACAACTATCTCTAAAGAAAAAGGGGGAGATTAATAGTGAAGGAAAGTGGGGGCGTCAAAAATGGTTTTTAAATTCTAAGTAATTTGCTCGGTTTATTATTTTTAGTATGAATAAAAAGTTAAAAAAAAGAAAACCCAAAAAAGTTTATTGTATCGGAACTCGTGAATGTCTTTTTGTAGTAAAAAATTTAACAGATGATGGTTGGGCATTGGTTGATAGGAGAGGCAATTATTATACAAATTGTAAGTCTCCCGATGAAATTATCGAACACATAGATAAATTAGTTGAAAAAGGAGAATATGAGTTAAAATGATCCAATAAAAAATTGAAATTCAATAAATTCCCAATACTATTTTATTAAATACTGAATATGGCATAGGAGATTTAGACGATGGACTAATGTATATTGGGACCAATATGTGTTTTAATCTCGCAGAACCGAAGTGCAACGAGTGTCCGATTAAAAATATCTGCAAAGGAAATCAAGAAAATAAAAAATTAATTACTGATTATCGAACATAAACTATAAATTGATTGAGTTAAAATTTCAAATCTCATCCGATAAATTTTGAAAATCGTAACATTAAAAGAGATCCAAAAACCATCAGAACGATAATGATTGAAGAAGATTTGTGGAAGACTAGGAGAAAGAAACAGACCGAATACCACTCGTGGCGAAAAAGAAAATCATGCTACGGAGAAATGCTACAGTTTGAAGGCTCATATCATGATTGGTTCGAGGGCAGGAATGGAATCTGCGAGTGGTGCTTGCTGGCTACTATCGACGACGTTATTACAAATCAAAATATTCTTTTGAGCCCGCATCAAAAACAAACCTTCATCAAACATTAAATCAAATCTATTTAGCCTTTACATGAGCGACAATGTTATTGACAAAGAAATATAAGAATGCTATAATTATTATAGTAGTTCTTTGAGAGCCAATAGCGAGATGCTGGCTCATCCTTCTTTTGCAGCGAGATGCTGTAAGGAGCAACCAATGTCGTTAGAGCAGATCAAGCGCGAGTTCCCGTTTCTGCGGCAGGCTTTTCTTAATGGCTATTTCTTGTGGCCAGATGGAACGGTAGACACCCGTGTGGCGCGAATTTCTCTTGAGGCATTTTCATTGCCGATCGGGGAAATCCGTGAGTCTGATTATGTTATTTGCCGGCAGATCTTCGTTACCGATGCGCAAGGGGACCAAGTTTTTGCTGATGGTGATTCGGATGGCGAGATTTACGGAACAGAAGTTTCCGGAATCATCGGCGATGCCCTGTTACGCAATTTCTTGCTTCCCGCTGGCAGGGATTGGGCGCAGGAGGTTTGCTACATCGTTTACACTGTCAATGTAGAACGGGCCAAATGGCGCCGAAAGAAAGGCGAAAAGAAGTCCCATCAGGAATGGAAAACCCAGCGCTTTGAGTCGGTCATTTTCAAAATGCCGAAACGCAAGACGCTCTGGCAACTTCTGCAGATATATCTCCGTGAAAAGCGGGCGTGTCTCCGGAGGTAGGTCCATTAGTCGTCTCGTGTGTGCCAGGCCGTTGCTATCTTTATGCAAGCGCGGCCTTTTTTATTTGTAATTTTTATGCTAAAATAAAAAAGAATATGGATGGAAAATCAATTCAATTATAGCAATTAATTATTGACGACAGAAATATGAAACTATCTAAAATTTTAACAAAAAAGTTTTGGTCCATAAGAAAAATTATTTTGGGAGTTGCTATTTTGTTGGTTATGTTCGGAATTTTCTATGTTATTTTCGGCAGAAAAAACACTGTCGGTTCTATACAAACTGATTTTGTGTCAAAACAGAATTTGGAAGAAACAGTTTTAGCAACCGCGCAAGTTGTTTCAAATACAGATTTAGATCTAGGTTTTCAAGCCGGTGGAATTGTGCGTTGGGTGCCGGTAAAAGAAGGCGATAAGGTTTATCAGGGACAGGTTTTGGCAGTGCTTGACCAATCAAGCGCTCATGCCAGTTTAACAACCGCCAAGGGATCTTTAGCGCAGGCAGAAGCCAATTACGCCAAACTTTTAGCCGGCGCCGCAATGGAAGACATTAAAATTTATGAAGACGCGGTTGCCTCAGCTCAGCACGATTTAGACAGTTCTAATAATTTGGCAGTGAATATTTTAAGCGATGCTTATGTAAAAATATATAATGTCTATACCACATCAACATCAATGCAAAATAATTATTTTTCTGCATCTGACCAAGAGGGCATAAAAGCGCGGGAAAGCCGGGCAAATATAAACAGTAATTTGCAAGATGTCAAAATTTATTTAGATACGGCGCAAAAAAATTCGACAAATGAAAATGTTGATTCAGCGATTTCACAAATGCTTTTATCTTTGAACAACGTTTATAGCAGTCTAAGCATTATTCGCGAACAAAGCGATTCCGGCATTTATTATTCAAAGGTTTCTTTAACCGATAAAACTTCCCTTGACACCCAAAAAGGATATATTAATACAGCCCTAACAGACGTTACAACAAAAAAGCAAAACATTATTTCATATAAAATATCCCTGCAAAAAGCGCAGCATCAGTTAGATCTTAAAAAGGCTCCGCCAATGCAAGCCGACATAGATTTGGCAAAAGCTCAAATACTTTCAGCTCAAGGGCAAGTGGATTCGGCGTCAGTTGCATTAAATAATTTGATTATAGTGGCGCCTTCGGCCGGCACAATTACCGAAGTAGTTACAAAAATTGGAGAACAGGCAACAGCAATGGCAAAAGCAATTGTTTTGCAGGATGTCGGCAATTTATATGCAGAGGCAAATGTAAGCGAAGCAAATATCGCTTCACTTAAGACGGGACAAGATATTGATTATACGTTTGACGCTTTAGGCCCAGACAAGCATTTTTCTGGAAAAGTTACGACAATTAATCCGGCTTCCACGGTAATTTCCGGTGTTGTTGATTATAAAATTAAAGGCAATATTGAAAATGTTCCAAATATAAAACCTGGCATGACAGCTAATATGACAATTCTAATTGAAAAAAAAGACAACGTCCTGGCGGTGCCATCAACCGCGATAATCAATAAAAATAGTAAAAAATATGTAAGGGTTGTTGACGATTCAAAAAAAATAACATATCACGAAGTTCAAGTTGATACGGGCATGGAAGCCGACGGTGGATTGATTGAAATTATCTCAGGATTAAACGAGGGGCAGGGGATTGTGACATATATAAAACCTTAAACTATAAATTATCGAGATGAGCTTAATAGAAGTAGAAAATTTGAAAAAGGATTATGTTAATGACGAAGTCGTCACACGTGTTTTGCGCAATGTGAATTTTAAAATAAACGGAGGCGAGTTCGTTGCGATTATGGGGCCGTCGGGTTCGGGAAAATCAACCTTAATGCACATATTAAGTTTTTTAGACCGGCCAACTTCCGGTTTATATAAATTTGAAGAAAAAGATATTAAGAATTTTGACGATAATTATTTACCGTCGTTAAGAAACCAAAAAGTTGGCTTTGTTTTTCAATCTTTTAATTTACTTTCCAGAACCACTGTTTTAGATAATGTGAAACTGCCGTTAATTTACAGCAACAAAAAAAATTATGATGGATTGGCGGAAGGGGCGATAGAGTCAGTGGGGCTTTCTCACCGTCTGCATTATTTCACAAACCAGATTTCCGGCGGAGAAAAACAGAGAGTGGCGATCGCCCGGGCATTGGTGAATAATCCTGAGGTAATTTTTGCCGACGAACCAACGGGAAATCTGGACTCAAAATCAGGAAACACTGTTATGCATATTTTGCAAAAATTAAACGAGCAAGGCCGCACGATTATTTTAGTAACTCACGAAATCGACACCGCTAACCACGCAAAAAGAATTATCCGCTTGAAGGACGGCGAAATTATTTCCGACGAAAAAGTTGATAATAGAACGATTGCGAAAGAGGAAAGAGATTTAGTAAAATAGATTTTAAATGGATTTTTTGGGGACAATAAAATTAGTTTTTCGCGTTTTACTTGCCAGAAAAGGCAGGTCGTTTTTGACTATACTGGGAATTGTTATTGGAGTTGCGGGAGTTATTATAATAATTGCATTGGGAGCCGGAGCTCAAAGTTTGATTTTGGGGCAGATTACAAAATTGGGGTCAGATTTTTTAGTCATTGAGCCTGGTAAAAGCAATGAAAAAGGCCCGCCAGTTCAAATATTTGGAATTGTTGTAACCACTTTAACCAACAGCGATGCGGAGGCGTTGAAAAATTCCGCTCAAGTTCCGCACGCAAAAAATGTAAATGCCATGGTCAGTGGATCAGTAACTGTTAGCTGGCAAAGCAAAACTATTGACACAAATGTTGTGGGCACCGACTCGGAATATAAAAATGTTTTTAATTTAAAAATGCAAAAAGGCCATTTTTTTGAACAACAGCAGGAAAGGGGAAATGCAAACATAGCAGTGCTTGGTTACAGCGTCAGTAAAGACTTGTTTGGTCAGGCCGACGTTAATCCAATAGGCCAAGTCATAAAAGTAAGAAGTTCTTCGCAGGCAGAGGCAGGAGGGATTCCTTTGCGGGTAATTGGCGTAGTCGCAGAAACTGGCACAGCGTTTTTTCAGGATATGGATGACCAGATTTTTGTTCCGCTTACAATAGGCCAGCAGCAGTTATTGGGAATACGTTATCTGCAAATGATACACGTAAAAGTTGATTCATCAGAAAATATTAACCAGACAATTAACGACATTAAAAATGTGATGAATCAGAGGCATCGCATACGGAAAGAAGTTGACGTTGATTATACTGTCAGAAATATTGCTGATGCGGTGGCAGTGCTTAGCACAATAACAAACGCTTTAAGATTATTTTTAACTGCTATGGCGGCAATTGCTTTGGTTGTTGGCGGAACGGGAATTTTAAATATTATGTTAGCAACAGTTGCAGAAAGGACAAGAGAAATTGGTTTAAGAAAAGCAGTGGGAGCAAGTAACTCCGCAGTACGAAATCAATTTTTATTGGAGGCGGGGACGCTTACTTTTCTCGGAGGAATTATCGGCATAATAATCGGCGTTATAATTTCATATTTAATATCCTTATTAATGCGCTATTTAGGGTACGATTGGGCTTTTGTAGTTTCCATATGGTCTGTGTTTTTGGCAGTTGCCGTTTCAATTTTAACCGGCGTAATTTTTGGCTTATATCCAGCCCTCAAAGCCTCAAAATTAAACCCAATTGAGGCACTGCATTACGAATAGGCGAGTTTATAAGGTTTATAAGGTTTGTAAAGTTATAAAGTTATGAAAATTGAAAAATTTGAAGATATTATTTCTTGGCAAAAAGGGATTGAGCTTTCTTCAATTGTTTATGATATTTTTAAGAGTAACCGGGATTATGGGTTTCGCGATCAAATACAACGAGATTTTTGTATATTGCAAAAGGTTCAGCAGGAGAGGTAAGGTCAATGTTGAGCATAGCTTTAAAATTAAATTATATAAATCAAAATCAATTTAATGATTTGCAAAATCGTTGTGTAGAAATAAGCCGTTTAATTTCAGGCTTCATAAAAAGTATTTGTTAGTCGACTTTATAAACTTTACAAACTTTTAACTTGATAACTTCGTTTCAACAATCTGTAAAAGCGCTTACCGCGAATCCTATGCGGACGGTATTGACCACGTTAGGAATTGTAATTGGAATTGCAACGGTTATTTTAGTTTTGTCAGCTGGCTCTGGGTTCAGAAGTTTAATTGATGCCCAGCTGTCTGCATGGGGAAGCGACACTCTTTTTATAGAAACGCGCGTTCCCCCTACAACAAAAAACCGCGCAAACAATAATCCAATTTCAGCTGATTTTAGCAGGGCAGGGAGCGCTGTTGCAATCACAAGTTTTAAACAGCGAGATCTGAACGATATAAAAAAGATTGGAAATGTTGAAGGCGCTTACGGAATTGTTACGGGCATGGCTGTAACAAGTTACAAAAATAATGCAAAAAATATTATTTATTACGGTCAGTCGGCAGAAAGATTTTTAATAGACCAGCATACTCTAAAATTTGGAAGATTCTGGACAGAGATCGAAGACTCAGGCGGCTCGCAAGTTGTAATTTTAGGAAGCAATCTGGCAAATGATTTATTTTTACAAGACAATCCCTTAGGAAAATTAATTCGCGTAGGCAATCTAAATTTTCAGGTCATCGGGGTTTATAATCCGCAGGGTTCCTTTGGCGGTGGAGGAAACGTAGACGATATTTTATATATGCCCATTGGCGCGGCGCAAAAAAAAATGCTTGGTGTTGACTATCTAATCATCGGAGTTGTCCAGTTAAATGATGAAAGGCTGGCAGACGCAACAGCCGAACAAATTCGCCAGGTTATGCGGCAGAGCCACAACATCACAAATCCTGATAGAGACGATTTTACCGTAACGACGGAGGCTCAGGCATTGGATATTTTTAACACAATTTTCAACGGCATAACTATTTTATTGATTTCAATTGCCGCAATTTCTTTAATTGTTGGAGGAGTTGGAATTATGAATATTATGTATGTGGTGGTTACCGAACGCACCGCGGAAATTGGTTTGAAAAAAGCTTTGGGCGCAAAAAACGCCGATATTTTAAGCGAGTTTTTGGTCGAGTCGGTTTTAGTTACGGTTTTAGGCGGAGTAATTGGGATTATATTGGGCGCTGTATTGAGCTGGGTGGTTTCAATTATTGCGGTAGCCTCTGGATTATCATGGATATTCAACGTTCCGCTTTACGCGATAATTATTGCGGTTTCGGTTTCCGGAGCCATTGGAATAGGATTTGGCGTTTTTCCGGCAAGGTCAGCGGCAAAATTGGATCCAATTGAAGCCTTGAGATATGAGTAGGTTGCATTTTAAAATGGCGGTAGTAAAATTAAGTAATATTATTATTTTTGAAGATTATGTTTAAAATTAATGACAAAGAAACTGGGCAGGCTTCAAGACTGCTTTTGGTTTTGGCAATAATTATCCTTGTGGCGATAGTAATTACTTATTTGGTAATGCGCGCCGCAGAAAAACCGCCAAAACCTGTTACTAACGAGCCCACAGTTTCGCAACCTGCTTACGAGCAATCATTGGGCGACATAAAATTTATATTTATGCAGGCGCGCGACATGGGAAACGTTTTGAAAGGAACGGAGAGCAGAAATTCCAGTTGGCAAAAAGATTTAACTACAACAGAAAAATTTATTAAGGTAACCATAGGCGCCCAAAATAAAGGACTGGTAAATATTAAAGAGCAGGTTTGGAATGTGGGAGACATTGTAGATTCAGACGGAAGAAATTTTGTGCCTCTGCAATATAACGTTGACTCCTGGTTGCCAGATCCCAATTTATGCGGAACGTTATTAAAGCCGGAGTTTGAGCCTGCGCCATGCGTAAAAATATACGAGGTTTCTAGAATTTCAAAGGGTTTGAAAATACAGGTTATATCCTTAAAAAAGGTTGGGAACGAATATCCTTCTGACAAGAAAGATACGGCTTTAATAGATTTAATAATAACGCAATAAAAAATAATTTTATGGTTGATGCAAATAAAAAAGAAGAAATTAAAAAACAAGAGATTCCGGCTGAGGGGCTGGGGATAGAGCCTTCGGGCGAAGAGCTGGAAAACGTAGCGGAAAAAACAGAGATGTCAGGGCCCGAAATAGAGATGATAAAAGAGGAGTTAAGAAGAGAAATAGAGTTAATGGATCAGAACCCGGAGCTGAAAAAAGAAGCGGAAGACAAGGCAAAAAAAATAGGAGCATTAGCCGCAGACAAAATGTTAGAGCACTTATTGGAAATTGCCCAGCAAAGAGGATTAACTTTTGCATTGGCGGTTGCAAAAAAAATGAACGATCCATATATTTTAGATACCTTCCACGACTTATTGGCAAAAGAAGGATATTATAAAAAATTTACAAGGTAAATTAAATGTCTATTATTATTTTCGGACTTATTTTAGTTTTTCTTTTATTTTTATTGGGGTTTGTTTTGGCCGTTAATTCTGAGGTAAAAGAAAAATCAGCGGTTTTCGGCAGTTTAGAAACTGTCCTTTTTATTGTGTTGATGCCAAAAAATGAAGCAAAAAAAGAGGGCGAGATGCAAAAGGAGGAGAAGGTGATGATAGCGGGCATGGAACAGGTTTTGGCAAATTTTTTGTATTTAAAAAAGCCGAGAATTTTTCAGGAGCCTCCGTCAATAGCTCTGGAAATAGCTTCGCAGATAGGAAGTTCGGATATCTCTTTTTATGTTTCGGTGCCAAAATATCTGGAAACCGCTTTTGAGAAACACGTGCAGGGAGTTTATCCGCGCGCTATTGTAGAAAAAATCCCGCAGGATTACACTATTTTTGAGCCTCAGGGCGCGTCGGCCGCGGCTTACTTGATGTTAAGTGAAAACCCCCTTTTTCCAATAAGCACATATCAAACATTGGAAAAGGATCCGATTTCTACGATAACAAATAATTTAAGCAAAATTTCCGCAAACGAAGGGGCGGCAGTGCAGGTGGTTATCAGGCCGTTATCAAGATTAAATTTCAGGAAAAAAGGCGAAAAAGTTTTAACAAAAATAAGAGAGGGAAATCAAATAAGGGAAGCGGTTTCTGATTTTGATTCATCCTGGCTCAAAAAAATATTAGAATTTATTTTTGAAATTTTTATAAATAAATCAGCAGAAGATGTAAAAAAAGATTCTCTTGACCCGAGTAAAAAGAAAGAAACGCAAATTGACCAAAAAAGTTATGAAGCAATACAAAATAAAATCCAAAAACAGCCCTTTGAAGTAAACATAAGAGTAGTGTCGTCAGCCCAGACGTTGGGCAGAGCCGAAGAAATTTTAAATCATTTAATAGGCGCCTTTAATCAGTTTTCTTTGTCTGCGATAAACAGTTTAGAACCGAAGGAAGTTTACAAAAAAGAATTAAAAAAATTAATTTACGATTACAGCTTCAGAAATTTTAATCCAAAACAGGCAAACATTTTAAATTTAGAGGAATTGGCAAGCATTTATCATTTTCCAACTCATTATATTGAGACGCCATATATTAAAGCCGCAAAGTCAGGGGTTGCCGCGCCGCCGTCTGATTTGCCAGAAACAGGAGTCAATTTAATCGGAAAAGTTGCATTTCGTGGCGAAGAAAAAGAAGTTTATTTTGCGACAAAGGACGACAGGCGAAGACATTTTTATATTATAGGACAAACCGGCACTGGAAAATCTACATTGTTGAAGGAAATGATAAGGCAGGATATTGAAAATGGAGAAGGCGTGGCCGTTATTGATCCGCACGGAGATTTAATTGATGACACCTTAAGCTATATTCCAAAGGAAAGGGTTGACGATGTTGTCTTATTTGAACCGTTTGATATGGAGCGGCCAAGCGGATTAAATATGTTGGAATATGACACTCCAGAGCAAAAGGATTTTGCGGTGCAGGAGATGATAGCCATTTTTTACAAATTATTTCCCCCGGAAATTATCGGTCCGATGTTTGAGCACTATATGAGGAACGCCATGCTGGCATTAATGGCAGACCAAAATAATCCCGGCACCCTGGTTGAAATTCCAAAAATGTTTACCGACCCGGCATTTTTGCAGGAAAAATTAAAAAACGTCACAGACCCTATTGTCCGTAATTTTTGGCTAAAAGAATGGGCGGCAACAACCGGCAACACCAGGTCTGATATGTTAGGATATGTTGTTTCAAAAGTGGGCAGATTTATTGAAAACGAAATGATGAGAAATATTATCGGGCAATCGCGTTCCGGTTTTGATTTGGCAAAAATAATGGATGAAAAGAAAATATTTTTGGCTAATTTATCAAAGGGCCTGACCGGAGAGGTCAACAGTTCATTGTTGGGCCTAATTTTAGTTTCAAAAATGCAGATGGCGGCAATGCGAAGAGCAAGGATAGCCGAAGACCAGAGAAAAGATTTTTATCTATATGTTGACGAATTCCAAAATTTTACGACAGACAGCGTGGCTACAATTTTGTCTGAAGCCAGAAAATACAAATTAAACCTAATAATGGCGCACCAATATATTCCGCAGTTGACAGACCAAATTAAAAATGCTGTTTTAGGAAACGTCGGCACAATCGGGGCGTTCAGAATTGGCGCTGAAGACGCGGAATTTTTAGAAAAACAATTTGAGCCGGGATTTTCAAGGTTTGATTTGGTAAACCTGGACAACTTTAATTTGATTATAAAGATGATGTTGAATAACAAAACATCAACTCCGTTTAAAATGGAAATTATGCCGAAGAAAAAGGGAAAGCCAGAAATTGTAGATGCAATTAAAAAAATATCAAAACTAAAATACGGCAAGCCAAAAGTAACAGTGGAGCATGGAATAACTCAACGTTCATTTGTGGAAACGTCCTCGGTAGCGCCTTTGCCGCCAGTACCCCCGACCCCGCTGAAGTGAAATACGAGGAAACAAAAAACCGCTTAACAATATGATAACTAAATTCTCCTAACGTATTCTTCGGTTTCTGTGTTTACCTCAATTGTATCGCCCTCTTCAACAAACAAGGGAACTTGAATTTTTGCGCCAGATTCTAAAGTCGCTGATTTTGTTCCGCCTTGTGCTCTGTCGCCCTTAACTCCGGGGGCCGACTCTTTAATTTTAATCTGAATTTTTATCGGCAGTTTGAAGTTAATTATTTTTCCATCAAAAACAATGCCGGTTACAATTTCGTTCGGCCGTAAATATTTTGCTTGATTCCCGATTTGGGCTTCAGTGAAAAAAAATCTTTTTGAAGGGTCGTTTATTTCGCAGAAAAAATATTGGCCCTTGCTTTGATATAAAAATTTTATATCTTTTTTTTCTAATTCCGTTTCTTTAAAAATATCGCCTTGCTGAAAATTTTTTTCCTGAACCCGGCCGTCTGAAAGATTTTTTATTTTGCTTTGAACAACCGGACGTCTTTGAGCCATTTTTAACAGTTGAGCATCTAAAACCTCCCAAGGCTGGTCTTCATAAATGAATTGTACTCCCTTTTTTAAATCTGTATGTGTAAGCATAGTAGTTGAGTGTTATAAAGTTTGTAAAGTTATAAAGTTTTTTTAACTTGATAAACTTTATAACCTGATAACTTTTTACTCGATGATTTTCCACTCTATTTCCTCTTTTTTTCCGGCATATTCCAGCCATTCGCCGTATTTGGAAATAACAAACCATTTTTTCTTTGTTTCAGACCAAATCATCGGGTCTCCTTTGTAAAATGGTTTTTTGACTATTTCTTTCGGCTTTAATCTGTCTAATTCCAGCCATTTTTTAAAAACAGTTTCAATAGCGTAATCTAATTTTCTGGTGTTAGCCCAGCCGGCCACCTTATCAATGGCTTCCTTCGCTTTTTCAACAGAACCGGCTAATTCTAGTAATTGCTTTGCGGGCTTCGTAAACCGAGAGTATATTATCTTTCTCTTTTTAGCATTTTCCTTCAATTCCTGCAACCCCAGTCCCTTTGACTGGAAAAAGTGGGTTATAATCTGTCTAATGGCAGTTTCCTCCCTTAACTCCTCAAAATCTTTAATTTTCCCTTTGTTAATATATTCCTCAATTTTTTTTGCATTTTTATCTCCAATTATTTTTGGCGCTAAAAATACTTGCCATTTTTTTGTCTGTCCTGAACTTGCCGAAAGGTAAATTTCCGATACATCAGTTTGCAGAGTTTCCAAATACAAAGCCGCTTTTCTGTAAGCATTAATTCTTTGGGTGATTTTTTCTCCATTGATGTCAAGAAGTTCAGCCATTTCCCTAAAAATTTTTGAAATTTCTTTATTTGTGTTCATTATTAGATACTACCATTTTTCAGATTTTTTTCAAAAAAACAGCCCGAACCTCATTGGGTCGGGCCGCATCGTTCCATTTTTTTTGTTCAGAACGATACCTATTCGACGGACATCATCGCAGGATTTCGCTTCGGCGTGCGGGCGGAGTGCCAACCGGCTGGATGTTGCTTACGTGGCAGGCAAACAGGTCCCGCCCGTTAGAGAGACATGCCACACGTTTTTCTCCCTCCGTATTTGTGTTTCTGGGATTCAAATTGTTCGTGAACTAATTCTAAAGCAATTATGCACATTTTTCTCAGGCATGTCAATAGTGAAAATTTGTTATTATTTTGCTATAATAAACTATATGCAAAAAAGACACAGAATTTTTATTGCGATAAATTTGCCGGAAGATATAAAAAAGGAATTAAGTAAGTATCAAAAAAAATGGGAGCAGTTACCGGCAAAATGGACAAACAAAGATAATCTACATATTACTTTAGAGTTTTTGGGTAATTTAACCGATGAGGAGCTAGGAGAAATATGTTTAGTTGTAAAAGAGGCCGCAACCAAACACGCATCCTTTTCAATAAATTTAAGCCGGGTAATTTATGGGCCCCTGGGAAAAATGCCTCCAAAAATGATTTGGGCAGAAGGAGAAAAATCTGAGGAGCTCCGAGATCTTAAAAAAGATTTGCGGGAATATCTGCTGGAAAAAGTACGCTATAGGCCGGAATTGGGTAGGGGTTTTATGCCGCACATTACTCTGGCAAGAATTTCGGAATGGGAATTTAGAAAAATTGAACCAGAAGAACGGCCGGAAGTAAATGAAGACATTGATTTTATTGTGCCCGTTGAGTCAATTGAAGTTATGGAGTCAGAACTAAAACGCGGCGGCCCAGTCTATACAATTTTAGAATCGCATCAATTAGGCGAATAATTTTATTACGAGATAGTGTTTAATAATAACATTCCAACATTCTCAAGAATGTTGGAATATCGTGGTAAGATAAATAAAAATAAAAAGATATGGACAAAAAAGATATAAAAATTAAAACCGCGAAACAATTAGAAAGACATTTTAAGGGCATAGCCAATTATCATCGCATTGATATTTTACTTTTAGTTTCTCAAAGCAGTGGAATTACTGTAGATAATATTGCAGAGGCATTAAATTGTAATTTTAAAACAATTTCAGAACATACTCGTCGCTTGGCGCAAGCTGGCTTATTAAACAAAAATTATCATGGCAGAACAGTTGTCCACACACTGTCGCCATACGGAGAAATAATTACTAAATTTATTACAACATTCCAACATTCTTGAGAATGTTGGAATGTTTTTTCGTTTGTGAAAATCACTTTAAATAAATAACAATGAAAATACATTTTATAGGAATTGGGGGAATAGGGGTATCGGCGTTAGCGCAGTATTATTTGGCAAAAGGCCACCAAATTTCGGGGTCTGATTTGGCTGTTTCAGAAATTACGGAATTTTTGCAAAAAAAAGGCGTCAAAATTTTTATTGGAAACTCGGTGGAAAATATAAACCCAAATTTTAATTTAATAATCCATAGTCCGGCGGTAAAGCCAGATAATTTAGAATATAAAAAAGCAAAAGAATTCGGAATAAAAACGTTAAGTTACCCTGAAGCTTTGGGTGAGCTGACAAAAGAATATTATACAATTGCTGTTTCTGGCTCGCATGGAAAAAGTACTACAACAGCGATGACTGCTTTGGTTCTAATTAAGGCCGGGCTGGATCCAACAGTTATCGTAGGCACAAAACTAAAGGAGTTTGGAAACAGCAATTTTAGAGCCGGGCATTCAAAATATTTAGTTATTGAGGCATGCGAGTATGATTCGTCTTTTTTAAATTATGAGCCCAAAATAATTGTGGTGACAAACATTGATAAAGAACATCTGGATTATTTTAAAACCTTTGCCAATGTAAAAAAAGCATTTAAAAATTTTATTGCGCGACTTTCGG
>LBSQ01000010.1 GCA_000992015.1 Parcubacteria group bacterium GW2011_GWA2_37_10
GCCGCGCGCGAAGCGCGCGGAAACCCCCAAAATCAATGGGCGGCGCTGTGCGCCGCCCACGAAATGGCTGGTCAAAAATCCGAAAGTCAAATCTTGGAGCGGGTGAGCGGAGTCGAACCGCCATCTATTCCTTGGCAAGGAAGTATAATAACCACTATACGACACCCGCACTTTGTGCCGTGGGCCGGATGTGCGCCGGCCACCTCTTCTTTTTCAGAGAAGCGCTCTGCTACCTGAGCTACCACGGCATGTTTTAGTGGACGATGCAGGACTCGAACCTGCGACATCTTCAGTGTAAATGAAGCGCTCTACCAACTGAGCTAATCGTCCCCTCTGGTGCAGTATATTTGAATTAGTCCGAACGCATTTCGCCGCCTGCGGCGGCGAGGAAATCCCCCCGCGAAAATTCGGCAACCCTCGAACATAGCGAGAGGAGCAGTCGTCGTATGACGGAAAGGCGACGGCTTGCACTGAGCGACTCGTGGTGAGCGTAGTCGAACCAAGTCGAAGTGAGCCGCACCGCTGATAATTTTCCTTCAACTTCGTTCAGGATGGTGAGTCCGTCGAACCACAAGTTTTTCTTTGGCGGCGCATTCTACCTCTTGTCTAAGTATATGGTTTGGTTGAATTGATTATAAAACTGCTGGTTAATAATATTATTATCTATTTTGATGTTTGGCTGTTTTGTAAGTAAATCAATAAATATTTTTAATACTGCAATTGCAATGGCAATTTTTAATTTATTTCTACCCAAAAATAATTCAATTTTCTTACTATATGGTACTTCTGATAAATCTTGTGTACCCTGTGCTTTTTCTAAGCCCTCCAATATATCTTTAGCATCTTGTAATGGATTTTTAGAACCCCTAAGTATTTCTATAAAACCGCTCACTGTGGCTTGGAATGTACCATCGGGGATGTTTTCCATTGACCCACAAAATTGGCATTGCGATTTATTATTAATGAAAGTTGCTGAAGCACCAGGAGCCATAGCAATGCCCGAAGAAAAAATTCGGCCACATTTCCTACATTGTATTAAAAGGTTTGGCATGTATAAAAAGTTCTTATTATTTGATGGTAAATGCTCATAAATTATTGCCCATCTTTTTCTTGTTCTTTGCGGTTAGCCCTTTTATAAATTCGGATAAGAACATAAATCCACACAATCAAGAATATTATATCCCCGGCCATGCTCCAGCCCGTAAAAATATCCCCACCAACAATAGGTTCTTTGGTAAGTTTAATCCACCACTGCCAATAAATGTTATCTATGATTATAACTATCAAACCACCCCAAAAAATTATTTTTTCTGATTTATTCATAAATTACAATTTCAATGATTAAAAATTTTTCTTCCCCCAAACGAAACCGCCAATTCGTTTTTACCCCCAAAATTGAATACAAATTGGTCGCCGAGCGACCTGTGGTGAGCGTAGTCGAACCAAGCGAGGCGAACCAAAACTCTTTGACTTTTCCTTTCTGGTGCGCGGGACAGGAGTCGAACCTGCATGCCTTGCGGCGCTACCACCTCAAGGTAGTGCGTCTGCCATTTCGCCACCCGCGCGTGCGCTAAATTAAACTGATGTTTCTCCTGACTGCTCGGGCAGGTCTGTTTTTGGCGCTTTAACTAAAACTTCCTCCGGCGCAGATTCTTCTACTGGCTCCTCTGGGGCTATAGCTAACGCAAATTCCTTCTTCTTTAATCTGGATTTTTTGCCCTTGGCAGTCCTCAAATAATAGAGTTTTGCCCTTCTTACTTTTGCGCTCCTTACCACTTCAATTTTAGCAATTAAGGGCGAGTAAACCGGAAAAACTCTTTCTACTCCAACTCCTTCTACAACTTTCCTTACAGTTATTGTAGCAGAAATTCCTTTTCCGTGCTTTCTGGCAATAACTATGCCTTCAAAAATTTGGATTCTTTCTTTATTTCCCTCCTTAATTTTTTGGTGCACTTTTATAGAATCACCAGGCTTAATATCGGGCATTTTTGTAATTTGCGACTTATTAAATTGGTCTAATAATTTTGACATGTCTTTTAAGTTTTTAACTTTTTATATTTTTAAATTTTGTAAAACTTGTTGCAAATCTTCTGGCAATTTTGACTTGAATTCCCGAACCTTGCTATTTGGCAATTTAATTTTTAAATACCCTGCGTGCAAAAATTGTCTGGTTAATCCACCCGGCACAGGAGAATTTTTGAAGCCATACATTTTGTCTCCTGCAATCGGATGGTGGATATAAGACAAATGGCATCTTATCTGGTGCTTTCTTCCTGTTTTAATTTGCACTTCGACTAAAGTAAATTCATTTACTTTAGTCGCCCCGCGGAGCCTTGGCGAAGTGGGGCTCTCACTATATCTTCCAATCACCTTGTATTCCGTAATTGCCTCTCTTTTGCCAGGTCCTGCTTCATTTAGCGAATATGCTTTTTGTTTTCGCATATCCATGGGAGAACGACCAATTAAAGTTTTAATTTCACCTTTATCCTCTTTTACATCTCCCTCAACCAAACATGTGTATTTTTTTTGTACCTCTCTATTTATAAACTGTTTTTGCAAAAAAATCAAACTGTCACTTGTTTTCGCCACCAACAAAACCCCTGAAGTGCCTTTATCCAGCCTGTGCACCACCCCATATCTCGGCAAACACCCGGTGTTTGTAAGATTGGGAAATTTTTCAATTAGAGCGTCAATTAACGTTTCTCTTTTTATTTCGTCATTGCGAGGAGCTTCGGGCGACGAAGCAATCTCTTCAAAAACAACAACCCCCGCAGGTTTATCAACCGCCAAAACATCATTATCTTCATAAATAACTTTTATATCCATGTGATTAAACGTTTTCCCAATCTTCAATTGAAATGCCGGCCTGTTTTAGAATTTCTGCAACTAAATGTTTTGAAATATCGCCCTGGTGAAGATTAGGGATGTGAACCTTTAATTCTTTTTTGACCATAAACAAATGACGACCACCTGAATAGGGGCCATCAAATCCGAGCCGTTTGAATTTCTGGACCAATTTCCGCCAGGAAATATTTTTAGGCATTTACGCATTTACGATCGCCAATTTTTATTTCAAAACCAGGTATTTTTTCTTTTGCCCGAACTTTTAAAAGAAACCAGTCCTCCAAAACCTCTTTCAATTCTTGGCGGCAATCTTCTAAATTTTTGGCATTAGCCCAAACCCCTCTTACTCCTTTAACCTCACCAAAATAACTTCCATCTTTAAGGATTTTATACTTCGCTGATTTTAATTTTTTTTCAATATATTCGTTAAACATATTTTTATATCTCCTATGTTTTATTACGATTTAAGATTATCATATTTTAGCCGGCTTATCAACAACCAAGACATTCTCATCTTCATAAATAACTTTTATATCCATAAAGTAGTTATTCAAAAAATCCGAGAAATTGTTCTATTACCCACGCTAATATTCCTATAACAAAACCGATTCCAGCAATAATCAAAATAAATTTAATAATTTCAAAAATTATATTTTTAAAACTTGTGGGCGCTGAGGGAGTCGAACCCCCGACCTCAAAAACGTCAATTTTGCGCTCTAACCAGCTGAGCTAAGCGCCCGTGTTTTCGTTTATAATTTTTAATAATTTCTCGCCAAGATAAAGTATTCTTCTCTGTAAAGATAAATCATGATAATACAAGACACAAACTCCTTTATAATGATCGTAAGTTTTTTTGATTGTTCGTTTATCAAACTGTGCTTTCGTAAATTTTGATTCCGGAATATCTAATATTTTTGACCAAAATTCCTTTAATAGTCTTTCGTTTTGATCTTTTCTTAGATGAAGACAACATCTAAACTTTGATTCGTCTGTTATAAATACTTTTCTTAAAAGATTAGCAACACCTTTTAATATTTCTGGATTAGAATTAGCTAGAGCAAAACCGTTTTCAGTTTTCCCCCCTTCCGCTAAATAAAACGATGCCAATATTATTTCTTGTATCTTTTTGTCTATATTTACATTCAAAATAAATTCCTCAACCTCTTGTTTAGCCGCCTTTATTCTATTTTTTTTTCCTTTATTATGCACTAAGACAGCTTTTTTCCTGGCCGTAACCAATGCATTGAGCCAACTATTATGCAATTTAATTTTTTGCTCTTTGGTTAATTCAATATTTTTCAGCCACCCGCTTAATGTAGAGCGATTTACATTCAACATATTTTCGATATCACGAATACTTTTTCCTTTTTTACGGAGTTTAATCGCAGCTTCTTTTTTGGCTAAATCTGTAAACATATAAACCAAATAATCATTATACTTATATTGTTATTTTAAGGTACACAAGCAAATTTAACAAGTGGATAATTTTTTTGCTTTTTGTGGGCGCGGAAGGATTCGAACCTTCAGCCTTGAATGTATAAGATTCCTGCTCCGCCGTTGAGCTACGCGCCCCGAAAACCTAAAATATTTAAGCTTTTTTATTATTTTTTCCGGCTACCCTGAGCGGAGCCGAAGGGTTGCCTATCAGTTTTTCAAATTCTTCGCGTTCAATAATTTCTTTTTCTACCAAATTTTTAGCAACTTTATCTAAAATGTTTCTGCGCTTTAATAAAATTATTTCCGCTTGTTTCTGCGCCCCTTTTATGATTATACCCACTTCTTCGTCAATTTTTTCTGCAATTTTTTCTGAATAATTTCTTTGCTCTGAAATTTCTCTTCCCAAAAACACTAATTCTTCTTTTTCTCCAAAAGAAATTGGCCCTAAAGATGACATTCCGTATTCTTTAACTATTTTTCTCGCCAATTCAGATGCTCGGCTCAAGTCATTTGAAGCTCCGGTTGTCATTTCGCCAAATTTTATCCGCTCAGCGCAAAAACCCCCGAGCAATGTGGAAATTTCAGACAAAAATGCTGTTTTTGTTTTCATTTTTTTCTCTTCAGACGGCATCTGCAAAGTGTAGCCTGCGGCCATGCCACGGGCTATAATTGATATTTTTCTTATAGGCTCTGTGTCCGGAGAAAATGCAGAAACTATTGCGTGGCCTGCTTCGTGAAAAGCGGCTATTTCTTTTTCTTTTTTTGATAAAATATGGCTTTTTCTTTCCGGTCCCAATAAAACTTTTTCAATAGCATCTAAAAATTCGTGCTGGTCAATTTGTGTTTTATTCTGCCGGGCCGCCAGTAAAGCCGCTTCATTGGCAACGTTTGCCAAATCGGCTCCGGAAAACCCAGGGGTTCTTTCGGCTACTTCCCTAAAGTTTATATTTTGAGCCAACGGTTTGTCTTTTGAATGTATTTTTAAAATTTCCTCTCTGTCGTGGACATCGGGCGGATCCAAAACAATTTTTCTGTCAAATCTGCCCGGCCTCAACAAAGCGGGATCTAAAATATCCGGGCGGTTGGTATTGTGTAACAAAATCGGCTCCTCGCCCCCGAAAAATGCTTCGTTTTCGCATCCGCAAAAATCATAGACAAAACCGTTATAGGGGATTTTTTTAACAGATTTAATAACTGGTCTGTAAACCGACCCCTTTATCCTTGTATCGGTTTCAGACAAAGGGTTTTGGCTTCTGCCAAATCCCAACCTCCATGCAATAGTTTCCTGCAGTGGTTTGCCGCTGTTTATAATCCGTCCACTTTTTGCGATAAATGAATAAATATAAGATTTGAATCCATGCATTCTGAAAAGCCAATTTAATTCAAGCATTAACTGCTTGCTCACAGAAGTCGCCTCACCCCTTCCCTTTTTATCAAGGTGGCCGTCTCCATAAAAATATCCCTTGAAATATTCTCTAAAATATTCAAACGGCGCTTCAAAAATAAAATACGGCACATGTTTGTTTTTAGCTCCTTTTCCGCAATAATAAGAAAAGAAATGAGCCAAGGGAGTGCACTGATAAATAATATTTATCGCATTCGCGCTCGTATTTCTTATAACATGAGGTTCAATATTAAAAATACTCTTCATCAAATTTTTAACATCCGCGATTTTTCCCTTCTCTTTTTTGTTAAAACAGAAATCTACTTCCTTCCGCGCGTAGCCTTCTGCCGTATAATAACCAAATAGCCGCATTAAATCAGGAGTAATTTTAACTTTTTCCGGCAGAATATCTTTATGTTGGTAATAATTGCGCGACAGCTCTCTTGGACCGCAAATTCCCTGTTGCCATTTTCCAATTGTTCTTTGTGAAAAACCTAATTCTTTCCCCAGTTGAGTTTGAGAAGCTTCACTTGTGTGAGCGATCGCATACTGATAAGCATAATCTACAGAATCAAATTTTTCAAAAAGCGGCTGCCAGACAGGGAGCTCCAAATCAAATCCAAAATTAAATTTATGTGCCCTAATTTCTTTTTTAAGAGTGGTTCTGTTGGCTTTATACGGCATATTTACCAATATTTCGCCCGATTTTAATTCAAAAACAGCTTTTGCCTTTAGCCCCCGATGTGTTCTGATAAAAACAGAGTGGTTTCCCGTTGCTTTAAGTTTCCCTCCAACATATTCAATTTCATAAATTTCGCTGACTTTATGCCTAAACACGCTTTTAACTTTTTTAAAAGCGCTGTTTCCAAAATATAATTTTTTATTATTTTTGCTCTTTTTTTCAAAACCCAAAACTTCCAGATGCGGGGTTTCTTTTTCAATATTTTCTTCGTTTTCGTGATAATAACTGTCTATTACCTCTGATATGGGGGATAGTTTATAATCATTATCTTTTTTTGTTAAAACAGGAGTGTCGCCGGTAACGCTGGCGGCTAAAATTATAACTCCTGTTTCTTTTTCAAAACCGTCCATTTCAACTAAAATCTGGTTTAAGGTCTGTTCTCGTTCATCGTGGCCCCCTCCAATTCCAGCCCCTCTGTGGCGGCCGATAGCATCTAATTCGTCAATAAAAATTATTGACGGTGAAGATTTTTTTGCAGTGGCAAATAAGTCTCTAACACGAGCTGACCCCACGCCAACGAACATTTCCACAAATTCTGAGCCGGAAACCGAAAAAAACGGCACATTTGCTTCGCCCGCCACGGCGCGCGACAACAAAGTTTTTCCAACTCCGGCTCCTCCAACCATTAAAACTCCGCGCGGAATTTTAGCTCCCATTGCCAAATATTTTTTTGGAAACTTTAAAAAGTCAACAATTTCAACCAGCTCTTCCTTTGCCTCTTTCAAGCCGGCTACATCTTTAAAAGTAATTCTTTCTTTGCCGTGTCCTTCGGCGCCAAAAAGCCTTGCTTTTGCTTTTGTGAAATCAAAAACTTGCACAGCTCCTGATTTTGCCTGCTTTAACATCATCCAAAAAAATACGCCGAAAACAACCAACGGCAGTATGCCAAAAATTAAAACAGGTCCGAGCCACGACCAAACGTTTTCTACAGGTTGGGTAATATCAATCTCAACTTTTTGCAAATTATCTTTATTAGTTCCAAGATTGTTTAACAAATCAGGCAAACTTGAACTGGTTTCTTTCATTGAAACGGCTGTTTTATCATCGGTATATAAAATTGTTAATTGGTCTCCTGAAACAGTAATTTTTTTAACCTTACTCTGGTTTATGTCGGTTACTAATTGCGAAACAGAAATCTGGTTTGCTTTTGCGGCTGGTAAATAAAGCAAACTAAAAACTCCTCCCATCGCAAGAAAAATTAAAATTACTAAAACAAAATTTTTGAAAAGCGGGTTTGCTTTTAAAGTCATATTGTATAATTTTAATTACTTTAATTTACCACGTTTTTTTTAATAAATCAACGCGCGCGCTTCAAAAATAAAAAACAACAAAGAAGGAGTGAGTCTATAAAAATATCTCCGGGGTAATCTTAACAAGTTGGAACAAGAAATAGTGAATTTTCGAGAAAAATAGTCGGGTTTTCGAAGTATTTAGGGTGGTTAAAATTTGATTCAAATTCTGCCATAATTCCAGGCACAGCGAGATTGCCAGAATCGCGCTTAGCGAAGACTTTGATCTCGCCAAGCATATACTGCGGGCAAGGTAACCAAGGACTGTTTCTCGCGTGAAACGGCCCGGGCATCAGACGCTTCTGATGCCTTTTTTATTATTTTTCAACAACAGTTTCCGAAATTAATTTCAAGCTCATTCTGTGCTCTTTTGGCTCAATTTGTAAAACCTGGAAATCATATGTTTCGCCCGGCTTTAGAGATTCCTCCATTTTTTGCTGGGAGCCAAATTCTGAAATATGGCACAATCCCCTTATTTTAGGAGATACCTCAACAAATGCGCCAAAAGACGAGAACTTAATCACCTTTCCTTTAATAGTGTCTCCTTTTTTGTATTCTTTTTCAATTTCCTCCCAAGGATTTTTTTTGAGACTCTTTAACGACAAGAAAACCTGGTTTTTATTTATGTCTATAATCTGGGCTTTAACAATTTCTCCGACCTTTACAACCTCGGCAGGATTTTCAACCAATTGCCAGTCTAATTCTGAAATGTGAATTAAACCTTCTATTTGCTCTTTTCCTTCCTCTACTGTTGATGGAAATTTAATAAATGCGCCGAAATCTGCGACACCGGTTATTTCCCCTTCAACAATATCGCCTTTTTTATAATCTTTTAATATCTCTTTTATTTTTTCTTCGGTTTTTGCTTTTTCAGACAAAATTAATTTATTTTCCTCTGCCAAAGAATCCAAAACCTTAACCTCTAAAGTTTTACCAATAAATTTCTGGAGCTCTTTCAATATTTTTTGCTTGTCGGCGTCAGCAACTCTTGGATAGTGTTCCGGAGCCAATTGCGAAACCGGCAAAAAAGCCGGGATTCCGTCTAAATTGGTCAGTAATCCGCCCTTATTTACTCCTGAAATCCTGACTTTTACAATCTCTCCTTTTTCTTTCATTTCTTTTAACCTATTCCAGCTTATTTCTTTTGTGGCGTCTCTCAAAGATAATTCCCTATAGCCGTCGTCATTTTCCATTTCAACTACTTTGGCAAAAACCTTGTCTCCGATATCCAAACTTTTTATGATATCTTTTACTTCATAAAATTCCCTGCCGTAGATTATGCCGGTTCCCAAAATTCCTAAATCAATAAACAAAGACGACCTGTCTCTTGCAACAACCGTTCCTTCAACCGTTGAACCAACGCAAACGACGGCTGGCGCCCCTTTTGTATCTTTTGCTTTTTCAATTATATCTTTTATCATTTTATATATTGGTAAAAACTTGTTTTATCAATATTTCATTCGTTCGCTCGTAAATGAAAATAAATTTTCATTTCACTCGCTCACTATGAAATAAAAAACAACGGTTTTTTTGCCCCCAATGACTTGCCCTGAGATTGTCAAAGGGTTCTGCTGCCGCCCAGCAGTATTACTTATATAACTACTATAACTGCATGATACACTAAATCTCCATTTTTACAAGGTTTTAATAACTCGAATTAACCAAAACTTAATATTTATAATTTAATATTTAATAAAATTTTAGTGTGGTCAATTTCTCACGATCGTAGATTTTTAACCACGCCTAAATTTTTATATCTGTAGTTGCCTTTTTCCTTTTTATATAAGTTTAAATATTTTTTTGAAATGTTTTTCATTATCAATATATTCTAAAATTCCAAAACGGACATACTTTCTAATCCCGAAAAATTCTATAATAAAATCAATTTCATTTTTACAGTCATACGGATATATAAACACGCTTTTCTGAAATTCGTAAAATCCCAATTTTTTTATTTTATCCCTCAAAGCGTCCCTTCCCCATCTAATTTTTTCCGGCACATCAAAACCTACCACCCTCCATTTCCCATCCCATTTTTTATCTTCAATTTTCATTTCGTCAAATTTATATGTCAGCGCCCTCAGTTTGCCCTTATCTGTTAAAATCATAGTTATTGAACCGTCTTTGTTCTCCGTTTTCTTAAGAAGTTTTGAACGATAAAGCTGCCTTATTTCTTTTCTTATTTCTTCTTTATTTATTTTTTTCCATTCTTTGCCTGCAATTTTTACAGTACGCCAATATTGGCGCGGAGTATAGGCAATACTTAGCGCCGCGCCCGTCAGTAGAAGCAACAAAACTTTTCGTCCCAATGGTTTCATTATTTAATTTTACAATACTAAATTACACAAAACAAGTGTGGCTGAATTTCTACGATCGTAGAAATTCAGCCACACTAAAATTTGAGGATTGTGAAGAGGATTGTGAAAGTGATGGCAATCCATTGGGTTAAACAGGGTTGACCCAATAAAAAAAGATCAATTTGGAATATAAAAAAAGGGGGAACCGGTGGATTCCCCTTTTTCGGCATGCTTTTAGTCGAGCCGTGTTGAAACCGGTATGTATTTATGATAAAATATAGTATGGCTAAAATATATTGGGCAGGGCAATCCTGCTTTCAAATTTCGGTTTCTAATTCAAGAGACCACGAAGCAAACATCGTTATTGATCCGTTTGACGAAGAAACAGGATTAAAAGTCCCCAATTTTTCTGCTGATATTTTGCTGGTTACTCATAATCACCATGACCACAACAACACAAAATCTGTGAAAGGAACGGCTTTTTTAATTGAGGGGCCCGGAGAATATGAAATAAAAGGAGTTTTTGCGCAAGGGATTCCGGCTTTTCATGATGACAAAGAGGGTAAAGAAAAAGGAAACAATACAATTTATACAATAGAAGCTGAGGATATAAGATTTTGCCATTTGGGAGATTTGGGACAAAAACAGCTTACCGATGAACAGGTAGATAAAATTGGAGCAATTGATGTTTTAATGATTCCGGTTGGCGGGGAATATACAATTGATTCTACTCAAGCCCAAAGAATAATTTCTCAAATTGAACCAAAAATTGTGATACCAATGCACTATGCGTTGCCGAAATTAAAAATTAAACTTGACACTATTGAAAAATTTTTAAAAACAATGGGGAAACCCTCTATTCAGCCGGTTGACAAACTTACTGTTAAAACAAGCACTCTGCCAAAAGACGGAATGGAAATAGTGGTGCTACAACCGTAATTTTTAAAATTTTATAATTTTGTAATTTTATAAATAATGACTAAATTTTTTAATGTTTTAAATATTTAAGCATTAGAGAATTATTTAAAAATTGAAAAATTCAAAAATTAAAAATTATTTAGAGAAACTCCAAGGACTGACCGATAAGCAAAAGAAAATTGTCCTATGGACAATCGTTGCTATTTTGGGAATTATAATGGGATATTTTTGGATAAGGTCTGCGTCAGACAAATTAAATAAAATAGGTGAGAACATCGGTCAAATAAAACTCCCCGAAATTCAGACACCTTCTGTAGAAATTCTTGCCGCAGAAGCCCCGGCTGACCAAATTGCAGAACCTGCCCTGAGCGAAGTCGAAGGGTGGCAAACCTACATAAACACCGAATACGGCTTTGAAATAAAATATCCGCGGAACTGGACACTCAACACTAAAATTCCGAAAGAAGCGAACAGAATAGTTTTTATGGCGGTTAATTATAGTAAAAATCCACAGCCACAATTTTTTGATTTTGAAATAAATATATTATCAAACCCAGAAAGATTAAGCTCTAAAGATTTTGTTCAAAAATTATTGGCAAAAAAATTGGAACAGGACATCGGAAAAATAATTTATAAAACGGCTACTGATTTAACGATGGGCGGACTAAGTGCTTACGAACTGGGCAAAGTCTTTGCTTATGACCAGAACCAGGATCAAATTTTCATTTCAAAACAAAGCTTTATCTTAAAAATTACATTCCCTTCGGCAGAAGAAAACACAAATTTACAAGATCCGATAAATAATAATGGAACATGCCAAAAAATGATTTCAACTTTTAAATTTATAAAATAAAAAATGAGCATAAAAGAAATTAAAAATAAAATAAACCCGATACTAAAAAGGAATGGCGTTGCGAAAGCCGCGATTTTTGGTTCCTACGCAAGGGGAGATCAAACGAAGAAAAGCGATATTGATATTTTGATAAAATATAAACACGATGATAAGAGCTATTTTGACCTTATTGGTTTGCAATTTGAATTAGAAAAAAAACTTAGAAAAAAAGTAGATCTTTTAACTTATGAAGGTGTTCACAGAAGATTAAAAAAAGAGATTTTTGGCAGTAAAAAAGAAATTTTATGAAAAAAGATGTTAATATATTTCTTTTGCATATTTTTGATAATATAAAAGCGATAGAAAAATTTACTAAAGATTTTGAATTTGCCGATTTTATTAAAGACGAAAAAACAATTTATGCTGTTATCAGGGCAATTGAAATAATAGGGGAAGCAGTAAAAAATATTCCGAAGGACTTTAGGGAAAAACATAAAAAAATTGAATGGAAAAAAATAGCTGGAACCAGAGATAAACTCATTCACGAATACTTTGGGGTTGATTTAAAGCTCACTTTTAAGATTGTGAAAGAAGACATCCCAGAACTTAAAGAAAAAATGTTGGAATTATTAAAAGAGCTGAAAATAAGCAAGTTAATTTAATATGGCAGAGAAAAAAGAAGACCTGCCTGCCGGCAGGCAAGAAAAAAAATCTCACGCGCAGGAGGACGGGAAATCAACGGACAGCAAAATAGGGAATATAAAGCAGAGAGAAATAGTGACAGAGTTAAAAGAATCATACATTGACTATGCAATGTCGGTTATTGTTTCCCGCGCGCTTCCAGATGTAAGAGACGGATTGAAACCGGTGCACAGAAAAATTTTATTTGCAATGAATGAGCTGGGATTAGGGGCTTCTGCAAGATTCAGAAAGTGCGCTGCGGTTGTCGGAGAAGTTATGGCAAAATACCATCCTCACGGGGATATGGCTATTTATGATACATTAGTCAGAATGGCCCAGGATTTCAATATGCGATACCCGTTAATAGCCCCGCAAGGCAATTTTGGCTCAATTGATAATGACGGAGCTGCCGCAAGCCGCTATACAGAGTCAAAACTGTCAAAAATCGGAGAGTTATTACTGCAGGACATTGAAAAAGATACTGTAAAATTTGTTGATAACTATGACGGCACAAGGCAAGAGCCATCGGTTCTGCCATCGCCCGTTCCGCAGTTGCTTTTAAACGGGTCTTTGGGTATTGCCGTTGGAATGGCAACAAACATTCCGCCTCACAATTTAACCGAAGTCCTTGACGCCTCAATTTATTTATTAGACCATCCAAAATCTGAAACTGAAGATTTATTCCAATTTATACAAGGCCCTGACTTTCCGACCGGAGGCATAATTTATGACCAAAAAGAAATAGTTTCAGCTTACGCGCAGGGAAAGGGCTCTATATTAATGAGAGGCAAGGCAGATGTTGTAGAAAAAAAAGACGGGACAGAGCAAATTATAATCACAGAAATTCCGTATCAGGTTTTTAAATCCACGCTGGTTGAACAAATGGCGGAGCTGGTTACGGAAAAAAGAATTGAAGGCATAAAAGACATCCGACATTTATCAGACCGAGAAGGAATGAGAATTGTAATTGATGTGAAGCGGGGATTCCAACCTCAAAGAATTTTAAACAGGCTTTATAAATTTACACTTCTTCAAAAAACTTTCCATTTGAATTTGCTGGCGTTGGTTGACGGCATACAACCGGAAATTCTGTCAATTTCCGATGTTTTGAAATACTTTATTGAACATAGAAAAGAGGTTATAACTCGCAGAACAACGTTTGATTTGAACAAAGCCAAAGAACGGGCTCATATTTTGGAGGGTTTAATGATTGCCTTAAAGAACATTGATGCTGTAATACAAACAATAAAAAAATCTGCCGATAAAGACGAGGCGAAAGAAAACTTAATAAAGAAATTCAAACTCACAGAACGGCAAGCCGTGGCTATTCTTGAAATGCGGCTTCAAACATTAGCCGGACTGGAAAGAAAAAAAATAGAAGACGAATTGAAGCAAATTTTGGAACTGATAAAGGAGTTGACCGCTATTTTAAAAAGCCCGGAAAAACTGAAAGACATTATCAAAAAAGAATTTAAGGATATAAAAGAGAAATTTGGCGACGAGAGAAGGACAAAAGTTGTGAAAGGAAAATTAGGCGAAATCACTGAGATTGATTTGGTTCCGTTAGAAGAAACAATTGTCACCTTAACCACCGGAGGATATATAAAAAGAATCAATCCTGCAACCTATAAAATTCAAAAACGCGGAGGAAAAGGAATTGTTGGAATGAAAACAATGGGAGATGACATTGTTGAACACTTTTTGTGCGCCTCAACTCACGATAACTTAATGTTTTTTACAGATTCCGGAAAAGTTTTTCAAACACAAGTTTATGAAATTCCCGAAGGCGCAAGAGTAGCTCGCGGACGGGGCCTTTTAAACTTTTTAGAAATGTCAAACGAAGAAAAAGTTTTATCTTTGGTGCCCTCAACGCCAGCCGGCGGGAAAACGCCAAGCGCAACCAGCGAGTCCGGCCAGGCAAAATATCTTGTAATGGTTACTAAAAACGGCACAATTAAAAAAACCTCCTTAGAGGAGTTTGAAAATGTAAGAAAAAGCGGAATAATAGCCATAAAACTTGACAAGGGCGATGCGCTAAAAAAAGTTGTAAAAACTTCCGGTGAAGATGACATAATTTTAACAACAAAAGGCGGCATTGCAATAAGGTTTAAAGAAAAAGATATACGGGCGATGGGAAGGTCAGCCGCAGGTGTAAGAGGCATACGGCTTAAAAAGGGGGACGAAGTTGTAGGTATGGATGTAATAGGAAAATCCAAAATCCAAAATCCAAAATCCAAAAACGAAAACGAAAACGAAAAACGATATTTACTGGTGGTGATGGAAAACGGATATGGTAAAAGAACGGATATTTTTCAATATAAAGTCCAGGGCAGAGGAGGCGCCGGAATTAAAACCGCCAAAATAACAACAAAAACCGGCGGAATAATTATGTCCTGTGTTTTACACGAAGAACCCGCCTCCGCCAAAGGCTCCGGCGAGGCAATGGATTTAATTGTAATTTCACAGCATGGCCAGGTTATAAGAACTGGCGTAAAGTCTATTTCTCTTTTAGGCAGAGCAACCCAAGGAGTGAGAATAATGCGTTTGGAAGAAGGAGATAAAGTTGCCTCGGGCGCTTGCCTTAAAGACTAACAAATTATATAATAAATTTAATGAATAAAAAAACTATTATTTTATTCTCAATAATTGGTCTTTTATCGGCCGCGGATTTTGTTTCAGCGCAAACAGTCAAAATTAAAAACCCCTTAGCATATGATAATTTTAGAGACCTCTTGCTTAAAGGCATTATCCCTGCTGTTGCTGGATTAGTAGGCGCCTTATCTGTTATAATGATAATAGTGGCTGGTATTTTGTATTTAACATCGGCTGGAGAGTTTAATATTTTAAAAGGTCGATTTATAATCTTATAAATCTTAAGAATTAAAAAAATGAACAAACAAAAAATTTTAACGGGTTTAGTTTCTGTCGCCATTTTAGCGGCCCCAGTTTTAGCTTTTGCTCAGCCAACCGGACAAATCACAAGCCTTTGCGCCTTAATCCAGAAAATTGAGAGCATTGTTTGGATGGCTTTTGGTCTTATTGCGGTTATTGCTTTTGTCGTAGCCGGCATTTTATTTCTTACAGCAGGAGGAACGCCAGAAAAAGTTCAGGCGGCAAGAAGCGCTTTTTTGTGGGGGGTAGCTGGAGTTGTAGTGGGAATTGTCGCGTTTTCAATAATTGCCATAATAGGTTCTGGCCTTGGCGTTGGGGTGGGCAGCAGCTGTTAAAAATTATCAACTAAATTTAATCAGCCGCCCCGCCACGGCGGGGCGGCTGCCAAACTTCAAATGAAAAAAAGTTTATTATTTTTAACTTTATTGGGCGCTTTAATCTTGCCATTGTCTTCTTCTGCTTTTGCCGACCTTCCGTTAGGAACAGGCCCGACAATAACTAGCTTATTTACTAATATATTAAGCGCTGTTTGGCTTATTTTTACGGGCATTGCTGTTATTCTTTTCGTTTTTGCAGGCATTTTATTTTTAGCCGCGCAAGGAGATCCAGCTAAATTAACCACTGCAAAGCAAGCGTTTTTGTGGGGAGTGGTCGGAGTGGTGGTCGCCATAATTGCTTTCTCAATAGTTAAAATAATGGAAACTGCGTTATTGTAATATTTCGAAATTAAAAAAAATGAAAAATTATATTAAAAAAAACCCGGCACTCATTATTGCCTTATTCCTGGGTGTTTTACTAATACCAAATTTAGCATTCGCGCAAATAACAATAACAGGGATGGTAGAAAGTGTCGGCATTGTTATAGGGAATGTTGCAGTATTTATTGTTATTATTTTTTGGATCCTAACTGGCCTTTTATTCCTTTCTGCGCAAGGGGCTCCTGAAAAATTAACAACTGCTAAAAAAGCTTTGTTTGCTGCCATCGGAGGCACTATAATAGTTATTCTTGCTAAATTTGCTGCTCCTATACTTTGGTCAGCTATTACAGCCGGAGCATAGCTAATAAAAAAATGAACAAAAAAACATTATTTTTACCAATTGGCATTTTGTTTTTACCTTTTATGGCTAGTGCAAAAACTCTTCCAGAAATGGCCGAAGGTTTGCAGAATACTTTATGGTTTATAGGCACAGGGATTGTGGTCATTGGGTGGACAATCGCCGGTATTTTGTATTTAGTCTCTATGGGGAACGTAGAAAGAACAACTACGGCAAGAAAAGCCTTAGTTGCTGCCGTGATTGGAACAGTATTAATTGCGATAGCAGGATTAGGTTACGCTACCATACGAACCTTATTGAACCCGATTATTGGGTAAACGGTGTGTATATGAAATATGTGGTGTGAAACGGTGAAACAGTGTCAGGTCTGGTTTTTAGTTCATCTTTTCTGTTTTTCATTGGTTTTGATAAAAAAGCTCCCGCGCTTCACCCCGTTAGAAATTTTCTTTTTGAAAAAAGAAAATTTCTAACGGGGTTTAAAATACACGGGTTTTATGTTATTATAATCTCAGTATATTCGTCATTGCGAGGAGGTAGCAACCGACGAAGCAATCTAATTTGATTGAGATTGCTTCGCCCGCGGGCTCGCAATGACGCAACAGGCGGGTATGGCGAAACAGCAGACGCACTAGGTTTAGGACCTAGCGGGAGTAATCCTATGGGGGTGCAAATCCCTCTACCCGCACACTTCGCTTCGCTCATCGCAAGCAACAAAAAATTAGAGCCCCGATCTCTATTTTTTTGTGCAATTTTACGATACCGTTACTCCAATTTTCCCCTTGCCGTTTCCGTCGGTTTTGGGAATTTTTATGGTAAGCAATCCTTTTTCCATTTGCGCGTCAGCCTCTTCAATATCTATATTTTCCGGTAAAACGATTTTTCTTGAAAATGGGCCCCAATAGCATTCCTGATAAAAATATTTTTTTCCTGAATGATTGTGCGGGTCGCATCGATTTCCCTTTATAACCATCATATCTTTTTCAATGGATATGTCCATATCCTTTATCAAAACTCCGGCTATTGCGGCTAACACCACAAAACTTGAATCCGTTTCATAAACATCAACCACTAGTTCCCCATCTGGGTCAAAAATTCCGTCTTTATTTTCTTCCGCTTGTTTTTTTTCAGGGACCGGTTCCTCAACTTTTATTTTTTTCGCCATAGTATTTTATTTTACAACTTTACAAATACTTTTTAATTTTTTTAATTTTTTAAATCCCGAAGCAACAAAGAAGGCTAAAGATATTAAAATTGCTATTGGAATAATAACTTTTAAAGGCCCGCCTATAGTCATTATAGAAAAATCATAGAGTCCATGCAAGAGCGTGGCTATTATTATGCCAGAAATAAAAAGTATCATTCTCTTTTTTGTTTCTTTGAAAGAAATTGCTAAAAAATATCCTACTAAAGCCGAGCAAAGTGTGTGCAAAAAAGTTGCTCCTATAAACCTTACAAAACTTATAACAACCGCCCTGTTTACCAAATCGTTGAATGATATCCGGTCTACGGGGGAAAAAAGGTATAAAATGTTTTCTAAGGCGGCAAACCCTAACGCAGCCACAACCATGTAAACCATTGCATCTACGGGCTCATCAAATTCATAGTGCGACAATGCCTCAGACTTAACAACAAAATATTTAAAAATTTCTTCCGTAAAAGATATAACCACAAACCAATATAACGCAGATACAACAACGGGATTCCAATTAAGTTTTGACAATAATGTGGCGAGGGCTATTTGCGCAAAAAATACCGGCAAGGTTATAACGGCTCCCCATATAAAAATTTTAAGGATCATTCGTTTGGACTCCGGGTGAATATCTTTTCTTAGATAAAAAGCGAGCCAAGTTAAACTCGGCAAAATTCCAAAAACAATATAAAGAGGAATACGAAAATCCATAAGATAAGTTAGGCAAAGTCTGACCTCCTGCTTCGCGAGAGGTCAGACCTTTGGCCAGTCTTCTATCATTATACACTTTTTTTTGCCTGCCTGCGCAGGCAGGTTTTTTAATTGCTGATAAATCTCTTCTGTTATAAACGGCATAAAAGGATGCAACAACTTTAGAGAACCGCCTAAAATTTCCAACAACAAATATTGGCTGGAAGCTCTGTCTTTTTTTTCTGCCTCTGGCGCTAAGTTTTTTTTACTTTCTTCAATTATTTTATCGCAAAAAATATGCCAAAAATAATGATAAATTTTTTCAGCGGCAATATAAAATTTATAAGAGTCCATCAGCTTCGTAACATCTTTTACCATTTTTCTAAAATCAGCCAGTATTTTTTTTTGTTTTGAATTTAGCGTTTGTTTCGGATTTCGGATTTCGAATTTCGAATTTTCGATTTGTAACAATACAAATCGCGAGGCATTCCAAATTTTATTTGAGAAATTTCTATAACCTTTAATCCGATTTTCGTCTAAAGCCAGTGATGTGCCGGGCGTGTTTCCCGCGATTAATCCAATTCTTAGAGCATCCGTGCCGTATTTGTCAGTTAAATCCAGCGGACTTATAACGTTTCCTTTGCTTTTAGACATTTTTTGCCCCTTTCCGTCTAAGACCAATCCATGCAAATAAACATTTTTAAACGGTATTTTTTTCGTTGCATAAAGCCCCAACATAATCATTCTTGCGACCCAAAAAAATATAATTTCTCCTGCCGTTTCCATAACATCGGTCGGATAAAAAGTTTTAAAATCTTTTGATTTTGGATATCCAAGTGTTGCATATGACCATTGCCCGGAAGAAAACCATGTGTCAAAAACATCTTCATCCTGAATAAATTTCGCATCGCAAAATTCGCATTTTGGTTCTTCTGGCGAAATTATTATTTGTTTGCATTTTGCGGCATCTTTCTCGGAGCCTTTGCGAGGAATGCATATCGGTTCGTGATACCACGCAGGAATCCGTATCCCCCAAACGATTTGACGTGAGATATTCCAAAAAAGACCTTGCAAATTTTGAAGATGATTTTGTGAACGCCATCGCCCGCGGCGAAGCGCCGGACATTGCCGTCTTCCCTTCAGATTATTTAAAAAAACATAAAGACAAGCTTTCAGAGGCTCCCGCGATTTTATTTACCGAGCGGGAAATCAGCCAGCAATATATTGAAGCGGCCTCGGCGTTTTTGGGAGCGAAAAAAGAGGTTCTGG
>LBSQ01000011.1 GCA_000992015.1 Parcubacteria group bacterium GW2011_GWA2_37_10
CGTGAGACAGGTTGGTCCCTATCTACCGCAGGCGTTGAGTTTTGAGGAGATTTGTTCCTAGTACGAGAGGACCGGAATGAACTGACCTCTGGTGTATCAGTTGTCCTGCCAAGGGCATTGCTGAGTAGCTAAGTCGGGAATAGATAAGCGCTGAAAGCATATAAGCGCGAAACTAACTCCAAGATGAGAACTCTTAGATTTCCCGCAGATGACGGGTTCAATAGGCTCCAGGTGTAAGCCAAGTAATTGGTTCAGCCGGGGAGTACTAATAAATCATTTATTTCTTCGACTAGACTCAAGATTATCTTGAGTTTATCGGATGCATTTTTATAGCGTAAGTTAAACCCCGCTTAGCGGGGTAAATAGATACAGATTTTAGGTATCTTAAAAACCTAAACCGGAGAATTGAATATCAAAAGCCAATTGAGTTTTCCGGTGACGATTATACTGGAGTTGTCCCACCTGTTCCCATTTCGAACACAGAAGTGAAATACTCCGAGGCCGATGGTAGTGCTAACGCGCGAGAGTAGGTAGTCGTCACCAGAGAACTCAATTCTAAAAACCGATCTAATCGGTTTTTTATTGCAATAATATAGTTTTGTGCTAATATAAAAACTGTTCTGCAATCTAACAATTTTGGAGGGCAGTTAAATGTTGTTGTTGTGCAAACAATGCGAACAGCGTGGCGGTTTCTTTGGCGGCGCTATGATATGCCAATGCCGAATGGGCAAACGATGTCGTGGAAACGGCAAAACCCCAAACACCGCAATCGCTATATGTTTGGCCTGCGCCGAACATTATGCAATTTGCCAACAATGCGGAGAACCTTTGCCAGATTTTGCAGAGAGGTTCATCCACAGGCAGAGCAAGAAGTTCCTTCGGGCATATATCGTCGCGCTTCTCGTGTCGCTTGGTTTTTTTGTGCCGTCCGTCTTTTTCTGCTATCAGCAGGCCAGCACATTGACAACAGTGTTTCTTGCGCTATTCAGTTCGCAGACAATTGTATCAGCAGGATTTCTATGGTTTGCCATAAAAGCGTTCCGGCAAGACGCGGAACATTTATGAAGGAATAGTGCTAGATGCGGCACAGGGCATCATTGCGGGGGCGACCATTCCGGGCGCCCTTTTTTTTGCAAAAAATTTACTGTGCATAAGCAAGTTTGCATTTAAAAATTTAATGAAGTAAAATAACTGAATTTAAACGATAAAAATGAACCCCACGACCAGCGCCTCATTAAATAAAAAAAGTAATCTTTTTGTAAAGACTTTATTTGCTTTTATTTTTTTGTTTGTTTTTATCGCCGTTTTAAATATATTTCAAAAGCAAATAAAAAACTCTTTTTATTTATTGTCTTCTCCGGTTGAAAAAACATTTTGGAGGGCAGGGGATAGCGCGTCTGTTTTTATTGCATCTCTAATCAACGCCGAGAGTATAGAAAAAGAAAATGAAAAATTAAAATCGGAAAACCAAAATTTGCTGATAAAAATTATGGCCCTGCAGGAGGCGGAGAGGCAGCGCGGAGCCATAAACGAAATGCTTGCAAATGATACCCAAAATGAATTTAGCCTTGTTTTGGCTGGGGCATCAGGGTTTAACAGCAGTCAAGATATCATCTCAATAAACAAAGGGTCCGCTGATGGAATTTTTGAGAATATGCCTGTAATTTCTCAGCAAAAAGTCCTCTTTGGCAGGGTCTTAAAAGTTTACGAAAATTTTTCAGAAGTAGAAATGATATCAAGCAAAAATAACGTTTTAAATGTAAAAGTTCAAAACAGCGATTCGTCAGTTGCTCCGATTTATGGCGTAGTAAGAGGAAATGGCAGTTCGGGCATTTTTTTAGACCTCGTGCCCGTTGATTCTAAAATTAATAAGGATGATGTTTTAGTAACATCTGCCCTTGAGGGAATTTTTCCACGAGACCTTTTAGTTGGTAGAGTTAAAGAAACGGAAAAAAATGATTTAAAACCTTTTCAGACCATAAAAGTTGAACCGTTTTTCAATGTTCAGGAGGCTGATAATCTGTTTGTAATTACAGATTATAAGAAATAGGTAACCCTTCGCCAAAATGGCTCAGGGTGATTTATTCGCTCTGCTCATAAATCATGTGGATTAAATATTTATCAATAACTCTGCTTTTCTATTTTTTTGCCATTTTGCAGAATAGTTTTTTGGCTCACTTTAGCATATTCGGGGAGGCGCCGAACCTTATTTTGATTCTGTATTTTCTTTTGATTTTTTTTGAGGAACCGGATAAATATCACATGGGAATATTCGGCGCTTTTATGGGCGGATTCTTTTTGGATATTTTTTCTCATTCCTATCTTGGAGGCTCAATTTTATATTTACTAATTTTAATGTTTTTGGTTAAAAGGGCGCTGCAGCTTTTATGGAAAAAAAGCGGAGAGTTTTCTATATTTTATTTTTTGCCGTTATTTGCGGTTTATTCTATATTTTATAATATTTTATTTAATGCCGGCCTAGTTCTTCTCAGCAGATCTTTTCTAAATTTTAATGTGAACTGGACACTTGCTATTGCATTAGTCTATAATTTATTATTTGCTGCGCCGAGCTTTTTTATTTGTAAAAAATTTAATTTACTTGGCAATATAGACAGACAGCTGAAACTTTTTTAATCGGCGAGCCGATAACATTGAGATGAAATATAGAGTCAAATATTTTAGAAGGGATATTGAGCCCCACGAGGTTTTTCTGGATAAAATGGCAAAAGAAAAAGAGGATGAGCTCGGGCTTTCAGAAAGAAAATTTGAGGTTCCGCTAACTGAAAAAATATCCTATATTCTTTTAGGAATTTTTTTATTATGCGCCTTGGCGCTCTTTTCAAAAACTTTTTATTTTCAGGTGGCGCTGGGGAAAAAACTTTATACCGCCTCTCAAAATAACAGGGGGGGAATTACGTTGATAACTCCAGAACGTGGCATAATATACGATAAAAATTTAAAAAAACTTGTGTCCAATTATCCGGCATTTGATTTAGTTTGCGACAAACGGCAATTTCCGGCAGACCCAGCCATAGCCATAGAAAAAATAAATAAAATAGCCGGCATAGTGGGCAAAGACCAAAATGAATTAATGAATGAAATTGAAAACTCAGACCAATCAAGGGTTTTAATATCTGAAAATTTACCGCACGAAACCCTTCTTGTTTTAGAATCGAGAATGGGTGAACTCCCCGAATGCGCCATAGAGGGCAATACTATAAGAAATTATATTTTCAGCCAAGATTTTGCTCCCATATTAGGATACACCGGAAAAATAAATAAAAACGAATTGGAGGATTCATTAGGTTATGCGGGGAATGATTATATAGGAAAAACGGGATTGGAAAAATTTTATGAATATGCTCTGCGCGGAACGTCGGGGAAAATGGAAGCAATAAAAAACTCAATAGGCGTAGTTAAAGGAGAGAAAACTATTTCGCCGGCAATTCCCGGGAAAAGTCTGATATTAAATATAGATTCTGATCTTCAACAAAAAGTTTACGAGGCTCTTGAAAAAAGCATAAAAAATATAGGGGCTAAAAAAGGAGCCGCCGTTGCAATGGATCCGAGAACCGGAGCTGTTTTGGCATTGGTCTCTTATCCGTCCTACGATAACAATCTTTTCTCGCAGGGCATTTCCATCGCTGATTATAATAAAATACAAAATGATTCTTCACAGCCCCTTTTTAATCGAGCCATATCTGCCCAATATCCAACCGGTTCCACAATAAAACCGTTTGAAGCATCGGGGGCATTGCAGGAAGAAATAATTTCGCCGGACAAATTGATAAACGACCCGGGATACATTTTAATTCACAGCAAATATGACCCAAGCATAGTTTATAGGTTTGGCGGAGTAACTCCGCACGGTTTAGTGGATATGAGAAAAGCAATAGCTGTTTCATCAAACATTTATTTTTATACACTTGGCGGCGGATACGGCGACCAGCAGGGATTAGGCCCCACAAGAATCAAGAAATATCTTGAGTTGTTTGGCTGGGGCAATAAAACAGGCATTGATTTGCCCGGCGAATTTCAGGGATTTATTCCAACGCCCGAATGGAAACAGCAAACAAAAAAAGAGTCGTGGTGGGATGGCGATACATATAACCTTTCAATAGGGCAATCGGATTTAATGGTGACTCCCTTACAGGTTGCCTCGGCATATTGCGCAATTGCCAACAACGGAACATTATATAAACCGCAAATAGTACAAAGAATAATTGATGGTTCTACGGAATCGCCGCAAGTTGTAGATAAATTTGAGCCCGAAATCATCAGGCAAAACTTTATTGATTCTGAAAACCTGCAAATTGTGCGGGAGGGAATGAGAGATGCGGTTCAAAAGTCCTACGGAGGGTCGGCAATTTTAAACGACCTACCCATATCGGTCGCTTCAAAAACCGGAACTGCAGAAACTTCAAAAGCCGGGCATTTTAATACGTGGACATCAGCCTTTGCGCCATATGATAATCCGGAAATTGTTTTAACTGTCACAATTGAAGATGTCCAAGGCCTGCGCTCGGCAACTCTGCCGGTTGCCCACGACGTTTTGCAGTGGTATTTTATGAGACCCGACCTCTAATATCTTTTAAATGCGTATTCATAATGGAGAGGTCGGGTCTCGCCCTTCTTTTTCCTTCTTTTTCCTTCTTTTTCCTTATTTTTTTTAAAACAAGCCTATACACAATTCTCACGATCGTAGGAATTATGTATAATCTAAAATTTTGTAAAATATGTAAAAAAAGCGCCGTGTTGTTTTTGCTCGCAAGGCAGGGTTTTCACCCTGGGAAAGCAAAACAATCACGGCGCATGAAGGGCGCCACAGCCGCCGAAGTCCTGGATGGGACTAGCCTGTGTGTCGCGCAGGAAGTAAGACCCCGAACGTCTATGGCGCTTAAATTTGGCGTCAGAGATTAGCCAAGCGCATCTTAGCGCACCCGAGGCGTTGCCCAACCGATTCACGGCCGGACATCTCTGACGCCTTATGTATAAAGAACTGACAGGAAACCTATCCCACGTCGCGAGCGCAGGAATTAGTCTTCACGTTAAAAGTCGGGCAGGCGGAATGTCCCGCTTCGGCGGGGAAAAAACACTCTGCCAACGTTAATCTGGTCGATTCCAATGTCAGAAACCCATCGGGTCTCTACGCCCCGGTCTCCAAATGGAGACCCACTTTTTTGGGGCGCCTCGCGGGCAAAGTCGCTTATTAAGGAGGCGAACTCCCACCAGATCCCTGTCAGTGAAAGAACTACTATACTTTAACCTTAGCATATCATAATGCCCGTGTCAAGGGGTTGTAGGGTTTTGGCAAGTTTGATAGAATTATAAAATAATACTCGATATCACTCGTCATTGCGAGTAGCCAGCAGGCGACGAAGCAATCCCCACGGTTGAGATTGCTTCGGCAATTGCGATTTCCTCGCAATGACAAAAAACACTATGCCAACTATTGAGGAATTACGTAAAATAAGAATAGAAAAAATAAAAAAACTGGAAACAGTTGGAATTTTGGCATATCCGGCAAAAACAAACCGGACGCACACAATTGCCGAAGCGCTGAAAAACTTTTCTAAATTAGTAAAAGCTAAAAAGCGGGTCGTTTTGGTGGGCAGAATTATGGCGCAAAGAGGACACGGTGGAGCAACTTTTTTAAATATTTATGATGGTTCTCTCAAACAAGATACCGGAAAAGTTAGTGCCGAAATATCTTTAGACGATAATAAACCCATTTCTGTAATTACAAGTGGGTTTGGAACTATTCAGGTATTGCTAAAGAAGGATAAGTTGGGGGAGAAGGGCTACCAATTTTTTCTTGATGTTTTTGACATTGGAGATTTTGTTGAAATTAAAGGAACTTTATTTACGACTAAAAGAGGCGAAAAAACAATTGAAGCAGAAGATTATAAAATGCTTTCAAAAGCGCTTTTACCTTTGCCCGAAAAATGGCATGGCCTGCAAGATGTTGAAGAAAAATTGAGAAAAAGATATTTAGATATTTTGTTTAATCCAGAAATCAAAGAGATGATAGAAAAGCGCGCGATTTTCTGGAACTCTGTCAGAGAATTTTTAATTGAGAAATGGTTTCTGGAAGTAGAAACGCCGATTTTGGAAACTATACCCGGAGGAGCCGATGCTAGACCGTTTATAACTCACCATAACGCTTTGGATGTGGATTTGTATTTACGTATTTCAATGGGTGAACTTTGGCAGAAAAAATTAATGGTGGCTGGCTTTGAAAAAACTTTTGAAATTGGGCGCCAATTTAGAAACGAAGGCATGGATGCCGAACATTTGCAAGATTATACCCAAATGGAATTTTACTGGGCTTACGCAGATTTTGAAGAAGGAATGAAATTAGTTGAAGAAATGTATAAATATGTTGTCAAAAAAACTTTTGGAACTTTAAAGTTTAAAATAAAAGATTTTAATGTGGATTTTGGCAAAAAATGGGAAAAGTATGACTATATTTCAACAGTTGCAAAACACACTGGCGTAAATATAAATGAGGCAAGTTTAGAAGAAATGGAAAAAGCATTGCAAAATTTAAAAATTGATTATGACAGAAAAGGATTCAACCGCGCAAGGGCAATAGACAATTTGTGGAAATTTTGCAGGAAAAAAATTGCTGGCCCAGGATTTTTAATTAATACTCCAATTGAAGTTTCGCCATTAGCCAAAAAAAATGAAAAAAATGAAAAATTGGCGCAAAGGTTTCAGGTAATTTTGGCTGGTTCAGAAAACGGAAACGGTTATTCCGAACTTAACAATCCAATTGATCAAGCGGAAAGATTTACGCAACAACAAAAATTGCGCGACGCGGGCGACCAAGAAGCGCAAAGATATGATAGAGATTTTATTGAAGCATTGGAATATGGAATGCCTCCGACTTGCGGTTTTGGATTTTCCGAAAGATTATTTTCATTTTTAATGGACAAGCCCTCCCGCGACTGCCAAATTTTCCCCTTAATGAAACCAAAACAATAATATGAGAGAGGGCGAAATAAAACCCGAAGAAGGTAGCCAAGACGAAGATATTGTAATATATCCGATTAGTAAAATCGTTGGAGGAAACGAAACTGAAAGAGCTTCTGCTGATGACTATTTTTTAAACAAATTTGAAGACCAAAAATCGCCAAAAACATTTAAACAGGGAAAAAGAGAGTATAAATTAGAGGATATTGAGAGGACGAAAACACCGGAAGAAATTGTTATGATTGAAGCGCTATTGGGTAATCTTGAAAAGGAATTTAAAAAGGGCTTTGGGGAATCCTTGAAGATTACTCCTGATCATATTCATTTTATTGACGCGCAAAAAGCCGAAGTAGCGGGTTTTGAACCGCAGCATTTCTTTGATAAATCTTCGTAATTTATAGGAATTTACGACACTGGAAGCAATTTAAGAAACGCAGAGGGGATAATCCATGAGGCCTTGCATTTTAATTCTTTCCATTCCATACAGCTTAAAGGAGATGACCTTATGCTTTCAAGGAGGGATGGTATTAGAACAAGAGTTGGGGGCGAGGATGGGGAACTTTATTTTGAAGATATCAATGAGGCTGTAATATCGGAAATGGAGAAAATGTGCGAGAAAGATTTTTTTGATTTAATACCTGGCATACAAGACGAATTAAAAAATAGAAAAGAATTCGCTGCCGAATTTTTGCAAAGACACCCAGACCAGCAGGAATTCGCAGATGATATCGCATATTAAATTATGTTTGATATATTTATTTTAGAGAAAAATATGTAAACATAGGCTAATTCTCACGAATTAGCCTATCCAAAATGAGTAAAAAAGAATTAGTTAAAATTTTTAAGGCGCTGGGAAATGAGAGAAGGTTTCTAATTTTAAAATATATTTTTAGCAATAAAGAGCTGACCGTTACGCAGATTAGCGAATTGATTAATCTCTCTTTTAAAAGTTCTTCGAGGCATTTGGCGGTTTTGATAAATGCGGATTTGGTGAAAGTTCGGCAAATAAATTTAAACAGATTTTATTCGATTAACGAAACAGGATTTCCATCGCAAATTTTTCAGGCAATGTTTAAGTAAGCAACAATAGGCTAATTCGTGAGAATAAGCCTATGATAAATTGGCATTTCAAGAATTAGTGTAAAAAAGAGAGCGATCGCAAGGATGCGGTCGCTCTTTGCGATGTAAAAAAAGCGGGGCAACTCGGTGAGTTGCCCCTGGTGAATGGATTGTTGGCATTTTAAGGCTAAAGAGATACACGATTATAGCATATACAAAAAACCGTGTCAAGGGGTTGTAGGGTTTTGTCAAGTTTGGTATTATAAATATATAATGCAAGGAAATCCTTCGCTTTTGTTAAAGCTCAGGATAATTTTATTCGCCCTTGCTCATAAAATTATGTTGGACATAAATTTTATAAGAGATAATCCACAAAAGGTAAAAGAAGCCTGCGAAAAGAAAAACATCAAATGCGATGTTGACGCTGTTTTGTGCTTAGAAAAAGAAAAAAGAGAGGTGCAAACCGAGCTAGAGAAAATGCGGGCTGATCATAATAGATTAAGTAGAAATTGGAAGCCAGGAGGAGAGTATGGATTTAGACATCCAGACAGGGACGCACAAACTACTTTTGAAGAAGAAACACAGATCGCAATGAATCCCGCTACTCTTAAAAAAGAAATTAAAGAATTTGAAAAGAAATTTAATGATTTGGAGGAAAAATTAAAAACCCTGCTTTTACAACTGCCCAACATTCCGTTTGACGATGTGCCAGTTGGAAAAGACGAGACAGCAAATGTCATTGTGCGCCAAGTCGGGTGGAAAAAAATAGTTAAGTCGGACTTAACTAAAAACTATATGGAGTTGGGGGAGGCGCTTGATTTAATTGATACAGAAAGAGCGGCAAAAGTGGCAGGCACAAGATTTGGCTATATAAAAGGCGGGCTGGCTTTATTGGAGTTTGCGCTTGTAAAATTGGTAATGGATACTGTGACAAAAAAAGGATTTATCCCTGTAATTCCGCCTGTTATGTTAAAAGAAGAAATGGCGCGGGGGACAGGATATTTTGAAGCGGGCGATAAAGAGGAGGCGTATTTCTTGCCCCAAGACAATATGTTTTTGGCGGGAACATCGGAACAATCTTTAATTGCAATGCACGCAAACGAGGTTTTAGACGAAAAAAGAATGCCTTTGCGATATGTTGGATTTTCAACTTGTTTCAGAAGGGAAGCGGGCAGTTATGGAAAAGACACAAAAGGAATTTTAAGGGTGCACCAGTTTGATAAATTGGAAATGGTTATTTTTTCAAAACCAGAAGATTCAAAAAAAGAGCATGAGTTAATTTTATCCATTGAAGAAAAACTAATGAAAGCTTTAGGGCTTCCGTATCAGGTAATAAATATTTGCGCTGGCGACCTTGGGAGACCCGCGGCAAAAAAATATGATATTGAGACATGGCTGCCAAGTGAAAATAAATATAGAGAAACACATTCAACCTCAAACTGCACTGATTTTCAGGCACGCAGATTAAATATAAGATATAAGGACAAAAATAATAAAATGCAATTTGCGCACACGCTAAACGGAACGGCTTTTGCAATCGGCAGAATTTTAATAATGATTATGGAAAATTATCAGCAGAAAGACGGCTCAATAAATGTGCCGAAAGTTCTGCAGAAATACTGCGGATTTAAGAAAATAAAAATATAAAAATCTAAAATAAGTGGAGATAATAGCCGGCGGAATTAAAACTAACTACATGACATTTGGGGAGGGTAAGCCCTTAATAATTTTACATGGGTGGGGATCGGCTTCAGACAGGTGGATAAAAGAAGCAGAAATTATTTCAAAAGGGCATGCCCTGAGCGGAGCCGAAGAGTTTAAAATTATAATTCCCGATTTACCCGGATTTGGAGCGAGCGATAAATTGACAATGCCGTGGACAGTTAATGATTATGTAAAATGGTTTGAGGAGTTTACAAAAAACCTTGGCATAGAAAATTTTAATTTACTGGGATATTCTTTTGGCGGAGCTTTGGCGGTAAAAATTTCTGTAAAATATCCCCAGCGCGCGCAAAAATTATTTTTGGTGGCCGCCGCCATAATAAGAAAAAAAACGGTCCCAAAAAAATTTTTCGCTAAAATTTCAAAGTTTATAAAATTATTTTATTTTCTGCCTTATTACAGTTTTTTCAGAAAGGCAGTGTATAAATTTATAATAAAAAAAAGCGATTATGTTTATACGGAAGGTATTATGAAGACGACTTACCTAAACGTTGTCTCAAACGATATTTTTTTCGATTTGCCATTTATAAAAGTTCCCACAATCATTATTTGGGGTGACAAGGACCAGTCGGTGCCGGTGGAAAACGCGCGGCTGATAAATGAAAAAATAAAAAAATCAAAGTTAATAATAATTCCGGGAGCCGACCATTTATTGCACAAGAAACTACCCGAGCTTTTAGCCGAGAAAATAGTAGAAAATTTGTAATATGTATTTGCTTTTAAATACACTTTGGTTCATCTGGATGTTAAAATACGTCCTTTTTTGGTTGTATTTGTGGCAATTAAAGGAATATCACATCGGCAGGTTTTTTGACCATTTCCGAACCCATAAAGGCAAAAAATTATTGTTCAGTTTTGAGCAAATTTTAAAATTAGTTTTACTTGGACTATTTGTTATGGACTCGGGTTTGTTTAACCCTTTATTTTTTGTTACGTTTTTAGTTTATCTTGGTGAATCGCTAATTTTTTTGAGAAACGTATATTTGAGGAATTTTAAAAAGCCGATAAAAACCTCGAAAACTATGTTCTTAGCATTAGCTTCGCTTGCGGTTGTAATTTTGTTTTTTGGTAAGATGTCTAACATAGAAGACAAACTGCAGCCTGTTTGGCTTTTGGTTTTTGATATTTTAGCGCCTTTAATTATTTCAATTGTTGTTCTAATTTTCCAGCCGTTTTTTGTTTTTGCCAGAAATAATATTTTGAGAAAAGCATCGAAAAAAATAAAAGGTTTCAAAGGGTTAACCGTTATAGGTATAACAGGATCTTACGGAAAAACAACAACAAAGGAATTTTTAACAACAATTTTATCTAAAAAATTTAAGGTGGCTGGAACAAAAAAACACCAAAATTCTGAAATTGGCATTGCAAAATGCATATTAAACGACCTTAATAGTCAGCACCAAATTTTTGTAGTTGAAATGGGCGCCTATAAAAAAGGCGGAATAAAATTGCTGGCTGACATAGTAAAACCAAAAATTGGCATTGTGACCGGGGTCAACGAACAGCATTTGGCATTGTTCGGCTCTTTGGAAAACTTATTATCGGCTGAGGGCGGTGGCGAACTTGCCGAAAGCCTGCCAAAAGACGGAGCCTTAATTGTTAATGGCGACAATAAATACTGCTTGGACCTTTTAATGCACAGTAGCAATTTACCGGCCAATCAGGAAAAAAAATATTCTACAAGCAATAAAACAATAGACTCGGATATTTGGACAGAAGAAATTACAGTGAAAAAAGATTCAATTTCCCTTGTTGCAGTTGATAAAAATAAAAATTTAGCGAATTTTACCGCAAATGTTTTGGGCGGGCATAATGTATTAAATCTTCTGGGAGCAATTCTTGTAGCAAATGAATTAGGAATGAACTTTGAAGAAATTTCTGATGCCTGTAAAAATATAAAACAAGAACAGGCGGGAATGATTTTGAATCAAGGCAAGCTCGGGATTGATATTATTGATTCTTCTTACTCGGCAAATCCGGACGGAGTTTATGCCGACCTGAATTATTTATCAATTTTTCCAAACAAAAAGGCAATCATAATGCCATGTCTTATTGAGCTGGGGCTAAAATCAGCAGAAATTCATCAAAAAATTGGTAAGAAGATTGGCGAAATATGCGGGTTGGCAATAGTAACCAGCAAAGACAAATTTGAGGATATGAAAAAGGGCGCGATGGAGGCTGGGATGAAAGAAAAGAATATTTTATTGTGCGACAATCCGCAGGAGATTTTTTCTGCAATCACGTCATTTTGCAAATCAGGCGACGTTGTCTTGCTTGAAGGCAGAATCCCTTCAAAGGTGATTAAACTTCTTACTAATGAGTAATTATTTTAAACCAATTTCAATTTCTTTGTCGCCAAATGTGGAAAAAGACGATTTGCGCCTGGCGCTGAATTTAATTATCCGGCCATGGCTGTGGAAGCGGGGGAAAGGGATTAAGGGATTGGAAGACGAATTCAAAAAGTATTTAGCCGTAAAACACGCAGTATCTTTTAATTCGGGCCGGAGCGCGCTTTATGCGATTCTAAAAACTCTTAATTTGGCCGGGCAGGACGAAGTTTTATTGCAGGCTTTTACTTGTAATGCGGTTCCAAATCCTGTTTTGTGGGCTGGTCTTGTACCGATTTACGTTGACTGTAATAAAGAAAATTTTAACATTGACATTGAGGCATTAAAGGAAAAATTAATAAAAAATCCAAATGCTAAAATTTTAATCGTTCAGCATACGTTTGGTTTGCCCGCGAATATGGATGAGTTGGATTTTATTGTGCAACAAAACGACCTAATTTTAATTGAGGATTGCGCGCATTCGCTTGGGGCAGAATGGAAGGGGAAAAGGGTTGGGACATTCGGCAAAGTGGCATTTTTTAGTTTTTCCCGCGATAAAGTTATTTCCTCGGTTTACGGCGGAATGGCGGTAACAAATGATGATAAATTGGAGCAAGCCCTTCGGCAAGCTCAGGGCAAAATGGGTTTGCCGAACCCATTTTGGATTTTTCAGCAAATTTTACATCCAATTTTTTTAAATTACATAATTCTGCCAGTTTATAATTTTTGGGATTTAGGAAAGATATTTTTAGTTTTATCGCAATGGTTCCATGTTTTGTCTAAAGCAGTTAGCTGGCAAGAGAAAAGAGGACAAAGACCTGATTATTTTCCTAAGGCTTTACCGAACGCGTTAGCATTAATGGCTTTAAATCAATTCAACAAACTGGATAAATTTTTTGCTCACAGAAAAAGATTATTTGATTATTACCGGGAAAATTTGAAAAATACGCAATTTGTTTTGCCGGCTGAAAATACGCAAAGCAAGCCAAGTTATTTGCGTTTTACAATAAAACACAAGAATGCCCACGAAATAATTTATGATGCCTGGCACAAGCAAAATATTTTGTTAGGCGACTGGTATACAACTCCAATTGCGCCCTTTGACACAAAATTAGACCAAATGAAGTATAAAAAAGGCTCTTGTCCGACAGCAGAAAAATTATCTAACGAAACCTTAAATTTACCAACGCATATTAATATTTCGCAAAATGCCGCCGACCGTATAATAAATTTCTTTAAAAAATTCTAAAATCATACATCCATTTTTTCTAAAAAATATAGCATACTACAAATTTTAAAGCTTTGATAAAGGTAGTATAATGAATTTAATGAATTTAGTGAAAAATTATAATGAAAATTACGGTTACCGATAAATTTCTTTGGGATATTTATGGCATCGTTGAAGGCTTGGATAATAATTTTAGTTTTTTGTTTAGTTATCCAATAACGATGAAAAATTGTTTGCCGGGAGATAGTATTGTAAAAATATACCGCAATACAAGAAATAAAAATAATTTTAGCAAGCTTATTTATTATTTGAAGAGAAAGGGTTATATCAAAGTAAAAAATTTAGAAAATAAAAAGGCAATTATTTTAACGAAAGAGGGGATAGATAGGGCGATGAAAGCCAGTTTTAAAATTGAGAAGATGGCAAAACGAAAGGATGGAAAATGGATTATGATTATCTTTGATATTCCGCAGAATCATAAAAAAGACAGAGAATTATTAAGAAGTATTTTAATAAACTCAGGATTTAAAATGTTTCAACAAAGCGTATGGATTACCCCCTATGATGTTTCTGAAAAAATTGAAAAACTTCTTCAGATGCATTCATTGGATAAGTATGTAAAAATATTTATTATTGAGGAAATATAGCATACTACAAAATCCGAAGCTTCGTAATTTGTAGTATAATACAAAAAAATAAAAAACTAAACAAACTCGGACATGTTTTAAATAAAATAAACTAATGGAAAAAAATAAAACTATTTCTGTCTGGCTTACTATTATAAGCGGAAGAAATAAAGGTAAAATTATTTTACAAAAGAGATCTTCTGCTAATAAAACTTTTCCCTATATATGCCAAGCAACATGGGCTGGTAAGGTGAAAATTGGTGAAGATGTTGAAAGTGCGATAAAAAGAGAATGTGTTGAAGAATTAGGCGAGAGTTTTTTTAATGCTTTTAATTTTTTGGTATTGAAAATATTTTCAGAAGATAAATTCATAATGAACGGAGCGGAATGGACATGCTATAATTATGTTGGAGATATAAGCAACAAAATTTTAAAATTAATTAGATTGCATAGCGAAGCTTTACCCGAATTTATTTTAATTGATAGTGATAGCGAAATTTTTCCAGTTAAATCCGAAAAAAATTCGAAAAATAATATTGTTTTGTTTGACGACCAATATAAAGTTTTAAAAGAAATTATAAATGGAAATTAGAGAAATACAAAGCAAAGACGAATGGGAAGGATTTTTGCAGAATTGTGCGGAAAAGACATTTATGCAGTCTTGGAATTGGAGTGAATTTCAAAAATTAAATGGAAATAAAATCTGGCGGTTT
>LBSQ01000012.1 GCA_000992015.1 Parcubacteria group bacterium GW2011_GWA2_37_10
AGCGCATTACCAGTGTTGGGCGTTTTGTGACCGACAAATTTGCCATTAAAGACGAAAACGGAATGGAACAATATTTTGACGGTATTGCAAAAGACAAAAAAGACAAGATATTGGAAACTAAACTGCTGATTTATGAATGTGAAGGTACTGAAAGCCAAATAAAAGAGTGGTTCAAGACAATTAATATTGCTGGAGTTCCGCTCGTACCGCAAGAATTGTTAAATGCGATCTATTCCGGACCATTTGTCACTCTCGGCAAAGAGGAGTTCAGCAACAGCCAAAATGCCAATATTCAAAAATGGAGCGCGTACATAAAAGGTAGCGCAAACCGGCAGGCATTTTTTGAGAGGGCTTTAGACTGGGTAAGTAAAGGAAGTATTGATGACTACATGAGTATTCATCGCAACGATAAAAATATCAATGAGTTAAAAAGATATTTCAACAGCGTGATCGATTGGATATCTAGTGTATTTACCGATGTAGAAAGCGAGATGTGCGGACTTGAGTGGGGACGACTGTATGAGCAGTATCACAAGAAAGCCTATGACCCCAAGAAAGTGTCAGCCGAGATACGTAAGCTCTATGGTGATCCGTATATTAAAAACCGTAAAGGTATTTTTGAGTTTATTCTATGTGGTTCTGCGAATACAAAATTTCTTGAAGTCCGAATTTTTGATGAAGCAACTAAAAAATCTGTTTATGCTTCACAGACTAAAAAGGCGGAATCTAAAGGCAAATCAAATTGTCCACATTGTGCTATTGGGCATGATGCCAACAAGAGTAAGATTTGGAATTTTGACGAAATGGACGCCGATCATGTAGCGGCATGGAGTAAGGGTGGCAAAACAACTGCCAAAAACTGTGAGATGTTGTGCAGGACGCACAATCGAGCAAAAGGAAATAGGTAAAAAAGTTTAGCCGGCGCGCCAGCTTTGTTGGCACGAAAAATTGCGGTGGCGAAAAAAGAAACGGCAGACTTTTTCTAAAATTGACCACCACCATTGACGAGGTATTTTGTATATGATATGCTTTATCTATGGAGTACACCGTTATGATAGTGAGGCGCTAAACGTCCCTTGGGACAGAAAGGAGTGTGCTTATGCGCGACCGTTTGGCGTTGACGTTGCAATTGAACCACAACAAATGACACCGACGACTGCGCCGGCACGCAGAATTTCTGCGAGTCAGCAAAAAAGGAGTAGCCAATGAAGCTCTTTACGATCGCACGCAGTTGGCTGGTGTAGCAACCGGCCAAACCCCTGTGTGTGCGTTTTTCATCGCGATGCCGCCTAATCCGCGAACTGGCATCGTTAAACCCCCAACACCGTTTGACGGGAAAACGCCAAAGGACGGAATAATGAGGAAAGCTCCCTACATAGGCGACTAGATTGCGAGGCGCCGACAACTAAAATGTCGCAGTCATTGGGCGCGCATAGTTCGCGACATACAGAACGCGAACGGCGTGCAGGGCACCTTGATAGAAGATGGTCTCTCTAAGGGCAATCGTCAAATTAAACCTTGACGGTTGCCCATTTATTTTTGCTATTGCGTTAGCAATTTTTTTTTGTTATAAAGATATTGTATGATAAATTTTAACCTTAAAAAAATATTATGCGGGATCATTTTAATTGCGTTTTTTGCCGGGTTTTTTGTCTCCGGAGTTTGGGTGGGGGTAAACAAAATTGCTTATAACGTTCCTCAACCCGGGACAATTGATTTTTCTCTTTTTTGGGATGCGTATAACAAACTCTCGCAAAATTTTATCAATCCGGAAAAAATAGACGACCAAAAAGTAGTTTACGGGGCAATTGAGGGAATGACAAAATCCTTGGGAGACCCATACACTTCTTTTTTTAATCCGGAACAGGCAAAAAGATTCCAACAGGATTTATCTGGCTCCTTTGAGGGCATAGGCGTTGAAATCGGAGTTAAAAAAAACCAACTTACAGTAGTTTCTCCGCTAGAGGGGACTCCGGGACAGAAGGCGGGTTTAAAAACTGGAGACGTGATTTTAAAAATAAACGGAAAAGACGCGACCGATATGACCACCGAGGAAGCGGTAAGCTTAATAAGGGGCCAAAAAGGAACAGCCGTTACTTTGTCAATTTTTAGAGAGGGCTGGCAATCGGCAAAAGATATAGAAATTACAAGAGAGACGATTAAAATTCCGTCAATGAAGTGGGAGTTGAAAAATGGAGACGTTGCCTATATCCACATTTTTGAATTTGGCGAGTCGCTTCCAGCTGATTTTAAAAAAGCCGCCCTTGAAATTTTATCCGGCCCGGCAAAAAAAATAGCGCTGGATCTTAGGGGAAATCCGGGAGGATACCTTGAGATTTCCCAGGAAATTGCCGGCTGGTTTTTGCCAAAAGGACAAGTTATAACTATTGAAGACTTTGGAAAAGATAAAGAAAAAAAACTATATAAATCACAGGGAAATGCCAATTTGGCTAATTTTCCGATAATTGTTTTAATAAACGAAGGCTCGGCATCAGCCTCCGAAATTTTAGCAGGAGCTTTAAGAGACGACCGAAATATTAAATTGATCGGCCAGAAATCTTTTGGCAAGGGTTCTGTGCAGGAGGTAGTTGATTTAAGGGGCGGATCCTTTTTAAAAATAACAATCGCCAAATGGCTCACCCCAAAAGGCAATTCAATTTCCGAGGTTGGATTGGAGCCGGATATCAAAATTGATATTACCGATAAAGATATAGAAAATAGCAATGACCCGCAACTGGATAAGGCGCTTGAAATTGTTGAATCATTGTCACAAGAAAAGTAAAAGTTATTTCAACATAATAATTAAAATAATAAATAATATGACTATAAAACAACTACAAAAAATTGAAAAAATGGCTAATGAAAGTATGAAGCTTGCCCGCCAAGCCATTAAAAAAAATGAACAACTTCAAAGCTTTTTAAGTGTAATAGAGTATAAAAAAGGTATAAAAAATGAATATTTATCTGTAGATGATATTTTTAGAAAAATAAAAGCGTAATGCAATTTTATTATTATGCTGAAGATTTTTACAACTCCTCGGTTTGAAAAACGTCTGAAAATATTTATTGAATTTCATCCCGACCTTGTGAACACGGCTTTAATGTTTCTGGAATTGATGCCGCGCCTGAAGGAATTGAAATTGCTAGAAAAAAATTGGAAGCAAAAAAATTGGAAGCAGATTTAAGGGTGGGGGATATATACCAAAAATTACCGTATCCCGACGGCTCATTTGAAGCGATAGTCAGCACTCAGGTTATGCATCATAATACAATTGGAAATATAAGAGAATTGATAAGAGAAATGGAAAGAGTCCTAGCTCCGAAAGGCGTGGTATTTATTACCGTTTCTAAAAGAGGACGCAAAAAAGATGAAAAAGAAATAGCTCCCGATACATTTGTTCCCATGAGCGGTGGTGAAGAAGGATTACCTCATCATTATTTTAACGAAGAGACATTACGGAAGGAATTCGGAAATTTTGAAATAAACGATATTTGGGAAGAAAAAGGAGGAGGGCATTGGTGTCTTTTAGGTGAATTAAAAGATCAAAAAACTGAATAAATGGTCATAGTCGTAATGAGGGGCTTTTTTGTTGTTTGACAAATTGTAAATAATTGTTAAGATATAAACAATTGGTTTTACATCACAGTTCGTTGACTTTTAATAGGGGGAGAATGAAGATGGAACTCACAAAGCAACCACAAACAGAAGTGGAGTATTGGAAAGCGATTGAGGGGTTGGGTGGCTACTTTTGGAGCACCAACCACGGCTTGCGCCACGGACATATTGAAGACAAGGACGGTGAGGTTGCCAAATCCATTGAGGATGCAAGGAAAATATCGGAACGCCTGGTAGTAGAACTGGGCGAGAAATTCGGGGTCATACATCCCAGGGATTGTCCGAGGGTTGGACCAGGACAGCCAGTCCCTCCGCCTCCCGATGGTAAGGTTTACTATCGTGATTGGTATAACAGGATGAAAGAGTCCTGTTATCGTGAGGATTACGAAGGCATCATCTGCTCTGCTTGTCCGTTCAGTGAAGGGTTGCAGCCGATGATATCTCTTGGCGGTGTTGTTCCCTGCGGAATTTTCCAAGGAAGGCTATACAAACTCATCGCTCCGTATAAGTGCGGTATGTTGGGGATGGTTGGCTGGAACACGGAGAAACTCTACGTTGAGATTATTATGGAGGCTGGCCGGAATGCTCTGATGCAATTCCAGAAGAAAGAAAAAGAGATTAGAGACAATCTCGCACAAAAACCGCAATAAGTGGAAAACGGAATCGTAGCCCAATGACGGAAACGTTAGAGGGCTTTTTTTGTTTCAAAAAATAATAAACGCAGGGCAAAACAAACTGAATTATTGTCCCGATTAGTATAATACTTTGATACGCCTCCTTGCAGAAATTGAAAAAATAAGGCAGAATAAGATAAAGCAATTAGAACTCTACGAGTGGTCCAGGCAACTGATTGAAAATGTGAAAGAATATGGCGAGAAATTGGGGTATGGTATTGAAATAATAAACAGTTTAAGATAGAATAAACATTGTAATAAAAACTAAGAACATAAAAAACTAAAAACATAAAATAATCTATTTTTAGCTTTTTAGAATTTTAAATTTTTAAAGTAATGAAAGTTATTTTGGTTAAAGATGTAGAAAATCTTGGCAAAAAATATGACGTAAAAGAGGTAAAAAACGGCTACGGCAGAAATTTTTTATTGCCTCAAAAATTAGCCAAGGCGGCCACCAAAAAAGCTTTAAAATGGCTGGAAGACCAAAAAGAAATCATAAATAAAGAGGCCGAGGAGGAGTTAAAAATGGCTCAAGAATTAGCATCTAATCTTGATGGAGTAGAGGTGGCTATTAATGTCAAAATTGGGGAAGAGGGACAACTTTTTGAATCAATTAATAATCAAAAAATTGCAGAAAAATTAAAGGAAATGGGTTTTGAGGTAAAAAAATCACAGATTAAACTGGCAGAACCAATTAAGGAGCTTGGCGAGTTTCCGATAAAGGTTGGTTTAGAGCATAATTTAGAAGTAGAAATAAGCTTAATAATAACAGGAGAAAAATCGGAATAAAATGGCAAGGTATATTTTCGTAGCTGGTGGCGTGATGTCTGGCATAGGCAAAGGCATAGCCACGGCTTCAATAGGGCGAATTTTAAAAAGCAAGGGCTTTAAGGTAACTGCGATTAAAATTGACCCCTATATAAACGTTGATGCCGGCACAATGAATCCGATAGAGCATGGAGAAGTTTTTGTGACCGATGACGGCATAGAGTGCGACCAGGATGTTGGAAACTACGAAAGATTTTTAGACGAAAATATTTATACGGACAATTATATGACAACAGGCAAAGTTTATTTGTCTGTTATCACCAAAGAAAGAAACCTAGAATATGGAGGCGAATGCGTTTCTGTTGTTCCTGGTATTCCCAATGAAGTAATTAAAACAATAAAACGGGCAGAAAAAAAAGCCGAGGCAGACTTTGTTCTAATTGAAATTGGAGGAACTATAGGTGAATATCAAAATCTGTTATTTTTAGAAGCCGCCAGGATAATGAAATTTCAACATCCAAGGGATGTTCTTTTTATTATGGTGAGCTATTTGCCAATTCCTTCAATGATTGGCGAGATGAAAACAAAGCCCACGCAACAGGCGGTAAGAAATCTTAATGAGGCCGGATTGCAGGCAGATATGATACTGGCAAGGTCAGAGGTTTCGTTAGACGAGCCGAGAAAGAAAAAATTAGCGATTTACTGCAATATTCATCCAGAAGACGTTGTTTCAGCTCCCGACGTAAAGTCAGTATATGAAGTGCCGATTAATTTTGAAAAAGAAAATGTCGGCAACAGAATCCTAAAAAAATTTGGAATTAAGGCGAGGCAAAGCAACCTGAAGGAATGGGACGAGCTAGTAAAGTTAATAAGAAACCATCCAAAAACAGTTGAGATAGGAATTGTTGGCAAATATTTTGAAAGCGGACATTTCACTCTGATGGATTCGTATATTTCGGTTATTGAGGCAATAAAACATGCCGCCTTTTCCCAAAACAGAAAAGCGAATATCTCATGGATTTCCTCTGAAGATTTTGAGAGAAATACGAAATCTCTCGGAGAATTAAAAAAATATGCAGGCATAATTGTGCCGGGCGGATTCGGAAACAGGGGAGTAGAAGGCAAAATTAAAGCAATTGAATATTGCAGAAAAAATAAAATTCCATTTTTGGGACTTTGTCTTGGACTTCAGCTTTCGGTAATTGAATTTTCAAAAAATGTCTGCGGAATAAAAGACGCCACATCAAGAGAGTTTGATAAAAATGCCAAAAACCCCGTGATAGATGTAATGGAAGGTCAGAAGGAATTATTGAAAGAAAAACGTTATGGCGGAACAATGAGGCTTGGAGCATATGACTGTGAATTAAAACCAGGAACCATAAGCCATAAAGCCTATAAAAAATCTACGATTTCTGAGAGGCATCGGCACAGATATGAGGTCAATAACGATTACATAAAAATTTTAGAAGATAAGGGGCTTATTGTGGCCGGCGTAAATCCTAAACAAAACTTAGTTGAAATTATTGAAATAAAAGACCATCCATTTTTTGTTGCCAGCCAATTTCACCCTGAATTTAAATCCCGGCCGTTGAAACCTCATCCATTATTTAAGGAATTTATAAAGGCCGCATTAAGACCTTAAAACAGCTAAAAAGCCCGAAAGGGCTTTTTAGAAAATAATTTACGAATAATTATTTTGAGGGATCGACGTTTACTATCTTCGCTAATCTTTGCGCCCCGTTAAACAGTTTTTTTGACTTTGTAGAAAAGCGGACAACGCCGTTTGCCATAGAGTAAATAGTATCATCAGACCCCAATTTTACATTTTTTCCTGGAAGATATTTCGTGCCGCGCTGCCTTACGATTATCATTCCGACTCTGACTTTTTCGCCTGCAGAAGCTTTAATGCCCAGCCTTTGAGCCATTGAATCTCTCCCCAATTTAGTAGAACCTCCTTGTTTAGTTTTAGACATATTTTTTAGTTTTTATTTTTAATTATTTATGTTAGCAGAAATAAAGAACTTTGTCAAAGGTTTATATGATAGAAATTTTTATGATATAATGATATTTATAGTTGTAGCGCTCTTGATATTTTTTTCCTTCGCGGCAGGTTTTATAATCGCAAAATACCAGGACAAGGAATCCATACAAATCGAAAATTCTTAAAATGACATTTTATATTATCAATTCAAGATGAAAATACCAAATCATATCGTATTATTTCCCGACGGCAACCGGAGGTGGGCAAAACAAAAAGGACTCACATCCTTAAACGGCCACAAACAGGGTTATAATAACCTTTTGGATTTTTCTGAATGGTGTAAAAATAAAGGAGTCAAAATACTCACTGCTTTTGGATTTTCAACAGAAAATTGGAACCGAACCAAAGATGAAGTGGATTATTTAATGGGGCTTTTAGAGGATTGCTTAATTGATAATTTAAACAGATATGCAAAAGATGGTGTGAAGGTGCGTGTGATAGGGCAGCGAGAGCGTCTGCCGAAATCTTTACAGGAAGCCATAAAAAAAACCGAGGAAGCAACACAAAATAATTCAAATTTGTTTTTGAATTTAGCAATCAGCTATGGGGGCAAGTGGGATATTTTAAATGCTGTTAAAAAAATTATTGAAGAGGGGACTCCCGCAGATAAAATTGATGAAAAGTTGTTTGAGAGCCATTTATCAACAGCAGGATTGTCAGCTCCCGATTTTATAATCAGAGCTGGCGGAGAAATGAGAATGTCAAACTTTGTGTTATGGCAGGCGGCATATTCGGAACTATACTTTTCTCCAAAATTTTGGCCGGACTTTAACGAGCAGGATTTAGACGAGGCGCTAATTGAATTTGACCGACGAACGCGCCGTTTCGGAAAGTAATTTTTATTGTGCGACAATTTGCGGGCGCCATGCTAAAAAGGGAAGCGCGCGCAATAAAAAACGAGAGAGCAGCCTCGTTTTTTATTTTATATATTGCTAAATTGTTCTAGAAAAAGTCCGCGCCGTTTCAAGCCATTTAGGCTGGCGTGGCCTATTTTTGTATTTTGCAGACGATTTTTGAATTTCTAATAAGCAAAGCATATCGCTTTTTTTCCAGCTGGCTAAATATTTTCCCTTGTTCTTATGGATTATTCCAACTCCCTTTGCCCAAAGAGCAAAACTTTTTTTCTTTTTATCAGACAATTCATTTTTTCTAAAAAACGGGACTACAACGTCAATAATATCGTCAATTTTTTGCACAGAAAACCTTGCCTGGTCTTTTGAAATATTTATTTTTCCGCAACCCATTTCTTTTTTTATTTTTCTCAATAATTTTTCGTTTTCTTTCGGAGATGTGACCACAAATTGCGCCCTCCATCTGTAGTATGTAGGAGCATTTGTACGGTCATGTCGTGTGTCTTTGCGGAACTGCAAATCAAAACATCCGTCGGAGCTTACGAATAATGATATATTAAATTTTTCTTTTGGCGACATATTTATAAAAATATATAAAAAATTGTTTATTAATTTATTATATCAGAATGTTAATTGTGCGACAACACCCGTAATTTTATTGTGCGACAGATCCAGTAATTTAAGAGTTCTGGTCGTTTCCCCCGTGAAACTGGCGATGTATGTCGCGAAGCCGTTTGTTGGTAACATGCGTGTAGATTTGGGTAGCCAATATGTTTTTATGCCCCAAAAATTCCTGCACAACCCTTAAATCTACGCCTTGAGTTAAAAGGTCGGTGGCAAAACTATGTCTTAGAACATGAGGGGTTGTCGTAATCGGCAAACCGGCAGAAATAATGTATTTCTTCATATTTTTTTCAATGGCCCTGGGGGTCAATCTTCGGGAAGCAGCTTTTTTGCCGCTATAATTTATAAATAGCGCTTTTTCTTTATCGTTGTCGATAGTTCTTGCGCTGATATATTTCTCCAGCCATCCTATCGCGTTTTTTGAAAAATAAACTGTTCTGGCTCGGCCGCCTTTCCCGACAATTCCAAGCTCTAAATCCTTAGCTCCGGGCATTATCCTTATTTGTTCCAGATTCAGGGAAGTGAGTTCAGATACCCTCATTCCGGTAGAAAAAAACGTCTCTAAAATAGTCCTGTCTCTAATCCCTTGTATTGTAGATGTATCGGGGGCTAAAAACAGCTTATTCAACTGTTCAAGGGTCAAAAATTTCACTGTTTTCTCTTTATCGGGCCTAGAAAGCGTTATTTTATCCGGGGGCAGTGAAACTATGTCTTTCGCCACAAAATAGCCCAGAAAGGCTCTTAAGGCGATTAAATAGTAGTTCTGGGTGGTCTTCCTTAAGGGTTTGTTATTGCGGGTGGGGGAATGGCGGGATAAATGGACCCTATAGTCCCAAATATGCTCGGGCGTTAGCTGATGGGGAAGAATGCCGTTTAGATTATTATTTTTTAACCAAACTAAAAATTTTTCAAGGAATCTTCTGTAATTTTCCTGAGTCTTTGATGACAAACCTTTTTCAACATCAATCCAATCTAAAAAGTCGTTTATATGCTTTGGTAGCGGTATTCGGCTTTGTTCCATACGAGTATTCGCTTAACTATAATTATGCGAACTCTATTATATTAAAACTAAAATTGATAACCTACTATCTATCGCGCCTGCGCACCGGTTGATTTTGAAAATAAACCGGCAAAATAATTTTCAATTTTATCCCAAATATTTTGCGCAATATTGTTTTTTCCTTTATCAACCTCTTCCTTGATTGCTTCCCCTCTTTTTGCCACTTCCCCACCTATTCTAGGATAAACATCTGCTTTGACCCAATCGCTCGCTCTTGACCAATATAAGGCGATCTGTGACTCTGCTTTATTGTAGATATCCTTACCATATCCTCTGAAATATGGTTGTTGGCTCAAAAAAACAACAACTAAAATAGCAATTATAATTACAACATTTTTTGCAAATCCCTTTTCGTTTTTTTTGTTCATAATCTTTATTATTTGTCGGGATTTTTATTTATAATTTTTCAACTGCCCCTCTTATTCTTTTTAAGGTTTTTTCGCGGCCTAAAATATCAGAAATTTCAAACGGGCTTGGCGAAAATTGTTTCCCGGATAGCGCAACCCGCATTGGCCACAACAGAAACCCGCGATTTTTTTCCGGGTAGCCTTTCTGTCTGTTAAACTCCCCTGCCACACCCATTAATGCCCACTCTATTTTTTTGATTTCCCAGTCTTTTAATTCTGATAAAGTTTTGTCGCACAATAAAAGGGCGTCTTTAATATCGCCATCTTTCATATCGTCCCATTTTAACAAATTTTTATCGTACGCCACTTTGTCCACAAAAAAGAAACCAGACAATTCAACAATGTCAAACAGTTTTTTCATTCTTGTTTTGGAAACCTCAATAATTTTCTCAAGTTTATTTTCAGAAATCTGTCCAGCTATTAATAGTCCTGCTTCTTTAAGATAGGGAATGCAAAGCTCCGTTAATTTTTCTATTGGCTTTTCGCGAATATAAAAACCGTTTATAAAATCCAATCTCTGAACATTAAAAATAGCTCCCGCTTTCTGGACCTTTTCTATTGAAAATTCCTTTACAAGTTTGGCTAAAGAAAAAATTTCTTTTTCGGTGCCGGGATTCCAACCAAGCAAAGCCATAAAATTAATTAATGCCTCAGGCAAGTAACCATTTTTATGGTAGTCAGATATGGCCACATCTCCTTGTCGTTTAGACATTTTGCTTTTATCCATATTTAACATTAACGGCAAATGCGCGTAAACCGGCTGGTAGAAACCAAGCGCTTCCTGCAATAATATTTGTCGGGGCGTGTTTGATAAATGTTCTTCGCCCCTTATTATATGGCTTATTTGCATTTCAAAATCATCAACCACAACCGCAAAATGGTATAAAGGGGTTCCCAAATCCTTGGCAATCACAACATCGCCCAAAAGCCCGGCATTAAATTCCACCATTCCTCGGATTAAGTCTAGAAACCTAATTTTTTTATCAGCAACCTTGAATCTTATTACCGCCTTTTCCTTAGATGATATTTTTTTTTGAATTTCTTTTTCAGACAGATTTCTGCATTTGCCGTCATATTTCGGCGCCACTCCCCTGGTTAATTGATCCTGACGTTTTGATTCCAGTTCTTCTTCGGAGCAAAAACAATAATAAGATTTTTTTTCGCTTAACAGTTTTTCCAGATATTTTTTATATATGTCCATCCTTTGCGTTTGTTTGTAAGGGCTAAATTTTCCACCGATGTCCGGACCCTCGTCCCACTTAATTCCCAGCCACCTTAATTCCGTTAAAATTTCATCGGTCCATTTCTGTTCAGAACGTTCCTTATCAGTATCTTCAATTCGTAAAACAAATTTACCTTTATTTTTTTTAGCAAATAAGTAATTAAATAAGGCAGTTCTTGCAGTGCCAATGTGCGCCGATCCGGTCGGAGACGGAGCGATTCTTACTCTTATTTCTTTTTTGACAGTTGTTTTCATTGTTTTAAATTGACAGAAACTAATTTAACATCAAAAATTCTAGAATTTCTCGGGCTACCGCCTTCGCCGCCAAAGGTTTTGAAAATTCTATTGCCCTTTCTTTCATTTTTTCTATTGCCTCCTTGCGTAAAAATAAGGATTGCAGATTCTCCATAAAGAAATTAGGAGTCAGATTATCCTGTTCAATCACTAAAGTCGCCCCGGTCTCCGCATACGCATATGCGTTTTTTGCCTGATGGTCTGCGGCGGCTGTTGGCAAAGGAACCAAAATACTTGGTTTCCCCAGCGCCGCAATTTCAAAAATTGCCGACGCCCCGGAACGAGATATTATAAAATCGGTTGCTCGGTAGGCGTGTTTCAATTTTTCTTCGTCTAAAAATCCGACGAGATGATAATATTTTTCCAAATTTTTATCAATTACAACCTCAGATTCAGATTGTGTTTCCTTAAAGTTTTCTCGGCCGGTTATATGGACTATTTCGAAATCTTTTAAAACATCGTTTAGAATTACCAGAACAAAATCATTTATTGATTGCGCCCCCTGCGACCCGCCGAAAACCATAATAACCGGTTTTTCAGAGGTTAAATTGAATAATTGTTTTGCAGTTTCATTATCGCCCTCCAGTAATTCCTTTCGAATGGGATTGCCCGTCAGAGTAACTTTTTCAGGATCAAAAAATTCTGTTTTAGGGAAGGAAGTAAAAACCTTTCTCGCCCATTTTGATGTCTTTTGATTAGAAAGCCCGGGAACAACATCTGACTCGTGCAAGAACACTGGAATTTTTAAAATTTTAGCGCAATATGTTACGGCAATTGACCCCGATCCCCCTTTGCTGAAAATTAAATCCGGTTTGATTTTTAAAAGCAAAAAAAAGCTCTGCAAAACTCCAAAAGGAATTTTAAACAAAATATCTATAAAATTTTGCCAGTCAAAGTACCTTCTTATTTTTCCGGATACAATGGTTTTTATTATAAAATCTTCCTGCGATAATAAAATCAATCCAAATTCGTCTTTCGGGCCTATATAATAAAACTCTAAATCTTTTTTAGAATATATTCTCCTTATTTCTCGCGTGATAGCGACTATCGGAAAAACATGCCCGCCTGTTCCCCCGCCAGTAAAAAGTATTTTCATAACTTAATAATACCAAACTTTTAAAAAACGTAAACTCTTGACAACACATTTATAATCTGCTATATTAAAATATAGTGCTCGGTAAATGAATTCCTTGAAGACGTCGGAAAAAGGCTGAAAAGTTCCCCCCGATGCCATGAAGGAAATCTTTCGCGATGCGCATTGGTTTGCAGACGACTTGGCGCTAAACAGAAAAAAGCGCTGCCGGCTGCATCCGTTTCTCTGCAGAGTTATAGAGAATATCGGTTGGATGGATTTTCAACAACGGGCGGAATACCTAAACAAGGAAATCCGCAAATATTAAAATTGCTCCAGCGAATTTGAGGAGGTGTTCTATGAACGTCTCATAGTTCAGCCCTATGCCTAAGGCATAGGGCTGTTTTTTTACAAATTTTGTAAAAAATTATAAAAAAACGCTATACTACAAAATTAGAAGCTTCTAATTTTGTAGTATATCTATCGCATAATAAACTCTGACTAAAACTATGACCTTGTGACTACGATCGTATTAACAAAGTCAGAGTGTCGCATAATAAATACATCCGTGCACTGGCGCGCAGGTTGTATGGGTGTAAGATTACGATATTTTATTAGGAATTTTTAGAAATATTTAATAACAGGCCGATGCCGATTAGTTCGGTTACTATGTGCGAGCCGCCGTAGGAAAAAAACGGCAAAGGTATGCCAGCCAACGGAAAAATTCCGATTGCGGAAGCCATATTAATAAATGCCTGCAATGTTATCCATGTAGTAACTCCTATTGCAGTAAGTTTTGAAAATCTGTCGTTTGCGGATTTTGCAATTTTAAGCCCGAGCCAGAAAAATAAAAAAAATAAAATAATTAAGCCAACGGATCCTATAATTCCCAATTCCTCTCCCAATATCGCAAAAATAGAATCGGTCATTGCCGCGGGCAGATGCCCGAACTTCTGGCTGGACATGCCTAGTCCTTTTCCAAAAAATCCGCCGGACCCCAGCGCTATCATGGACTGCTTTATCTGCCAGCCCTTGCCAAGGGGGTCGGATTCCGGATGCAAAAAAATCAACAAGCGATCCAGCCTGTATGGCTCAAATTTAATTAATAATAATAGGGCGCCCATACCTCCTGAAATAACTGCAATCGCGTGCCATATGGGTGTTTTGGCAGAAAAATATATTACCACCAAGGTTAAACTAATTACCCCCAACGTGCTCACATCAGGCTGTAAAATTAAAATAGTTGAAATTAATCCTAAAAAAACAAGAAACGGCAAAAGGATATATATAAAATTGTGATAGCCGTTTTTTGCCGCAGGTATCCAGCCTCTATGGTTTTGCTCAGAGATTCGGCTTGAAATCCAGGCTGACAGATATAAAATTGCGGTAATCTTTAGGAACTCCGACGGCTGAATTGTTGTAAAGCCAAGGTTTAACCATCTCTTTGCGCCCCAAAAACGAGAACCGAAAAATGGCAGAAAGACAAAGGCCAAGGCAAGAATATTTAATAAAAAAAGCCACGGCGCTATTTTTTTAATAATATGCAAAGGGGTTTTAAAGGCAATAAAACCCAAAACTAATGCCGGTAAAAGGCCAAAAAGAATTTGGTGAAATTATTAATCCGCGCGCCGAAATGACCCGCGACCAGGCTCTCGAAAAATTAAAAGAGGCTAAACAACTGCTCGACCTACAAATGATGACACAGGAAAAATACGATTCTCTAAAGCTGGTAGGCGCAGGAGAGCAAACAAACTCCTCCCTTCCCCGTGAATTTAAAAGCAAATTTTACGGCCTGTTCCATATCTCTTGCTTCTAAAATATTAAATCCCTTTTTATTTTTTATAATTTTTTTGCCACTATCCGGGAAAAGAACTATATTCCTTATTTTATATTTTTTAATTGCTTTTTCCAACTGTAAAAAATCATATCCCCTATCCTGTCCACCCAAAAAGATTGTATCAATATTTTTTAACGTTTTGATTGCCATAATTGTTGATTCGGGCGTTGTGGAAATTGCGTCATCATAAAATTTTATACCCTTAAATTCCCCGACAAATTCCATCCGGTGGGGTAAACCCTTAAATGTCTTAATTGCTGTTTTTATAACATCATCTTTTATTCCAAGTTGTTTTACAGCAGAAATCGCCGCCTTAATGTTATCCTTATTGTGCTCTCCTATCAACGGAAGCTCTGAATCTTTCAACGGAATCGCTTTAGCAAAAGGAACTGCTTTAAATTTTGAGCCTGTTCGCCATTTTGCCATTTTTTTATTGTTAGGGTTATAAACGAGCACGTCCCCGTCCTGCTGAAAATTAACTATATTCCTCTTGGCCAAATAATAATTATCAACTGATTTATGGTAATCCATGTGTTCTGGAAATAAATTTGTTACAACCGCTATATTGGGAGAAAATTTTATGTCGTCTAACTGATAGCTTGAAAGTTCTAAAACAAAAATTGTATCACTTTTTATTTCCTGCATTAAAACAGACAGCATTGGGGTTCCAATGTTGCCAAGCAATAAAACATTTTTTCCTGACTTTTTTAAAATGTGATAAATTAATGAAGCGGTTGTGCTTTTTCCCTTGCTTCCCGTAACCCCGATGACCATATTTCCTCTTGATTTAATTTCTGAAAAAAATATGTTCGTGGCAGTTGTGCGCGGAACCAATGCTCTATTTTCTATTTTACTTTTTGCAATACCCGGAGTTTTAACCAAAATATCGTAAATGCTCTGTTTTTTAAGATAATCCTTATCAATTTTTTGGTCTAAAATACCTATTTTAAGTTCTGGAAAATTTTTCTTTAAATAGTTTTCGGTAACCTCGCCCTCCTTGCCGTATCCTAAAACCGCGGCGTTCTTCATTCCCAAAAATTTGATATAATCTGGAACATTTGATGTTTGAGTTTTAAAAATCTTTTCAACTAATTTTTTAGGGTTTTTTATCCTTGCCAAGAATTCTTTAACTGCAAAGTCATTTTTAAACCTTTCCCTTGCCAAAAATAAAGCCGCCCGTGATTCTTCAAATGTGCCGACACAGTCAAATGGCTTTAGTTTTCCAAAACCTAAAATATCTTTAAACAGAGGCAAAAGATTTTTATCATCAAAAAGATTTTTCCCGAAAATATTTATAAGATCCTCTCTCTCTAAAAAAACTGAGAGCAGTAAAAACACAAAGGCGCATTTTGGACATTCACCGCACCACAACTTATCGGACGCGCTCTCTATTTTAAAATTTTTATTACAACTTGAGAAATACGGAAAATATTTTTTGCGCTTTGAAAATAATTCTGCAATTCTTATTTCGTAAAAAGGCCTTAGCAAAGAAAAATAATATACATCCGGAGTTATAAAATTTTTAACATAATTTTGGAAGAGATTTTCAAATTCAAATGATTTTGACCATTGATGGTTAATGTTCTCGCCTTTGTATTTTATATTTCCAAAATTACTGCTATGCTCGTTAGACATTGCAAAATACGTTCTTTTATACACAACACAACATAAAACAGCCAAAAAAGCATATATCGCAGAAATCGGTATGTGCCCCTGAAAATACCCTGCAGATTTATCAAAAACCTTCCAATCCAGGTATCGTTTAATTTTTAGCGAGTCCAAACCGCTAACTTCTATAACCTTATCAACCAGCGCTGATTTTTTTTGGGTTTCGACAAAAACCGCTATTGCATCAACCCCGTGTTTTTTCAGGAGCTCGGCTGCCACAATTGAATCTTTTCCGCCGGAAACCGCGACAAAAAACTTATTGCTTTTTTCTAATCTAAAATTATTTGGTCGCGCTTTTTTATCAAGTTGAAATTTAGGTAAAATTTTAGGATTTAACTCATTGCGGTAAAAAAACTCGCCAAGTCCTTTTTTGTAAACAGTATTCCAAAAATACGTTTCCTCCTTTGCAAGGCTATATTTATGCCGCACAATTGTCGCGCAATGAAGTTTATAATAACTCACTCCCAAAACCAAATGCAGACCCTGAAATATTTTTTCTAACAGCCCCTTTGGCAGATTCTCAAAATCGGGCGAGTCCTGAAACTCTACCATTTCAGTAAACAAAATCGGTTCGGAATTTCTAATTTCAGTCCTATAATTAAAAAAAATCCGCTTGTTTTCCGGCTCAAATTTATATGAGGTAAATTCAAAAACAATGGCTTTCGGCTTCATATGGCATTATCATAGCAAAAAAAAAGCCTTTTTGAAAGTCTTTTTCAAAAAATGCGCCCTTCGCCTCCAAAAATGAAGGCGAAGGGCCTGTGTATGCTATGCAAAGCTACGTGGCTTTGCGCGCGAGGGCGGCAAGAAGTTCCGCGCGCGGTTTCCGCTTTTCCTGCTGCCTAATCTTCTTCTCGAGGGAGTGGTCTAGGCAAATCGCTGAGGATTGCCGCAGGTCATCGTCGAGTTGCAGGTCAAGACTCCTGCTGCAAACTGACGGTAACCGGCATTCCATCCGCTCAAGCATTTCCATCTTTTTACTCCTTCGAAAGATGGACCTGCCGTTGCTGCAATCGGCTGATGCGGAACAGCCGATACGGCGTTTTCCTCTCAAAAGCAGGCAGCACTGCCCTATTCCTTTTTGCTTTCTTATTTCATGGCGACTTCCATGTCAATCACAATGTGAACACTTCCAACTTTCAAATCACTAAATTTTTCCTTTGATATTTTAATTATAACATACAACCAAATATAATGTCAATAGTTGGATAATAAAAATACCACTAACCGAAAAAAGGGGCTAATCCCCTCCTTCTTGCCTATAAGTGGCTATATATTTGAAGAAAGCCGCCTAAATATGATTATAAATAATAAAATCAGGACAACTGCCACCAAAATCCACAGATACCAACGTTTCGAAAATTCCATGAATCCTGAAGCACCGGGGGCGGAGGAAACCGATGCGGCCTGCTGACCTGGGTTAAGACTGATTGTGGTTGAATCGGATTGGGTTATACCCCCCGCGCTGATATTTATAATTGCTTGCTTATCTCCCGAGGATGTGAACGTCTGTGTTTTTCCCTCAAAAGTTATTGTTTTTGAAACGTTGGCCGGCAAGGAGCTGATATTGATTCCAGAAACTATATCTCCTGCAGTTGCAACATTGTCAATTTTCAAATTGCCCAGTAAGCTTATTTCGCTTGGAATATTTACCGAAACCGTTATGTTATCAACCGGGGTGGTAGTTGAATTATTTTTGATAATAATCAAGAAATAAATATTTCCATTGGGACCAACTTGAATAACTTTGTCCCATGAAATAGCGTTAATGTCTTTTCTGCTGAAAAATTTAACCGACAAATCTGCTGTTATATTTTCTTTGCAATCGTTGGGCGAGGTTGCCGTGGTTTCTCCGCAATTACAGGAATTGTCGCCGATACTACTGCAACTATTGCAATAGTATTGTGATCCGATAGTACAGGTTGTGCCGTCGCACCTTAGGGGGTTTTGGCATTTAGAGCTTGAACAAATATCGTTAGTGCATGGGTTTGCATCGGCGCAGTTTTTGTAGAGGTTTTGTATGGAACCTGCGGAATCATACCAATATAAGCTATTGTCAAAGCAGTTTATTTGGTAGTGATTTGTATATACCGGAGCTGGCGCAGGATTATAATATACGGAGCATTGCCCATATTTGCATATTTGATTATTTCCGGAACAGTTCTGAAATAGGTCTTGTGAATTACCGCACGAGTTAAACCAATAAACCGAATTACCTGCGCAATCCTTGTAAGCGTGATACGTGCAACTCGGATAATTATTTTCAATATTATTGGAACAGTAATTGTTTTGATATGAGCAAACTCCTGCTAATGCAAAATTAGAAAAATAAAATAGAGCGCCCGCAAGAATAATAAATGCGAGAACTGATAATTTTAATATATTGTTCATAAACAGAGATTTTATGTCTCTGTCATAATACAAAATAGCTCAATAAAAGTCAAAATTTTGACTATCCAAGCAGACGGATGGCTACACCGATTATTGCCAGCACAACACCTATAATCCAAAACCTCATCGTGACCTTATATGAAGGCCAGCCGATGGCCTCAAAGTGATGGTGAATCGGAGTTGAGAGAAATATTTTTTTTCGCCTGAATTTTTTTGAAAGAAGCTGAATTATTACAGAGCCCACCTCAATCACCATAAGTCCGCCGATGACGGGTAAGACATAAACAGAATTTGTTAAAAACGCAACGACGCACAAAAGCGTGGTAAGTCCGAGAACACCAGTTTCGGTCATATAAAACCGCGCCGGCGGTATATTAAACCACAAAAATGCGAAAAGCGTTCCTAAAATTACGGCGCAAAACGTAGCCAGGTCTATTTTGCCCTGTGAAAAAGCAATAATTGTAAATGCTCCAAAAACAGAAGCAAAAGTTCCTCCAGAAAGTCCGTCTAAGCCGTCAATTACTCCACCCGACCAGCAGGCAACCATCACAATAATAAAAAAGGGAATATAAAATAATCCCATTGAAACGTCTCCTAAAAATGGGAAATAAACCACATCCCACCCCAGCTTTTGGTAAAACCAGACGCTTCCAACAAGGCCAAGTATCACAACCATTAAAAGCCTTTTTTTAAAGGAAATTCCGCCTCCTATATATTTGCCCAAAGACGAAACAACTAAAACATCGTCTAAGAGCCCAATGAGTCCGGCAACGACCAAAGTAAAAAGTGGAAGCCACGTCTGAGAACGTGATAGAAAATTAAATTGAGCGAGCGCTGAATCAGGAAAAACTAAGGAAATCAGATAGAATAAAAAAATTATAAAAACAACCGTAACCCAAATTAACAATCCCCCCATTCTCGGCGTTCCAACCTCCTTTTCCTTATGTAAACTGTTAAAAACAACTGCGTCCTCTCCGCTGATTGCTTTTTGCCTGGCTGTTTTTTTCCAAAGTTTATGTTTATACAAAAAATTTATTAAAAAAGGACACCACAAAATAGCAACAACCGAAGATACCGCCGCTAGCCCCATTACCTTAATAACACTAAAAGTAAGATTAGTCATATATAAAAAAGTTTAAAAAGTTGAATACCAGATATCATTTTTCCACTGCCAATTTTTATCCATTCCCCCCAAAACCCAAATTTTATCCTTAAAAACTATAACGGCAACATCTTCTCTGCCGGTCCAAATCGGGTCGTTGTCGGTTTTTTGCCAACTTGTTCCGTTTTCAGAATACCAAACATCGTTTTTTCCGCCAACAGCCGGCGCATCAAGCCGGCTGATAACCCAAAGTTTGTCCTTAAAACTTACCAGTCCGTGACCCTGCCTGGCAGACCACGGAGCCGAGTCGGTTGCAAGAATCCAATCCTTGCCATTCTCGGAATACCAAACATCATTGAGAATTTTTTCTCCAAATTGCATGCCTCCGGTAAGCCACAACTTATTTTCAAAGACCGCCACTGCGTGATCCCATCGCGGCGAAAAGCCGGCGCTTGCTACTGCTTCTTGCCAATTTATCCCATCGTCAGAATACCAAACATCATTAAACAGCTGATGCTTATCATATCTTACTCCGCCCATTAACCATATCCTATCCTGAAAAACGGCTAACTGGTGCCCCTCTCTTGCCGGCCATGCGGCGTTTTCTATTTCTTTGGTCCAGCGAATCCCGTCCTCCGAGGACCAAATGTCGTTTCGGCATCCAACCTCTGGCCCCCAGCCTCCCATTAACCACATTTTACCTTTGAACTCAACTACCTGAATTGACCTTCTGTTTTGCCAGGGAGATTCTTTCGCAACAATCTGCCAATTCTGCCCGTCTTGTGAACTCCAAACATCGCTAAAATGCTGGGCTTTTTCATACTCAATTAAACCTGGTTTTGCAACAAGTCCGTTGGCGTCCAATCCGCCCATTAACCACATTTTATCCCTAAAAATAATAATGGCATGAGAATCCCTCTCCTCCCAGGGAATGGGAGATAAAACCTGTTCCCAGTCCAGAGAGGCGGGTTTGAAAACGGGTTGCAAAACTGGACTGGTTATCTCTGCCAATGCCGCGGCTGTTTGTTTCTCCACATCCTTTGAATATACAAAAACAAATGCGCCGATTCCGGCAAGCGATAAGAAGATAAATAAAATTACCGGTGAGAAAAAACTTTCTTTTGCCATTTTTTCCTCCGCTAAAAACTTAATTTGTTTTTTATTTCCACATATAGACGTTGTCATCCCAATTTATCATATTTTTCATTTCTGAAAAACGGTCTTTCGAATTCAAAATTACATTAATTAAATAGCCCTTGTTCCCCGGCGCTTTTAAGACTAAAAGTAAACATTCGCCCGCATCCTTTGTCTGCCCAGTTTTTCCGGCAATAATTCTTCCCGTTAAATCCGGGTCCTTCAGCAAATCATTCAGGTTGGAAACTTTATGATGAATAATTCCTTTTGAATTATAAAGGTCGAATTCAGGGATTGATGTTATCCTTAAAACCAGACTGTCGCTGTTTAGAATATAATTTGTAAAATCAGCCAGGTCATTGGCTGTTGAATAATTAGTTAACTCTAAACCCGTAACGCTCGAAAAATAAGTGTTTTTTAATCCGATTTCATTTGCCTTAAAATTCATTAATTTAATAAATTTGTCATGGCCTAGAGACTCAAAAAAAGCATATGCGGCGCTGTTGTTTGATTCAATCAGCATGTCGTACAATAGGTCTTTAGCAATAAACGATTCTCCAGACATTAGTAACCCTCTTGCGTCCTGCTTTTCCGCGGCACGGCTTATCAAAACGCTTTTTTCGAGGTCAAAATTTTCAAGAACCACCACAGCGGTCATTAATTTTGTAAGGCTGGCAATGGGCATTTTTTTTTCTCCGTTTTTCGCGTAAAAAACTTTTTTATCGCTTGAGAAATCAATTAGCACTGATACAGCAGATTCCCCTTCAATATATAAATCGGCAGCATTCTGGTCGCGGTACGGAAATTCCTGCGGCGCAGGGCTTACTACGGTGATGGCGCTATCTGATAGGCTTGCCAAAAATTTACTTTGATCCCTGCTTAATTTAATTTGAAAAAAATTTTCAAAGCCATCTGAGAACCACTGCATTCCCCGCCAAAAAAAACTAAAAACTAAAATAAGAACTATCGACAAAAATAACCCTTGAATTAAACGTTTCAGATTCATTTTTTAGCGATCTTTTTTTTCTTTATGATTTTTGCTTTCTCGGTAATGTTAGTTTTAGAGGTTTTTGGAACACTAATTTTTATGCCAAGTTCTTCAAGTTGTTTTTTACTGACTTCGCTGGGGGCATGCATCATAAAATCTCTGCCATCACCGGTTTTTGGAAATGCGATTACTTCTCTGATATTTGGCTCGTTTTGTAGAATAGAAACAATTCTATCAATTCCAGGAGCAATTCCTCCGTGGGGAGGCGTACCGAAACTGAAAGCGTCCAACATATGGCCAAATTTTTCCTTAATTTCTTCCTTTTTATATCCCATTATTTCAAAAACTGCCTTCAGGGTTTCTGGAGTATGGTTTCTTATGCCCCCACTTGCTAATTCCTGACCGTTTAAAACAATATCATATTGATTTGCAACAATTTTTTCAATATTTTTTTTGTTTAACAGATCTTTTATAAATTCTGGCTTCGGAGCTGAAAAAGGATTGTGAACAAACGTCCATCCGCCCTCCGGTGTTTTTTCAAAAAATGGAAAATCAATTACCCAGCAAAAAGCTAAAAGATTCGGGTCATTCTTGTCCTTCTTTAAATCCGGCTTGTCGGAATTATACTTTTTTATGGCTTCCCCATAAGGAATTCTAGGAAAAGGAATATCCTGAATTTTTTTGCTTGGAAATAAAACCTCAACAAGCTTTATAAATAATCTTTCAGTTAATTCAAGAACATCCTCTCTCTCCACAAAACTAATTTCTAAATCAAGCTGGGTGTGCTCAGACTGGCGGTCACCTCTTGAGTCTTCGTCTCTGAAACATCGTGCTATTTGAAAGTATTTTTCAAGTCCGCCGGCCATAAGTAATTGCTTATATTGCTGTGGTGATTGCGGAAGCGCATAAAATTTTCCTTTTTCAAGCCGAGAAGGCACAAGAAAGTCCCGAGACCCTTCGGGCGTTGATTTTGTAAGCATCGGGGTTTCTATTTCAATAAAATCCTCTTTGTCTAAAAAATCCCTTATAAATTTTATTACTTTGTGTCGCACAATAAGATTATTTTTTAGTCGTTCGCGCCTCAAGTCCAAATACCTATATTCCATTCTTATCTCTTCGTTAATGTCCATTCCGTCGCCATCAATTGAAAACGGCAAGGTTTCCGCCTTTGCTAAAACTTTTAGGCTTTCCGCGGACATTTCCACCATACCTGTTTCAATTTTTGGGTTAACCATTTTTTCCGGTCTTTTTACAATTTGGCCAACAATTTCCACAACCCACTCAGGTCTTAATTGCTCTGCTAAATCGTAAACCTCTTTATTTAAAGGCGCGAAAACAACCTGTAAAATTCCGCTCCCGTCGCGCAAATCAATAAATAAAATTTTCCCGTGGGCGCGCCTTGTATTCACCCACCCCTGTATCCTTACCCTCTCTCCAATATGTTTTGCTGTTTGGCTAACTAAGAATCTTGGCATGATTTTATGAGTGAAACGAATAAAATTATTATTTTATTTTTACCTTAACAAATCTTCGGCTGCCGACTTTAATAATTATCCCGTTTTCTAATTTAGTTTCCGCTCTCCAATCTGAAATTTTTATTTTATTCTCTCCGTTGATTATTTCAACTGCATTTCCTTCCACTAAACGTCTGGCATCGTTTTTTGAAACTGCTAACTTTGTGTCGCATAATAGTTCTAAAATAGGATATATTTTTTTACTGGTTTCAAAAAACGGCAAGTCGCTTGGCAACCCCTTATCACGGAAAATTTTATTAAATTCATTCTCTGCTACTTGAGCCTCTTTTTCGCTATGGCACATTTTCACAATTTCTTTTGCCAGTTTGGCTTTAATGTCGCGCGGATTCGCTCCGTTTTTAATTTCTTGTTCATAATCTGCAATAGTTTTTAAATCCACCCGTGTTGCCAAATTAAAATATTTTATTATAAACTCGTCCTGCAGGGACATTATTTTTCCGAACATTTCGCCGGGAGGATCAAAAAGATTAACTGTATTCTGCCAACTTGAGCTCATTTTTCTCCCATCCAACCCTTCAATTAAAGGATTTGTAATTATGTCCTGCGGCTCCTGTTTGTAATATCGCTGTAGTTCCCGTCCGGCTAACAAGTTAAACCGCTGGTCAGTTCCGCCAATTTCA
>LBSQ01000013.1 GCA_000992015.1 Parcubacteria group bacterium GW2011_GWA2_37_10
GGCAGAAGAATATAAAGAAGGGCATATTGAAGGCTCGCTGAATATTCCATTAGATGAGATCGGCGAGGCAATGACTTGGTTGGTAAAAGATGTTCCCGCGGTTGTTGTTTGCGCTTCGGGGAGCAGAAGCGAGGTAGCTGTAACACTTTTAAAAGCCAATGGATTTGAAAAAATATACAATGGCGGCAGGTGGAACAGTTTTGGAAATATAAAAGTAGGAGCGTGCCCAATTAAATAAAAAATAAGTTTGTGGTAATAGATATTGAACTCACATTAAACAGGTTTGGCTTTGGGAAAATTGCTGAGAATAAATTCCAGTTCTTGTGTTTTAGATTTTCTAAATGGCAGATTCCTGGCAAGCACTCCTTTTCTTTTGAAATAAACTGGCGAACAAAAAATAAAATAAAAAATTAAAATAGGGCTAAAATAGGTTAAAATACGGCTAATTTGACAGGGATTTTGGCAGGTATATAATGGCTATATAAGAAATTAAAATATGGAGGAAAATAATAATATAAAAAATATAACAATTGACGATCTGGCGGCAATGGTCCAAAAAGGTTTTGCAGAAACAGCAAAGAAACTGGATATGGACGTTGGTTTTAAATCGGTAAATGAAAGATTAGATAAGATAGAGAATGTTTTAATAAAACAGCAGAATGATAAAATAGAGAGGCTAGAACAAAGAATGCAAAAGATTGAAGATGCTTTGGTTATAAAATAAGTTGTCTTTTCTTGGGGGCGCAAAGTTAAGCGTCTTTTTTAATATTATTTGTAATAAATATATGGAAACAAAACAAACAAAATTGCCGAAAAGCCAAATAGAAATAACCTTTGAGTTGACTGCTGAAGAATTTCAGGAGCATTTTGAGCATGCAATAGAACATTTAAAGCATCACGTGAAAGTTGATGGTTTTCGAGCCGGAAAAGCGCCCTCGTCAATGGTTGAAGAAAAAATAAAGCCGGAGGTTCTGCTTATGGATGCAGGAGACCATGCGGTACAGCGCGTTTATACAGATTATGTTAAGGAAAGCAAATTGGAGCCGATTGGCCAGCCGGAAGTTTCAATAATCAAAATCGCCAAAGGTAATCCCTTTATATTTAAGGCAAAAATTACAGTTCTGCCCGATGTTGAGTTGCCAGATTACAAAGAAATTGCTTCGAAAATAAAGGTAAAGGGGGTTTCTGTGAATGAAGAAGAGGTGCAGGACGGTTTAAATTATTTGCAAAAAACCAGGGCAAAGTTTACTCTGAAAAACCCTTCGGCGGGCTCAGGGCAGGCGGAAAAAAGTGATTTTGTTGAAATTATATATCAAAGCAAGGATTTGGAAAATAACAAAGAAGCAAAAGACAGGTTTATATTGGGCGAGGGCGGAATGATAAAAGGTTTTGAAGAAAATATAATGGGAATGAAAGCCGGCGAAGAAAAGGATTTTTCTTTAAAATTTCCGGAAAATTTTGTAAGAAAAGATTTGACCGGAAAAGATATTGAATTTCACGTGAAAATGGTTTCTGTGCAAAAAATGGAGTTGCCGGAAATTAATGATGAATTTGCAAAACAATTAGGGACGTTTGACACATTGGTTGCCCTGAAAGCCAGTATGAAAGAGGGAATGATATTAGAAAAAAAGGAAGAAGAAAAACAGAAAAACAGAAGTGAAATTTTAGAAAAAATTGTTGAAAAATCTAAATTTGAGACGCCAGAATCAATGGTAAACTACGAAAAAGAAAGATTATTGGCAGATTTGAAGAACAAAATTACACAAACTACAAAAGCGAGTTTTGAAGAGTATTTGGCAACAATAAAACAAACCGAAGAACAAATAAAAGAAACCTATCAAAAAGAGTCTGAAAAAAGAATCGGAAATTTTTTGGTTCTGCGCGAACTTGGTAAAAAAGAAGCCGTTGAAGTTACTAATTTGGAGGTTGAAGAAGAAGTGGCAAAGTCAATTAAAAATTATTCAAAAGAAGATTTGGCAAAAGTTGACATTGCTGAATTAAAAGAGTATACTAAAGGCGCGATACAAAATGAGAAAGTTTTTAAGATTCTTGAAAAATTTTCAAAATAATTGCACATACTAACAATATAAACAAAAATATGGTTTCGTTAAGCTTAACAATCAAAGAAGGTAAAAATAAATCCCATAAAATGGTTGAATTTGACGTTAGGGAGTTTGAAAAATTAGCCGCGCTTTTTGGCATGTTCAACCCAGATTTTTTGAAAAGCGTGGCACGCGCGGAAAAAGACATCAAGGCGGGCAGAGTGAGAGAGATTAAGTCGCTAAAAGAATTAAGATAATTTTATGAGAATTATTCTGACGGAGGAGTTTGAATTTCAATATTCTCGTTTGCCAGAATCTATCAAGTTGAAAGCAGAAAAACAGCAAGATATTTTTAGAAATAATCCATTTTATCCATCACTTCATACCGAAAAGTTAGCCCCCAAGTCCAAGCAGATGTGGAGTTTCCGCATAGATAAAAAGTATAGAGTTATTTTTAAGTTTGCAGATGGCGATAAGGTTCATTTTTTGACCATTGGTCCGCACGATTGGATTTATAAAATCGAATTTTAAGGAAATAAAAATTAAATAAAGATTACACTTCGTCCCGAGCCCTGAAGGGCGAGGGACTCAGTGTGAAAATTTTACAATTAAAATTTTCATGCCAATAGTACCAACTATTGTAGAAAGAAATCAGCGCGGTGAGCGCACATACGATATATTTTCAAGGCTTTTAGAGGAGCGTATTGTTTTTTTGGCAGGTCCGGTTACAGATATGAACGCAAATGTAGTTATTGCCCAGATGCTTTATTTGACATCGAAGGACTCAAAAAGAGACATTAAGCTTTACATTAACAGCCCGGGCGGTTCAGTTACAGCGGGATTAGCTATTTATGACACAATGCAGTTTTTAAAATGCCCTGTTTCTACCATTTGCATAGGGCTTACGGCCTCAATGGCGGCAGTTCTTTTATCAGCAGGAACAAAAGGCAAGAGATTTGCCCTTCCTAATGCTGAAATACTTCTGCATCAGGTTGCCGGAGGCGTCCAAGGACAGGCCGCTGACATTGAAATTACTGCAAAGCAGATTGTCAAAATGAAGGCCAAACTTAACGAAATTTTGTCCACGCACACGGGCCAGCCCATAGACAAGGTGGAAAAAGACACTGACAGGGATTTTTATCTGACATCAGAAGAGGCAAAAAAGTACGGTTTGATTGATGAAGTCATAGGAACCACCAAAGACAAAAAGTAAAATCTGAAAGCAGAAAATATAATTTTCGTATAACAACTCACCGTGTTGGTGAGTTTTATTTGTTATAAAAATTTGAAATTTACAATTTACAATTTGAAATCAATTTGAATTTATTCAATTTGAAATGATTAAAATGCGTCCGGGTTTTCAAATTTAAAATTTAGTCATTGAATATTGAATTTAAATTTCAAATTTCAAATTAAAAATTCATAATATGGATCAAACAATTTTATTAGTAATTATAGCCGTCATATCAGTGGCATCAGGTTCCATCTTGGGCTATTATGTCCGCCAATCGATTGCAAAAAGAAGAGCCGGTTCTCTTGAAGCAAAGCTTCAAAAAAGAGTTATACAGGTAAAAGAGGAGACAGTGGCACTTATTAAAAGATCAGAAGCTAAGGCGTCAGAAATTATAGGAAAATCTCAGAAAGAAGTTGATGACAGGCACAGAGAGTTTTTAAAAGCCCAGCAGATTTTATTGGACAGGGAAAGATTATTGGATACAAAAATATCTTCCTTTGACCAAAAAGAAAACGAATTAAAGGAAAAAGGAGAGAAATTAAAGGCAATAAAAGACGAGCTAGACAGATTAAGAAGCGAAGCAGAAGAAAAGTTAGAAAAAGTCGCAAATTTATCAAGAGAAGACGCCAAAAAAGAGCTTTTGGCTTTAGTTGAAATAGAATATGAAAAAGATATTTTGGAAAGAATTAAAAAATTAGAAGAATTTAGCCAGGAAAAACTTCAGGCAAGAGCCAAAGAAATAGTTGCCTTGGCTATACAAAAATGCGCGGTTTCCCAGGCGCAGGAGCTGACAACCACAACAGTTTTGTTGCAAAATGAAGATATCAAAGGAAGAATTATCGGAAAAGAAGGAAGAAATATCCGAACCTTTGAGAAATTAACCGGTGTGGAATTAATTGTTGACGAGACCCCGGAATCGGTTGTAATTTCTGGGTTTAATCCGATACGCCGCCAAATTGCAAAAATTGCTTTAGACAAACTGATACAAGACGGCAGAATTCAGCCGGCAAAAATTGAAGAAAAGGTTGAAGAGGCAAAAGCCGAAGTAGCGGTAAAAATAAAAGAAGCCGGCGAAAAAGCGGCTTATGACGTAGGGGTGATCGGATTGAACGACAAGTTAGTCCAAATTTTAGGCAGACTGTATTATAGAACAAGTTACGGCCAAAATGTTTTATTGCATTCAATGGAAGTGGCTTTAATATCTGAAACAATTGCAGAAGAGTTAAAAGCCGATACAAAGGTTGCAAAAAGAGCTGGTTTGTTGCACGATATCGGAAAAGCAATTGACCAGCAAATTCAAGGTTCTCATATTGAAATTGGGATTAAAATTTTAGAAAAGTTTGGGGAATCTGAAGCCGTTATAAAGGCAATGCGCTCGCACCACGAAGACTATCCGGCAGACACATTAGAGGCTTCAATTGTAAAAACAGCTGACGCAATTTCTTCGTCAAGACCGGGTGCTAGAAAAGATACTCTGGAAAATTATTTGCAGAGATTAAAAGATTTAGAAGACCTTGCCAACAAATTTCCGGGAATTGACAGGACTTATGCCATACAAGCCGGCAGAGAAATCCGCGTGTTTGTGAAAGCCGATAAAGTTGATGATTTGGGAGCCCAAAAAACAGCCAAACAAATTGCGGAAAAAATTGAGGAAGAATTAAAATATCCCGGAGAAATAAAAGTTACGGTTATCCGCGAAAACAGAATAGTAGAATACGCAAGATAGTTTGTAGTTGGTAGTGATTGGTTTGTTGTTAGAATTAAAAAATCGTCCACGACCGAAATCGGGGCGATTTTTTTGTTTATTTTTTTGTAAGGGAGTCAATTATAGATTTAAGAGTTTCTGCTTCTGAGTTTTTTATATTTTTTGGAATTAAAAGCGTGGCTTTGTTGTTTGATTCTAAAGATAGTTCTATTTTGTGTATATTGTCCACAGGGGTGTGGGTTGGGTAAGATAATTCTGATAAGGTTTTATCTGGTTTATCTTTTTTATTTAACAGGGCTGTGGAATTCTTTCTTTGCCCACCGAAGCCTTGGCGAAGGCGGGGCATCCAATCTTGAATTTTGCTTGGATTTTGGCCGTATTTTTTGTAATCATTTATAACCCTTAACAGCCTGGCCTTGTAGGTGCCAAGAGAGCCGATACTTTTATTTTTATTGCTGTTAATTACATTTATAAATATCTCCTCTATTCTGTCCTCTATCAAAGATATAGAATTTAACTCGTCTTCGGTGAGAACTTTTTCAAAAATTTTTAAAGCGGATTTTAAATTATTTGCCGTATTTTCCGGATATTTTCTATTGCCTTTTGCAAAATCTATAAAAGTATATAAATTGTTAAATTTTTCCATATTTTTTATTTGTTAGTTTATCTTATCTTATTTTATCATAGATAAAGATAAAAACAAAACCGCCATCATGGCGGTTTTGTAATTGGAGCGGGCAAGGGGATTTGCACCCCTGCTCAAACCTTGGAAGGGTTTCGTGCTGCTGCTACACCATGCCCGCATTAATTTGATTTATAGCCGATTCTATCCAGCCCATAATTCGTCTATGTAGTCTTTTGCCACATTCTTTTTCTCCGCAGGTCCTAATGCGTAAATCAATTGTGCCATATGGTAAGGTTTTTCTTTTTATTCTTAATTTGTCAGTCCTTTTATCTATATAGGTTTTGCCAAATTGCTTTTTAGGGATGCCAGTAATTTTCGACCAATAATATGGTCGGGGTGCAGAGATTCGAACTCTGACTAAATCGTCCCAAACGATTCGTGCTACCGTTACACAACACCCCGTTGCTCTAAATTATATCGCTACGCTAATCGCATTATAGCACAAAGTGTGGATAACCTCAATATGTTCGCTTTTTTTATTGTGATATAATAATAGAACAATTATTTTATTTTTATGAAAATTGACTCAGGGCAATTAAAAACATTTTTTTTAGACGCAAGGCTGGTTACTACGAAGCAGTTTGAAGATTCTCTAAAAAAAAGCCAGGAAACTAATCAAAAAATTGGGGACATTTTGGTTGCGGGCGGTTTTATAACTGAAGAGCAGTTAAAAAGCGCAGAAGCCTATTTATTAGGCGTTCCTTTTATGAATATAGAAAATGAAAATATTCCGCCGGAAATTTTGAAAATTATTCCGGAATCTATTGCCAGGGCTAATCACATCATTGCTTTTAAAAAGGACGGCAATAATCTTGAGGTGGCAATGTTGGACCCAGACGATATACGAACCATTGAGTTTATTAAAAAAGCATCGCCTTCTTTGAAAATTTTGCCAAGACTGACTACTCCCGAAGGAATCAAAAGCGCCTTGCATCAATATCAGAAAACCTTAGAAATTGAATTCGGCGATATTATAAAAAATGAAGCAAAAACAATAAAAGTAATAAGCAAAAGGGGAGAATCCGCAGAAGAGTCAGAGGAGTTAAAAAAAGTTGCGCAGGAGATTCCTGTCATAAGAATTGTTGACAGCTTAATGAAGCACGCTATTTTGCAAAGAGCTTCTGATGTTCATATTGAGCCGTCGGAAGAAGGAGTTGTTGTAAGGTATAGGGTTGACGGAATATTAAAAGACGTTATGATGCTCCCTATTTCAGCTACCGCGGGCGTGGTTGCCAGAATAAAAGTTCTTTCTAATTTAAAACTTGACGAGCACAGGTTGCCCCAGGACGGCAGATTTAAAATTGAATCCCAAGAGTTTAAATATTCTGTAAGGGTTTCGGTTTTGCCGGTTTTAAACGGAGAAAAAGTTGTGATGAGGCTGTTGGCTGAAGGCGAAAAAACCCATTCTTTGGAAGGGCTGGGGTTAGCCGGAAAGTATTTAGAAAAAGTTCGCGACAACCTAATGAGGCCGTCGGGAATGATATTGATTACGGGTCCCACGGGGTCTGGAAAAACCACAACCTTGTATGGAATGATGGAAATTTTGAATACCCCCGATGTAAACATTTCCACCGTTGAAGACCCTATTGAATACAGAATGCCGAGGATTAACCAAACTCAAATCAACCAAAAAATAGGATTAACGTTTGTATCTGGTTTGCGGTCTTTGGTCAGGCAGGACCCGGACATTATAATGGTGGGAGAAATCCGCGATAAAGAAACAGCCAGTTTGGCTATAAATGCCGCTTTAACCGGTCACTTGGTCCTTTCCACTTTGCACACCACCGAAGCCGCCGGCGCGATACCAAGGCTTATAGATATGGGTTGCGAACCGTTTTTGATTTCTTCAACTTTGAATTTAGTTATTGCGCAGAGGTTGGTAAGAAAATTCTACGGACCGAAAGAAAGATATAAATTAAAACCGGCGGAATTAAAAAATATAGAAAAATATTGCGACCTGAAAAGAATTTTAGAAATTTTAAGGCAGGAAAAATTAGTGAGTAAAAAAACTGATTTAGGGAATGTTGATTTTTATAGGCCGAAGCCTTCAAAAGATAATCCCGAAGGCTACCAAGGCAGAATCGGAATTTTTGAAGTTTTACCGGTAACCGATCCGATTAAAGATTTGATTGTTAAAAGGGCGACTACAAAAGAAATTGCGAGTCAAGCAATAAAAGAGGGAATGATAACAATGATTGAGGACGGCTTTTTAAAAGTAGTCCAAGGGCTTACATCATTAGAAGAAGTCTTAAGAGTAATAACTGAATAACAATATTAAAACAATACAGTTATCGCAAAAAGATTTTAAAAAATTGTCTGAATTGTATAAAGATTTTTACGAAATTTATGGTAATAAAAAAACAGTTTTGGAATTAGATGATTTAGACGAAATGCGTAAAACAGGGCAAGAATTTATGGAAATTTTTATGAATAATTAAAAAAAATAAACATGTCGGAAGAAATATTTGCTACTATAAAACAAAAACCATATTTTTCTGAAAATAATTTTGTTTTATATCACGGAGATAGCTTAAATTTACTTAAAGAATTACCGGAAAATTCTGTTGATATGATTTTTGCTGACCCACCATATTTTTTATCAAATGGAGGTTTTACTGTTCATGCCGGGAGACAGGTGAGCGTAAATAAAGGTGAGTGGGATGTAAGCAATGGACTTAAAAAAGATTTTAATTTTCATTTGGATTGGATTAAAAAATGCAAAAGGATTCTAAAAAAAAGCGGAACAATTTGGATAAGTGGGACATACCATTCAATTTATTCTTGCGGGTTTGCATTAAAGGTGGCAGGCTACAAGATTCTAAATGATATAACATGGTATAAGCCGAGTGCGCCGCCGAATTTAAGCTGTAGATATTTTACAGCAAGTCACGAAACGTTGATTTGGGCAATTAAAGATAAGCAAGAAAAACATACTTTTAATTATGATAAAATGCGTAATGGAAATTGGCCAGAAGATTGTTTGAAAAGACCAGATAAACAAATGCGTTCGGTTTGGGCAATGAATCCTCCACAACCTTGGGAAAAGAAATTTGGAAAACATCCAACGCAAAAACCATTTGATTTGTTAAAAAGAATTGTTCTGGCAAGCACAAAAAAAAACGATGTTGTGATAGATCCTTTTACAGGTAGCTCTACTACTGGCTTAGCCGCAGTTGCTAATAACAGAAGATTTATTGGTATAGACACAGAAAAAGATTATTTGGAGTTATCAAAAAAGAGATTTAACGAATTAAAAAATATTAAATTAATATAAAAATATGAAAATTGGCGGAAAAGGAGGAGGCAACACAATAACTGGTCTTAATTTTGAAAGAAAGACAGATATTCTAAAACTTCTAAAATCAAAAAAAGGGTATAAAGTCAAAAATAACGTTGTTTATTATGAGGGCAAAGAAGTTGCAAAAAGTTTTAAGAAAAATGGTTTGTATAAATTTCTTGAGACTAAAAATGTAGATTACGCAAAAATTTTATCTAAAAAGCTTTTACCCGACGAAGCTATTTATGTGGTTATAAACAATACACTTTTTATAATAGAGGTAAAATTTCAAAAAGTTGCAGGATCTGTCGACGAGAAGTTGCAAACATGCGATTTCAAAAGAAAACAATATGCAAAACTTATGGCTCCCTTAAATATTGAGGTTGAATATATTTATATATTGAGTGATTGGTTTAGAAAACCTGTTTATAAGGATACTCTTGATTACATAATATCTGTTGGTTGCCAGTATTATTTTAAATATTTGCCTTTGCAAAAATTAGGTCTGCCTATTCCAGAATAATTTTTTAAAATTAAAAATTAAGGAATTGCAAAATTCAATGAAAATTGAAAATTGTTAATTGTAAATTATTTTTATGCCAAATTATTTTTATACAGCCAAATCCGTTGACGGCCAGACAAAAACAGGAAACATTATTGCGGAAGACAGCCATAAGGTCGCTCAAATTCTTAAAGAAGAAGGCTTAATTTTGGTAAAAACTGTTTTGCCCGATGAAAATGGAAAAAACTTTTTAAAGTTTTTTCTTCCGAAAGCCAAGATTTCAGCTCCAGAAAAAATTTTTATGGTTAGGAATTTATGGATAATGACGGCTACAGGCCTTTCAACAATAAAAATTTTTGATGTTCTGTCCACGCAAACAAAGAAAAAAAAATTAAAAAGTTCCCTGTTGGATATTAAAGAAAAAATCAATAAAGGGCAAACGTTGTCAGAAGCCCTGACTTCATACCCCAATATTTTTTCTGAACTTTTTGTGAGTATGGTAAAGATTGGCGAGGAATCTGGGACGCTTGAGGAAGTTTTTAAAACATTGGCTTTGCAAATGGAAAAAGAACACGAGTTAAAGTCAAAAATACAAGGCGCTATGATTTATCCATCTATTATTTTGCTAACTATGCTTGGTGTCGGAATTATTATTATGACCGTGGTTCTTCCCCGCTTGGATACATTCTTTAGCAGCCTCAGCGCTGATTTGCCCCTTTACACCAAGTTTATAATAGGCCTTGGGAAATTTTCACAAAAAAATTGGATGCTTTTTGTAATATCTCCGGTTGTTCTTGTTTTTGCTTTTATGGCAATGATAAAAACGAAAAAAGGAAAACGAGTGTTAGATACCATTTTGATAAAAATGCCTTTTTTTTCTCTGCTTGTCAAAGAAAGCAATTGCGCCTTTTTAATTCGCGCTTTGAGCTCTCTTATCGCTTCCGGGGTTCCCATAGTAAAGTCGCTAGAAATCTCTTCTAAAATTGTGGGAAATTTTTATTTTAGGCAAGCGGTGGACACGGCCGCAGAAAAAGTGAAAAAAGGTGAAAATTTGTCCGGCGCATTAAGAGAATATCAAAATATTTTTCCTTTTGGAACCATTGAAATGATTGAGGTTGGCGAAGAAACCGGAAAAACTTCGGTAATTTTAAAAAAGTTAGCTGAATTTTACGAACAGGAAGTTTCTGACGCGGCAGAAAAATTATCAGCGGCGATCGAGCCGATAATGATAGTGATTTTGGGCGTAGCCGTCGGAATTTTTGCTTTTTCTATAATAGAGCCTATGTATTCGGTGTTAGGAACAATAGGATAGAAATTATAATGCAAACGGGTCCACCCATTAAAGGTTTGAATAAAATGCTTATCTGCGGTAAATTTATACGGCAAATTAAAAAAAACCTTGCGCCCAAATTTTTTTTGGCGGGGTTTAGTTTAATTGAAATAATAGTCAGCGTAGCTATTTTTGCTATTTTAGCCACGTCTGCATATGGGCTTTACGCAACAATTGTCAAAGCCATAACTTATTATCGCGGGCAAACCACTATTTCTGCGCTCGCTAACCAGTATTTGGAGGTCGCCAGAAATTTGTCCTATTCACAAATCGGCACATTAAGCGGCAACCCCAATGGGCCCCTTCCCGATTCTCCTGCGCCCCTGGCTGTAAATTTTAATGGCGTTGATTATCAGATTTATTATGTTGTGAACGCCCTTCACGATCCAGCCGATATAAATATTGGGGTGCAGGACTATAAACAGGTAAAACTTTATGTAAAAAACGTATTCACCGGGGTAACAAACAGTTTTGTTACCACCATAGCTCCTATCAGTTTAGCAAGTTTGGGAAGCGGTGGCGTGCTTTCCGTACAGGCTATTAATAAAGAATGGTTGCCTGTTTCCGGGGCAACTGCGCACATTACAAATACCAGCATCACTCCAAACATTAATTTAACCAGAACCAGCGGCGTTAACGGAAAATGGATTGAAATCGGTTTGCCGCCGGATAGTAATTATCATATTACTGTAACCAAAAGCGGTTATTCCGTTGACCAGACATATTCTGTAGCCCAATATCCTAACGCGTCCAATCCAGATGCCGCAGTTATAGACGGCGAAGTGACTCACCCTGGCGCAACCAAATTTAATGAAAATTATACATCCGATGGCAGCGGGGAAATATATCCTGCAAGCGCCACTTCTTGCAGCAGCAGTTGCGGCGCCGCCAGTTGTTGTCTTGAATGGGACGTATATACTCCAGCCTTGACTGGCTTGCAGTATATGATTTACGGAACTTCGCCAGTCCAATCGGTTGACCTCTCGCCCAACACCAAACAGAATTTTAATTTAATACTTGGGCCTGAAACAGACAATAGCCTTTTAGTCGTGGCTAAAGACGTTTCTGGTAATCCAATTGAGGGCGCGAAAATTAAATTAAGCAATATCGGCATTGGTTATGACGATACCAAATACACGGGGGGTAGCGCATGGAACCAAAATGATTGGTCGGGCGGTTCTGGCCAAATAAATTGGGTTTTTACTAGCCAATATTATCAAGATGACGGAGGTATAAGCAACAACGCTATTCCCCTTGCTTTACGGTTGGCGCCAGGTTTCAGCCCGTATGGCTTATATGGCTCTCTTATTTCTTCATCGTTTGATACGGGCACAAACCAGACGTCTTATACCACTTTGAATTGGAAGGCAACCGTAGAGGACCAGGTAACTAGCGTTAAATTTCAAATTGCAACTAACAACGATAATGAAACGTGGAACTTCACTGGCCCCGATGGGACAGACGGCAGTTACTATGAAGTTTCAGGAACTACCATAAACAGCATAAATAACAACAAACGATATGTTCGTTATAAAGTATTTCTTTCTACAACAGACCAGCAAAAAACTCCGATGTTGTCTAATATAACCGTAAATTATGTCTCGGGGTGTTCAACCCCGGGGCAAGTGATATTTACCGGGTTAACAGCTGACGCGAATTACGCTATAATAATTAACGATGACCCCGAGCAAACATTCAACAATATAGACATTATCGGGTATTTTATTTTTCAGGCCGTTTTATAAATCATGATTATTCACAAAAATTATTTTAAGGACGGTAAACTTCTAACGGGGTTTACTTTGGTGGAGTTAATCATATCAATCGCTATCTTTCTTGTTTTGATTATCGGCGCCGCGAATTTATTAGTAAGTATAATACAAAATCCTAAGGCGCAATTGGCGGCGATGGATAATATAGATCGGGCAAGGTTTGTGTCGTCTAATTTTATTAATGAAATAAGAGCCGCCGCATACGGCAGCTATCCTTTGATTGAAGCAGAAAATTCAGAAATAATTTTTTATTCCCCTGTCGGAGCGAGTAGCGGAAACGTCAACAGAATTAGGTATTATGTCTCCGGAGATACTCTGTATAAAGCCGTCATTGTTCCCGTTAACGGAATTTATAATCTTTCCTCGGAAGTTATAACCCCGGTTTTAACTAGTTTATCCAACGGAGGCGACCCTTTGTTTTACTATTATAACGGCAGCTATAATGGTGTCGCTAATATTACCCCCCTTTCCCAACCCGTTAATGTTGTTCAGGTAAAATTTGTTAAAATGAATTTGACAGTCAAGAAGCAAATAACAGCGCAAGATGCCAGTACGTTTTCCTTGAACGCAGGTACAGCAATAAGAGTTTTGAAAAATAATTTGAGCAATTAAATGAATTCTAAAGAAAAAAAACAAAAAGGGGCTATTTTTATTTATTTGCTTATTTTTGTCGCTATTTTTGCAATGATTATGCCTGCGGTGGTAAGTAATTTTGTTGCAAAACTTCTGTTATTAAAATTGACTATTATGAGAGAGCAGGCTTTTCAAATTGCTGAAGCCGGAATAGATTATTATCAGTGGCACCTGATTAAATTTCCAGACGACTACCAAGATGGCACGGGACAGAGTGGTCCTTATGCGCACGATTACGTTGATTATGATACCCAACAGACAATTGGGCAGTTTAGCTTGACAATTACGCCTCCACCATATGGAGGAGGCGCCGCAACAATCCAATCAACAGGCTGGACAAATGATAATCCAAACATAAAAAGAATAGTTACAGCGACATATGGCTTTCCTTCACTTGCCAGCTACGCGCTCTTAGCTCATGATTGGATATATGCATGGAGTACAGAGGCATATAGCGGACCGGTCCATAGCGACACAGGCATACGTTTTGAAGCAACCACAACTTCTTCTGTAACATCTTCGGTGCAAACAACTTACACTACCGATTGCAACCAGGAATATCCTGAAAGAAGTTGCCCTACAACATCAACAAAAAATGCGGTTTGGGCAACTGGTTCAAACGGATCAGAAAGTTCTCCTTACTGGAGCAACCCGACTACAGTAGCAGATTTTGCGGGCGTTAATACCGCTTTTTCAGATATTCAAAGCAACAGCCAGATAAATTTGCCATTATCAAATAAGCTGGGGTATTCGCTGGTGTTTAACGGCAATGGAACAGTAACTGTTTATAAAGTTTTGAGGACAATGAATACTGGCTCAAGATTTCCTGTAATAAAAGCGCTCAGTGGAGGAACTGATACAGGGCTTGGATATATAATCGGAGGAACTGATTATGCCAGCGGTATTTGCAGTAATAGCTCGTGCAACGGATGCGGCAGTTCAGGCAGGTGTTTACAGTACACAACAGCAGTGCCAAGCGAAGGTTTAAGAATATACGTCAAAGAAAATCTTTGGATAGATGGCACGGTGAAAGGCAGGGTAATCGTCGCCGCAGCCGATAGCAGCGCGTTAAATACTAACCCTAATGCAAATGGAACGGCATCCAATTTAATGCCTAATATATATATATCAAATAATATACGTTACTCAAACGGAGAAAACGGCGCTTCCGGGCAAGCCGCCGACACACTTGGTTTAATGGCGCAGGGAAATATTATTGTCACCAAAAACGCCCCGAATACCTTATATGTTGACGGAGCTTTGCTGGCGCAGCATGGTTTCGTGGCAGCTCCTATTTGTTATTCTGGCGGTTCCTCGCACGGCGGATCCGTTGCTCCGCCTACAAGCGCAGTTTACTTTTATGGTTCCGTCATACTTTACGGCTCATGGTGGTTTAATTTTACCAATTATTGCGGCAGTTCATTCACAGATGGCTATTATAATCCTTTTTTTAAATGGGACACAAATCTCTTATATTATCCTCCGCCCTTTTTTCCCGCTTCTTCTGTTTCCGCCGGAATTCAATTGGAAAAATGGACAAGCAATTAAACTCATGAAACACAAAATCTATATTCTTTTTTTAATTTTTGTAATTTATTTTTTTCCAATAAAAATACTTGGTTTTTTCGCAACTCCTGACGAACATATTTATTCAGCGCCCTTTGGTGCGCAGGGTAATAACGCAGGAGTCAAAAAAACAACAGTTCCTCTAAATTTAAACCAAATTAATATTGAAAATTTCAATAACAATAATGCCGAGACAATAAATACTGATAAGGATAAACCGTTAAACAATAATCTGTTCCCTCCGATTACATCAAACCTGAATAACGTCGGGAAAAAAAGCAATTCCTTATTTTCCATAAATTTTTGGCTTACATTATTTTTAATTTTATTATCCGCGGTTTTTATTTTTTTGAAGAGAAAGAAAAAAAATGGTATAATAAACCAGTTGCGCGACAATGATGATAAATTTTTTAACTTTAAAAACTGAAACATTCGGTCTGGACATAAACGATTCGTCTCTAAAAATTATTAAGCTTAGAAGAAAGCGCGGTTTTTTGCAGCCGGTTTCTTATAATGAAAAAAAAGTTAAATCTGGAATAATCAAAGACGGCATAATTCAAGACGAAGACGGTTTTGTAAAAATCATAAAAGACGCGGTAGCTACCGTAAAAGGTGAAAAGCTCAAAACAAAATATGTTATCGCGTCTTTGCCCGAGGAAAAATCTTTTTCCCAGGTAATTCAGATGCCAAAAATGAAGAAAGGAGAATTAAAATCAGCGGTTCTTTTTGAGGCTGAAAATTATATTCCTTTGCCTATAGACCGGGTCTATTTGGATTTTCAGGTTATAGACCCAATTGTAGACCACTTAGATCATTTAGATGTTCTTATCATAGCAGTGGAAAAAACAATAGTTGATTCTTATATTTCGTGCTTAAAACAATCAGGTCTTGTCCCCATAGCCCTTGAGGTTGAAACACAGGCTATTGCCAGGACATTGATAAAAAATGAAACAAGTTCGGCTCCATTGGCATTGATTGATTTCGGAGGAAACAATACTGATTTCATCGTTTTTTCAGGCCATTCTATAAGGTTTACATCGTCTATTCCAATTTCTTCTCAGCAGATGACAGAGGCGATATCAGAAAAATTAGATGTTGATTTCAAAAAAGCAGAAGAGATAAAAATAAAATACGGCATAGATAGACAAAAAAAAGGCGGTGAAACAGACACCGCATCAAAAGCTATGGCGCCAATTTTAGAAGATTTGATAGTTCAAATCAAAAATTATCTGGATTTTTATTCAGACCACAACTCCCATGAGCATTTTTCTCAAAAAATGGGTATAACAAAAATTATTCTTTCCGGAGAGGGAGTAAATTTAAAAGGCATAGGCGATTTTTTCAGCCAAAAATTAAATATTCCTGTGGAGCTTGGAAATCCCTGGATTAATTTTTCTGAAAAATTAAAAAAATTTGAATTGCCGGAAGTTCAAAAAAAATCGTTATCTTTCATAACGGCATTGGGATTAGCTCTAAGGGGGGAAAACAATAATTTTTATCATGATTAATCTTTTACCGCCAGAAGAAAAAGAAGAATCCCGTTCACAACAGATAAAAAAATTGATTATAATTTTAGGAAGCGCAATTATAATTATAATAATCTGTCTAATTTTTATTTTATTTTCCGTGAACTACTATATTCTGGGAGTAGCCGTTCCCCAAAAATTTATTTTAGGGCAAGCCGAAAACCAACATACAACAGATGAATTTTTAAAATACAAAAATATCTTGCAGGATTATAATAAAAGCATTGCTAAAATACAATCTTTTTATAAAGATGGCCTGCAATTTCATACGGCTCTTTATGATATCTTAAATGTAGAGAGGCCGGCCGGCATGTATTTTTCAAGCCTTTCCTTGGGCAGAAAGGAAAAAAGCGACAATATTGAAGTAAAGATTTCCGGCACGGTAAACACAAGAGATAATTTACTTGTTTTTAAAAAAAATATTGAAGGCGACGGAAAAATTAAAAATTTCAGTTTTTCGCCGGAAAGCTGGATAAACCCTACTAATATTAGTTTTTATTTAACGTTTGAAATCAATGGGAATTGAAATCGAAAAATTTTTTAGAGGAAATGCTAAAAACAGTATCTACACAGCCACTTCAATTTTTGGGTTGGTAATTTTAATTTCAATTTTATTTGTAATCATTCCTCTTCTTGGAGAAATAAAAAAAAATTCAAATGACTTAGTGGTAAGAAAAGCCAGCCTGATTCTTTTAGAAAGTCAGGCGAGCGAAATAGGAAAATTTAAAAACAATTATGAACTGTACAAGCCGAATTTTGACAAGATAGACCAACTTTATGTTGACCCCAAAAATCCTGTGGATTTTTTTAAATTTTTAGAAGCAGAGGCCTCTTATTATAAAATTAAGTCAATAGTTTCTTTATCGGCCAATCTTACGGGCAAAAATATCCAGTTCATTAATTTTAAAATTTCAACTCAAGGCAATTTTGTGGATATTTTAGCTTTTTTGGAAAAAATAGAAACGGGGCCATATTTAATTAAGGCAGGAAACTTAATAATCAAAAAAATGCCGCAAGCCGATATTTCTAAAAAATCTAATTTAGAAATAGTCGCAGCCGATTTTTCAATGGAAGCCTATATTAAACAATAAGCCCAGCGCTCAATAATAAAAAAAATGACAAATTTTTCTAATCTAAATACCAAAAATTTATTTGAAAAAATAAAAAACGTTAAACCCCCCCTTTGGTTTTTAGGCATGCATATTTTTATTTTTATTTTAATTTTTATTTTATTGGATATATTGTTCGGTGTTTTTCTATTATATGAGTACGCAATTTTAGCGCAACAGCGCGAACCGGATGTTGCAATTAACGCATTAAAATTTAAGAGCGAAGCCTACCAGGAGGTTTTAGGAGAGTTGCAGGCGAGAGAGCAAAAGTTCGGCTCGATTTCAGAAAAAAAATACTCAAGTCCGTTTTAGTCCTAATTTGTGAATTTCAATATTTTTTTAATCAGGAACAGATCTGGCGTGCCGTCAGGGCTTTGATTTTATTGGTTTTTTATTGTAGGGTGAAGATAAAGGGCAATGCCCCCATAGTTCAATGGACAGAATATGAGCTTGCGGAGCTTTTGATGGAAGTTCGAATCTTCCTGGGGGCACAATGGGTCTGATGAAAGAATACGTAGTTCTTTCACAAAATAGAGTCTGTCTGTGCCAGGGGAATCCATTTCAAGAAAGGAGAGGAAATGAAAGAGACGCAAGAAGGTCCGGTCAGTCGCTGTTTCGGGAACAACTGTCCCAAAAATTCCGGGAAGAAAAGAGAAGAGGCGCTGAAAGCAGCTTTGAAAAAAGTTGCGGATAAAAAGAGGATGGAGCCGGTGGTAAAAAGGGCCCAGGGAGAAATCAATGGTCTCTTGAAACTTTCCAGGGGTTCATTGATTAATCTTCTGCCACTTGTGGTAAGCCGAGTGGTAGATAAGCGGTATCCTCGGCTCGTCTTGGAGATATTGTTAGAACGGATTAGGAGAAACCAATGGGACAAACTTTCCCCAGAGGACAAGTGTCTGGTCATCCAGACGGAGGCTTTCTTAATCTTAAGGAAGTAGATCAACCAACCGGCAAAACGCACCGGCTATGGCGTCCCCGACTTTGCTCGCGGACGCCTGATTAATTTTATGATAAATCTTTCAACACCAATTCAAGAGCTTCCAAAAGTTGGCGCGGTTTATGTAAAAAAACTTAAAAAATTCGGCATAAAAACAGTGCAGGATATGCTTTTTTATTTTCCGGCAAGATACGATGATTTTTCTGAAATAATTTCGATTAAATCAGCAAGGCAAAAATTAGGAGAAACCGTTTGTGTGCAGGGGCAAATTACAGAAATTGAAAACACAAACACTTTCAAAAAATATATGGCAATGACCGAGGCGGTAATTCAAGATGATAACAGTGAAATAAAGGTTATTTGGTTTAATCAGCCGTATTTGGTAAAATCATTAAAAGAAGATGACTTTGTCTGTTTGGCAGGAAAAGTTTCTCTCTATAAAGAAGGAATTTTTTTGAATAATCCAAGTTACGAAAGAATAAACGAAATAGGAGAAAACGAGGAATTAACTCACACGGGTAGAATTGTGCCGGTTTACTCTGAAACAAGGGGCGTGACTTCACGTTGGCTAAGATATGTTATAAAACCTTTGCTTTACAGGTTTGTGGAACAGATACAGGAATCCTTGCCGGAAGAAATAATCAAAAAATATAAATTTTTGCCCATACAAGAAGCCGTCTGGCAATTGCATTTCCCATCAACATTTTCACACGCTGATGCCGCAAAGGCGCGGTTTTCCTTTGAAGAGCTTTTTTTAATTCAATTGAATGTTTTAAAAGAAAAATTGAAACTGATGCTAAAAAAATCCCCAGCGTGCCCGATGGATGCCGCCTTAATGAAAAAATTTACCGACTCTTTGCCATTTTTACTTACTGACTCTCAAAAAAAATGCGCATTCGCAATTTTAAAGGATTTGGAAAAGACTGCCCCAATGTCCAGATTATTGGAGGGAGATGTCGGATCGGGCAAGACAGTGGTGGCCGCAATGGCGGCATTAAGCATAGCAAAAAATAGCCATCAAGTTGCTTTTATGGCCCCTACGGAAATTTTGGCAAAACAGCACTTTAAAACGATTTCTGATTTGTTGAAGGATTTTGACATTAAGGTTGGAATGCTAACCGGCAAAGATGCAAGAATTACCAAGGATGGTGAAACATTTGAAATTTCTAAAAAAAGTTTTAACGGAGATTTAGAAAACGGGCAAATTGATGTTGCAATAGGCACTCACTCTTTAATCCAAAAAACCGTAACGTTTAAAAATTTGGCTCTGGTAATTTTAGACGAACAGCACCGTTTTGGAGTTGAACAGAGAGACTACTTGATAAAAGGTAAGAAGCTGATTCCTCATTTGCTTTCAATGACGGCAACTCCAATTCCTCGCACATTGGCGTTAACAGTTTATGGGGACCTAGATTTATCTTTAATTGATGAAATGCCAAAAAACAGGAAAAAAGTAAAAACAATAATTGTGGAACCCGGTCAAAGAAAAGAAACTCATGAGTTTATAAAAAAAGAAGTAAAAGAGGGCAAAGGAGTTTTCGTTATTTATCCAAAAATTGAATCACAAGCAAGTAAATTAAAAGAAGCCGCGACAAAAGCAGACGGAGACCCGTTCTCCGCTGTTTCTGGCTCATTTGTTCCACAAAATTACGGGTTCAACTCTCTATTATCTTTGCCAGTAAATGAGGTCAAAGCTTTAAAAGAAGAATATGAGCGCCTTTCAAAAGAAGTTTTTCCAGATTTAAGGATTACAATGCTGTATGGCAAAATGAAGGCTCCTGAAAAAGAAAGAATAATGCTGGACTTTAAAAAAGGAGAAATTGATATTTTACTTTCAACTTCTGTTGTTGAAGTTGGCGTTGATGTGCCTCGCGCTACTATAATGATGGTAGAAGGCGCTGAAAGATTTGGATTATCACAACTACATCAGTTCCGCGGACGAGTTGGCCGAAGCGACATGCAGAGTTATTGTTTTTTATTTACCACAGACCCAAGCATGTTGAACAGAAAAAGATTAAAGGCGCTAGTTGAGTCAAACAACGGTTTTGAGTTGGCAGAAAAAGATTTGGAAATTAGAGGTCCCGGAAGCCTTTACGGAACTCAACAGTGGGGGATTCCGGATATGGCAATGCAGGGCTTAACAAACATTTTTCTTGTAGAAAAAACCCGCGCCGCGGCCAAAGAATTATTAGGAAAAGACCCAGAACTAAAAAACTATCCCGAATTAAAAGAGCGTCTCAAACAGTTTCAAACTAAAATTCACTTTGAATAATCCCCAGCCCGTCATTGCGAGGCAATAGTAATTGCCGTGGCAATCCAGTGGTTTGTGCACGCACTCTGGATTGCTTCGTCGCCTGCGGGCTCCTCGCAATGACGATAAGCGAGCCAATAAAAATCAGCAATTTTACCTGCTGATTTTTTAATTTTAATTATTTTTTTATTGGCTGGATATTTAACGAATTTTTTATAAAATCAACTTCTCCTTCCAAGGTTTTAGTGCGCGTGCCAAAATCAATCAATAAAGACTTAATTTCTTTGGCATCTTCTCCAATTTTATCAAACCCTTGTTTCATTTCTCCCTTTAACCCACTTAATTCTTCTTTCGTGGCAACAATATCAATCAAACCTTCGAATTCTTCTTTTGTAACGAAAACTTCTTTTTGTGCATCTATTAACTTTTTGATATCTTTATCATCAAGCATATTATTATAATTTTTTAATCTCTTTTTTGTCTAAAAATTTATTCTTCTGCAGAAATTGCAAAACAGGTGAAGCGCAATCTTCGCACAAATCTACTTTTTTAGTCCATGCAAATCTAATATCTACATCTTTATCGCGACTTAATTCTTTTTTACATAAATCGCATTTTAATATCAACATATTCTTTGTAGTTATACTTACATTATATTCTTTCAAAAGTGCTTGTCAAATTTTTACAATGAGGTTTACAAATACGCCTTACCTAAGCGATCGCTACGATGTGGCGTATTTGCCGCTCTTTTATTTTCTAACTTTTTCGGTTACCCAGAAGCCCATGTAGCGGCCAAGCATTAGGCGGATTTGGGCATCTAATGCCGGCAAGGAGCCAAAAATAATTAAGGTTACCGGCAAGAATATCCATTGCAAAAGAACGGGTATTTTTTTAAATTGGCTCATACCCTTTGGCAGAGGAGGTAAAAGCATAGTGCTTAGAATGGCAGAAACAAACATTCCGATCATGGAAATTGTCATAATTCTGCCGGTTAAAATAGGGAGGTTAAAAGATAAAATTGTGAAGTTGAATTTTTGGCCGCCCAAAAATATCGGGAGCCAGCCCAGTAAAAATAAAAGCAAAGCGGCCGTTGCCCAAGACCAAAAACCGTCAATAATCGTATAGGTGTGGGAAATTTTTGTCCAAACAGGTATTTTTTTATTTTTCAGAAAACCGAACATTATGTATGGTATTTCGTCGCACCCCCAAGCCCAACGTTTTTGCTGTTTATACTGGTTCACAATGGTTTGCCAGAAGTTTTTAGCCATTACGGCGTCCATTGAAACCAGATAATAAATGGGAACTACCCTATAATCTCCATCATAATAAAAATAGGCTTTCCAGAAAATTCTTGAATCGTCTGAAACCACATTTGAAGGATAGCCCACCTCAAAAAATGCTTTTGCCGGAATTGCGTGAGAAGAATAGGTTGTAAGTTTTTCAGACCTCTCTTGCTGGATCATTTGCCAAAAAGTATTTGAAGTAGAAACAACCCTGGAAAAAGCCGAAGCTGACCAAATGTTATTATTATAAATAGGAATCGGTTGGTAGCTTGCTCTTGCTCGATTTTTTTCCATTAGATAGTGCCATGTCAAGCAAGAAAAGTACTGAGGATAAATTTTTGTATCAACGTCAAAGGTAGATATCAAAATATCTTCATAAGGAATACCAAATTTATCTGTTGTTTTTTTTACTTCCTTACCGGCCCACGCCACGTTAGAGCCTTTGCCGCCTATTTCACCCGCTATGTTGTCTGGATGAATTGTAACTAAAAATTTAAAAAATTTGTCAGTATATTTTTTTTGAATAATTTCCGCCATTTTTTGCGCCTCTCCTCCCGCTCTTCCCTCAAGCGCCAAAACTACAATTATTTTTTCTTTTGGATAATCTGATCGGATTAAAAAATCCAAACTTTCTTTTACTATTTTTGGCCCCTCTTTGTAGGTCGGCAAAATTACTATATGATAAATCTTCTTCCAAGCCTGACCTGAGCCGCGCCGAAGGGTTTTTAGTTTATTCATCCAATCTGTTTTAAGGTATCTTTTTATTTTGAAATAACCCGCTATTTGGTGCAAAGAAAAATAAAGAATTCTAAAAAGATAATAAAAACAAAAACAGATTATAAAAATCGCCACCCATGAGGGCAGTATCCATGAAAAAATAAAGACTCCCAAAAGAGTCCCCAAACTTACAATTCCCGGTATTGTTTCAAAAGCCCTATAAATGGCTATTTCTTTCTTATCTTTTAGGTCTGAAGCTTTTGAAATATCAAGATAATTTTTTTTGTCCATATCCAATTTAAAATGTGGCCCTACCGGGATTTGAACCCGGGTTTTATGCTTGAAAAGCACGCGTCCTGGACCAGGCTAGACGATAGGGCCGTATACTTTGTTATTGTACTTTAAGAATTGATTTTTTTCAAGTTTTAGGTTAAAAACAACCTATGAAAATACTTGCCATAGAAACATCGTGCGATGATACAGGAATTGCTATTTTAGAAGTAAAAAGAGGAAAAACTCCTGTTTTTACCGTTTTATCAAACATTATTGCCTCGCAGATTAAAGTACACCAAAAGTACGGCGGAGTTTATCCAATGATGGCAAAGCGCGAACACCAAAAAAATTTGCTTCCCGCTCTGACTAAATCGCTAAAAGAAAGCGAGTTGCTTAAATCCCAAATAACAAATTCTAATCTCCAAGCAAATCCTAAATCCCAAATTATAAACACAATTTTGGAGCGCGAACCAGAATTACTTAAAAAAATAATTCCCTTTTTGAAAAAATATAAAAAACCCGACGTAGACTTGATTGCCGTGACAAACGGCCCGGGGTTAGAGCCGTGTTTATGGGTTGGAATAAATTTTGCAAAAGCGCTTTCATCTTTTTGGGATATTCCTGTGGTTCCGGTAAATCATATTGAGTCTCATATTCTGGCAAGTTGCTTAGAAAATCAAAAAAGTGAATTTCCGGCGGTGGCGTTAGTAGTAAGCGGTGGACATACACAATTAATTTTAGTAAAAAAAATAGGCAATTACAAAATACTCGGAGAAACCAGAGATGACGCGGCCGGTGAATGTTTTGACAAGTCCGCCAAAATTCTTGGGCTTGGCTACCCCGGCGGCCCGGTCATTGCAAAATTGGCAAAGTTAGCGGATACCCGTTCTCCGCTAATTAGCGGAGAACGGGTATCCGCTCAGCTTCCGCGTCCGATGATAAATACAAAAGACTACGATTTCAGTTTTTCTGGATTAAAAACCGCTGTCTTATACCACCACAAAAAACAAGTGTGGTTAAATTCTCACGATCGTAGAAAATTAACCACACTAAAAATAAAGCAATATAGGCAGGAAATGGCAGTTGAAATTCAGCAGGCAGTTATTGATGTTTTGCTAAAGAAAACAATAAAAGCCGCAAAAGATTATAAAGCAAAAACAATAATTTTAGGCGGAGGCGTTTCAGCAAACCAAGAATTAAGAAAACAGTTTAAAGAAGCAATAGAAAATAAGATGGCAGCGTTTTTGTCGATCGACAAAAACGCTACCACTATATATTTTTTAGTTCCTCCGGCAAATTTAAGTACAGACAATGCAGTTATGACCGCTATCACCGGCTATTTCCACCGCAACAAAAAAATTGCGAGGCCGGAGTTCGTAAAACTTCGAGCCAATGCTAATTTACGAATTTCAAAATAAAAAAAGCACCGTTCGGATCCAGTAGGATCACGAACGGCATGATGCATCACCCATCGCGCATATTGCGTTGCACGTAGAAGTAGATGTTGCCCTATGGTTCTTTCTTGAGCGGGTCGAAGTTGCCGGATTTGAACTCGGCAACAAGGCACACGAGATAGAAGGCGCCTCCGGACAATCCCAGCCATAGAACCGGTCCATGAATATGACCCAATGGCCAGTTGATCAGGGAAATCGTTCCTATGGACCAACCGACCCCAAAGTAGGGCATATGCAACCATCCCTGAATTGAAGCTTTGCCCGCGGAAGGGAATCCTTGATCAGGCTTATGCTCGGGAGTCAGACACATACTAATACCGGTGACGGCCAGTATCAGAGAGAGGATTGCAAAAATTCCCCATTGCACAACGTTAACGTACCCGTTGATCACTAGATGCACGAACACGTTGGCAATTAGTGGTACGGCAACCACGTCGCCGTACTTCATGGTGTACCAGTCCTGCATATACAGGAATTTTTGCTTTGTGCCTGGTATTAGCGAGTGCCGCGGCGGCAGGCTCTTGTCGAGTTGCTGGGCCGCGAACATCGTTCCAAGATAAACCAGATTGCCGCCAAAGACGACCGCCAAAATCATCCAGGAAAACTCCATCGCAATGTCCTCCAAAAAGTTGTCAGTGAGCAAGAAATCTCCTATAGCTGAAAATTGTCATTTGAAATGCAACTTCTGTAAAATGAAGTTGTATGAAAAAAGAAAACGAGAAAAAACGTAAAAAGAAGCGGAGTTTCCGCCACTTAA